>DASXFX010000050.1:0-5790 GCA_036489375.1 Binataceae bacterium (SeqCode) | reverse complement strand
AGGCTGGCGGCGATCTGGCGTTTGGACATGCCGGCGGCGGACAGCCTCAGCACGTCACGTATTCTACGCATGGGTAATCTCGGTCCAGGCATGTCTCGCTCCTCATCGAAAGGAGCGAAGCCATGCCGATTCGCGGATCACCCAACGGCGGCGGTTATCTCCGTCCACAGGCTGGTCGCGATCGCCCGGAATCGGTGGTCGCGATCAATCGGAACGCCCGGTCGCAATCAATCGGAATACCTGGTCGCGATCGCCCGGTGCGCGCAGCAATGTCGCCCGCGGCAACGAGAAGGGGCGCGTGGAGTCTGGTGTAGGCTACGTCAAAAAGAATTTTCTGCATGGCTTCGAGTTGACCGATTTCAGCACGATCCACGCGGCCGCACAGGTCTGGCTCGACACCATCGCCAACGTTCGCATCCACGGCGAAACGCAACAGCGACCCGTCGATTTGTTGGCGCAAGAGCGTCCCCATCTGGGACCGCGCAACCCGCACCCCTACGACATCGCGCTCACTTCAACCAGCGTCGCCTCCAGCCAGTTCCGCATCACCCTGGACACCAATCAGTATTCCGTTCCTGCCGCATACGCTCACCGCCGATTGACAGTCAAAGCCTATCCCGACCGGGTCTGCATCTATTTCGACAACCAACTCATCGCCCGTCACACGCGCCGCTATGGTCGTCACGAGGACATCGAGGATCCCGACCACGCCAAGGGTCTGATCGCCCAGCGCAGCCGTGCCCGCGAACAACGCCTGATGATGCACTTCCTGGCACTGTCGCCGGATGCGACAGCCTATTACGACGGCCTGGAGCAGCGCAGGCTCAATGCCCGCCACCACGTCCGCAAGATTCTCGCCCTGGCCGAGATCTACCCCGCCGATGCGGTGGCGCGAGCCATTACCGACGGGCTCGCCTTCCAGGCCTTCAGTGCCGAGTACATCACCAACATCCTGGAGACCCGCGCCCGCGCGCTGCCGGAACCGGGGCCATTGCAACTCACCCGTCGCCACGACCTGCTCGACATCGACATCGCTCCCCCGGACCTCAACGCCTACGAGGTAAACGATTATGACCCCGACTGACCTGACGCGACTGGACGCGCAGCTGCAGCGTTTGCACCTGCCCTAATCCAAAGCCACTACCAAGCCCTGGCCACCAGGGCCGCCGGGCAGCAGCGCTCGCACCTGGATTATCTGGAGCAATTGGTTGAGGGCGAGGCCACGATGCGCGAGAACCGCAGCATCGAGCGCCGCATCAGGAACGCGCGCTTCCCCGTGCTCAAATCCCTCGATGACTTCCAGTGGAGCTGGCCCAAAAAGATCAACCGCCCGCAAATCCAGAACCTGTTCCGTCTGGCCTTCATTGCAACCCAGACCAACATCGTCCTGATCGGCAACGTCGGTCTCGGCAAGACGCATTTGTCGATTGCTCTGCGCCACGCTGCCTGCCTGAATGGACACTCGGTGCTGTTCACCACCGCCGTCGATATCATCAACACTCTGGCGGCAGCCCAGTCCGCCGGACGCCTCAAGCGCGAGTTCCAGCGTTACCTGAAGCCCGCCGTACTGATTGTCGATGAACTCGGTTACCTTCCCATCGACAAGCACGGCGCAGACTTGCTGTTCCAGATCATCAGCCAGCGCTACGAGCGCGCCCCGATGGTGATCACCACCAACCGCGCCTACAAACACTGGTCGCAGATCTTCAACAACGACAGCACCTTGACCTCCGCCATCCTCGATCGCGTGCTGCACCACGCCGACACCGTCGTCATCGAAGGCAAAAGCTTCCGCATGAAGGATGAGATCGAGGAGTAAGCCCGAAGCGACCACGATGACGCACAAGCGTCCAGCCAATTCGCCCGAATACGCCGTCTCCGATGAAGCCGCCGCTTACATTGCCGATGCCCTGATGGAGCTCGCCTTGCAATTCGAGGCGACCCACTTTGCCCAAATACGCCGTCACTACCAATCCATCACGCCCAAACGTGACGACCGCTCTTGGCAACTCGACCTGTTCGGCAGCCATCCGCCCCGCTGAACGCTGTTCTCTTCGTGGGTCCATTCTTTGGTTCGACCCGCGCCGCGAGCATTCTTCCGTCCCGACCACCAAATCTCGCCACCGTCGCGCGCAGGGCCTGTCAAGGCTGGCCGCGTCCTTCGCGGCCACCCGCAGGGCTTGGCCTTGATTGGCCCGAGCACGGCGGCATGCTCAATCGGATCGGGCTGCAGGCTGCCCCAATCAGTACTGGCACAGCAGCACGTATCTTCTCGCCCATATCAGAAATGCCGCCAAGGCGCCCGTCACGTAACAGCAAATTCAATCCGCTGGTTTTAAACCAAATTCACGCCGGTGGTAACAGGCCTGACAAAAATCATCGCAGACAGTGGTGCTGTCTTGCGCGCGCGACGCAGACTGAAATGGCCAGGCGAGGCTGCGGTGGTGGTGTCAGTCGTGCACATCGTTAAAGGCGCCGCAGCTTCCCCCGTGCTCGATACGCATCAGGTCCGCCGCATCTCGGCCTATCTGGTCGAGGGCGATCTAGATACCTCGCCGGTTGCGCTGGGGGCCAATTCCGGAAAGGCGTTTGTTGGCTCATACGCACTTGGCATGGGTTTCACCTTCGATGACTCGGCCGCTGCGAAGGGGGAGGCAGAAGGACTCGAAACGATGTGTTCGTTGATCGCAAAAGACCCGAGGAATTCAGAGCGGATCTTTCCATATATCGGAGGTGAGGAGGTCAACAAGTCGCCGACGCAGGCACATCATCGCTACGTGATCGACTTCTTCGATTTCCCTCTGAGGCGCGAGCCAGGTCTGAAGGCATGGTCCGATATGGATGAAGCCGAGCGCGCGAAATGCAGAACGGCTGGAATTGTGCCCGGGGATCACCCTGAGGCGGTTGCGGAGGGCTGGCCGGATTTGGTGGAGATCGTGCGTCGAAGAGTAAAGCCGGAACGCGACAAACAAACTCGTCCAGCGCTGAAGGTGCGTTGGTGGCAATATGCGGAAAAAAGGCCGGGCCTCTACGCCGCCATCGCTCGGCTCCCACGTGTCTTGGTAACAACGCGTGTTTCCCAATTCCTGACGATAGCGCAGATTGATGCCCATCAGATTTATTCAGAGCAACTGATACCTCTAGCCTTTAGTTCTTTCGCACCGTTCGTCGCTGTCCAATGCCGCATTCACGAAACTTGGGCCAGGTTCTTCGCGTCTACGCTTGAGGATAGGTTGCGTTATACGCCTTCCGATTGCTTTCGGACGTTTCCTTTCCCTGAGAGCTTTGAGAGTGACGCCAGTCTTGAAGAAGTAGGCGCATCTTACAATGCCTTCCGTGCACAACTGATGATCGGCCGCAACGAGGGTCTCACCAAAACCTATAATCGCTTCCATGCATGTAACGAGACTGCCGCCGACATCTCCCGCCTGCGCGCGATACATGCCGAAATGGATGCCGTCATGCTGCGCGCCTACGGCTGGGACGATCTACTGGATCGTGCGGCGCCCGAATTTATCGAGCAGGATGCCGACGAGGGCAAACGCCAAAGACACGCCTCGACTGGCGATCTGACCTCATCTTTGCCCCGGTTAACTCAATTGGTTGGCGTCACGCGCGCGCGAGGGCAGTGGCGGATTCGGCCGCGGCGGATTTCTATTTCGCGATTATCAGATCGGCGACGGGGCGGACCCACGGCGTGGTGAGGTAGCGGGTCGACGCCAAAGCCACCCCGGCTCGATCGACCGCGGCGTAGTACTGCACCGTGCTCTCTCTCCGACATTTCCGGCTGGCGCGATGGTGTTCTTTATCCCTTCGCGAGGGGTCGCCGAAGGCTCGGGCGCGGCGCATCTCGACCGGCAGACTGACCCGCACCCGCCGCCTGGTTGGTGCAGCGGCTGCTGACCGCCGATGGTGATGTCGCCGGCAGCGCCGATTCCGTTTTCGCGATATTCGGGTTTCGACCGACACTGGAGCTCGGGCGATCGGAGCGATCGCGGCGGCGCCGGCGACCTACCGGGTCATCGCCAAAGTGCGGCATCGAAAGCTCAGCGCCATAGGGATCGGCGCTTATACGTCGTTCCGACGTGCGCTTGATCGTGCTGAGGTTCGGATCGCGATGGTGATCTATCATCTTCACGTCAAGGTCATTGGCCGCGAGTCCAGCTCAAGCGCGGTGGCGTCCGCCGCCTACCGTTCGGCCTCACAGCTGAGCGACGACCGGTTTGAGCGCAGTCACGACTTCTCTTCCAAACGCGGTGTCGTCCACTCCGAGATCATGCTGCCGGGGGACGCGCCGGAGGCATGGCGTGACCGCGAGCGGCTGTGGAACGAACTTGCGAAGCCCATTGCGCTTGGCGGAGCATTCGTTCCCCCAGGCCCCCGCTTTTCCCGAAACAGGGAGCTTTTCGAGCAAAAACAGGTAGACTATTGGCAAAAGGTGACGAATTACCATTACGGATTAAGGACTTATGGCACTTTCGTTTATTTCTCCGATAGCAAATAATAGCAAATAACAGTGGAAAACAGGGAGCAAACAGGGAGGGGACTGAAACACGAAAGGCAATTTGAATTTACCTACGCGAAGTGGGAGTCGATTGCGATGGCGGCAAATGTCGCCGAATGTCGCAATGTGTCGTTGGCCGCTGCGCTGGCGGCACTGAAGGATCAGCGGAAAGTGGCCGCCGGCGACCTCACCATCGTGCGGCCAACAGCCGCTGAACCACCCCGACGGCCCGAGCCGGTCGAGATGCGCCGCGCCCGCGTCTTCGGCGCCCCCCCGCCAAGGGATAAAGAACACCATCTCGCCAGCCGGAAATGTCGGAGAGAGAGCACGGTGCAGACACATCATGCTAGGCTGCAATCCTACCCCGGACGATGCTGGCCGTGCTGCGTGTACCTATACAAGGAACAGACAAACACAAGTCTATGATTACCACGTTGACCGACAAGGTAGTCACGATGGCGGCCGTTGTGGTTACGTTTGGTACCTCGTCACCTGTATCACTCATTAGCCAAAGCGCGTGGGCGAGCTTGCGCTGTTCTCCTGACCAGCCAGAATGTCGATGATCAAGCAATTTCGGCTGACGGAGTGAGGTAGTGTGGCCTGTCGACAAATATACAAAACAATGTGCAAGGTGAGGCGGGCGATAGTCCGTTATGCGCCTCATAAAGTGTTGAACCTCGGTCTTTTGTTGGGCTTGGGCGCCGAGGTTGGCGCACTCTCCTTGTCGAGCGCGGGTCGTCCTCCAGGCTCGAAGGCGCGGCGTTAGGTTATTATCCGCCCCGGGTTTCATTCCCCATATCAGGCCCCACGATTGATTTATGCTCGAGAAATTGGTCGGAGTGGCAGGATTTGAACCTGCGACCCCCTCGTCCAAACGGGATTTCAACGCTCCATCCCTTGAACGATCGGGTTTTTTCGTCGCGTTCAGGGACGTTCCTTCGCGTTCCGTTCCCGTCAATCGGTGCCGAAACGGTGCCGCTCCAAGACAAGAGAACTTGGGCTATAATCCTATGCGCTGTGATGCCTGCAGGGTATCGCTCGACATAGCGATCAGGCGCCAAGTCATTCTCTGGCGAGTGCACCGGTCCCCTGCCCCGACTGTGGCGGCTCCGGAATTGCTCGCTGCTGCGAGGGCTTGTGCGCTATGTGCCCGCTGCAGAATTTCGCCCGCGTTGCGGCGATGACCCGGTAGCTCCCTCGGCCGCCGCCGCGATCGGCGATGCCACCATCAGCAGCGTCGGTCACCGCCCAAGCTCCATCGTCGCCCCGAATCGCGACCAACAATT
>DASXFX010000004.1:0-9159 GCA_036489375.1 Binataceae bacterium (SeqCode) | reverse complement strand
GCAGTCTGCGCGGCGCTCCGAGGCTCGGAAGCCAGTCCCGCATCGTGGTCCAAATTGCTCGCGTCGATCCGCTCCACGGATGGCTCGGGCTCGATTACCTCAGCACCGTCGCCTGAACCGCCGAAGATTCTCCCGCGCACCACCGCGCGACTTCGCCTCAACCCATCCGCACACTCGATTGAGGAGCCGCCGATCGTCGACTGTAGCTCCTGTCCCGCCTTCACTTGCCCCATTTAACCCGCATGCACTGACCGGCTGCCCGTCGCTTCACTTGCCGCCCCCAACTTGCCTCCGCAACCTGCCTCCCAACCACTGCTCCCAAATCAACCCCATCGCCACCCTCCTCACTTCACTCAATCCTTCCCTCACTGACCCCCCCGCCTCTCTCAACCGTCCACCACCATCCCCTCAACCACTGCCCCCAAATCACCCCCCATGGCCACCCTCCCCACCTCGCTCAATCCTTCCCCCACTGGCCCCCGCCACTCGCCCCCCATGGCCCCACTCACTGGCCGCCTTGGCCGACCTCGCCGAAGCTGTCCTGGCCCAAGCGCCAGCGATCGATTGACTCGACGTTGAAGCGCCAATCGCTGCCGACTTTGAAAGCGGGCAATTGCCCACGCTTGAGTTGGCGATAGACGGTTGACGGGTGAACCTTCAGATAGTCGGAGAGTTCCTTTACCGTCATTACCCGGCTGTTATCGGTTTTCATCTTGCGCACTGCCTCCTTGCGTTCTCTCGATGTCCGCTGACGGACTATCGTTCTCCTAACGCAAGCCGTGTGCCCGTTCGCAAAGACTCTCCGATACCGTCGTAATTAGGCAGTAGTAGTCGAACTTGCCACTATTTCAGCGCCCACATTTTGACGAACGCCAATTAGTGGCCCGAAGGGACCGCTGTGGCAATTCAGAACTTGCCGTCAGCGACTTCAACTTCGCGAGGACCACGAAATGCGCCAATCCTTCACGCCGATCTCGCCGCGATTGTCGCAAGGCGAGCTTCGTCGTGCGCCCGCTCAGACCTTGCCAATCAACTCGCGCTCGCTCGCCGCGACAAAGTCCAGCAAGCCGCGCTCGTCCTTGGCGCCGTGGAGCAGAATCAACCGATGAACCCCGACGTCGGCGAAGCGCTTGGCGCTGTCGCGGTCGATCTTGCCGCGCGGGGCCACGCTGATTTCCAACTCCGCGAACGGTCGCCCGGCTTCTTTGCAGGCGGCCTGCAGCCCCTCGATACATTTGGCCGTGGCGTCCACATCCAGCGCGAAGCCGAACCAGCCCTTGGCCAGCCGCGCCGAGCGCCCATAGGCTTCCTTGGTATGCCCGCCGAAGACGATTTCAGGATACGGCTTCTGCACCGGCCGCGGCATCGCATTGACGCCCCCGAACGACACGAAGCGGCCGTGATATTCGGGCTTTTCCATCGACCACAGCGCGATCATCGCCGCCAGGAATTCCTCGCTGCGCGGTCCCTTATGGTCAAAGGGCGCACCGATCGCCGCGAACTCCGGCTTCAGATATCCGATCCCGATCCCGAAAGTGAGGCGGCCGTTCGACAGCACGTCCACCGACGCCAGTTCCTTCGCCAGCACCACCGGATTGCGCTGCGGCAGGATAATTATGCCGGTGCCCAGACGTACCGTCTTGGTATGTGCTGCGATAAATCCGAGGGCCACCGCCGAATCGATAAACGGCGTATTGGCCGGCACCGGCGAGGGCGGCGCCTGCGGTTCCGGCAGGACGATATGTTCCCCCGTCCACACGCTCTCGAAACCCGCGGCTTCGGCCGCGCGCGCGGCAGCGGCCGCAGTGAAGGGATTCGCACAAGGACCAAAGTTGATGCCAAATAGTCCGAATTTCATGCATCGACCTTTACCATGAAGGCGTTTGCCCCGACCAGCGCGCGCGGCTGGTCTCATGATGAAATCGCTCCTCGATTCGTGCCGTCAGCTGCCGCCGTCCGAATTGACCACCCACGCGCCCTTATCCATAATTCCGAATGCTTTTCCCGAGCGTCAATTCTGGCCACGCGGCGGAACCGTACAACCATGAGATGTCCCCAATGCGGATTCGAAGCGGCGGCCAACTCCGCCTTCTGCTCACGCTGCGGCACGCGCGTGATGTCGCCGCGGCCGGAAACCAAACATGAATATGCGCTCACCCGCATACTGCCGTCGTGGTGGCACTATGCGCGCGACCTGTTCGCTGCCACGTTGGTTTTTCTCGGCGGCCTCTACGCGATTGTATCGCCCCACGGAAATCGGATGATCGGGCTGGGGTTGATTGCACTGGCCTTCGTGATCTTCGGCGTGGTCTATCTCGCGCGCATCTATACCTACTGGAGTCTGACTTCGGACCGCTTGATCGAGCGGCGCGGCCTGCTCAGCAGTCGCCGGCGTGAAATGGAATTGGCTGACGTGCGCTCGATCGAGGTCAATCGTCGCCTGAAACAGCGGATGCTCGGGCTGGGCGATGTCGGCGTCGCGTCCGCCGCCAGTGCCGACTTCATGATCCGGATGCTCGATATTCCCGATCCCGAACGCGTGGCCGAGATTCTCCGCCAGGCGCGTCTGAAGCGCCTCGCCTAGCTGCTCCCTGCTCTCGTCGCGTTCCGGCCAATCGAATCTGCCACACAGAACGTTTTCCACCCTTGGGGAAAAATCTTGGCGATGATCTCTGCGAACGCTTTGCACTCGACGCCGTCGCTCGCATAATCACTTGAGCGGCGTTGAGCATGCGACGGATTTGCACCAACACATAGAATCGCGGGGGCAGTGGATGTGAGTAAGCGGCCGGACTTGCGCTACGAACGGCGCTTCTGGAAAAACGGACTCGCCGCGATCGCCGGCGTCGATGAGGCGGGCGTTGGTCCGATGGCCGGCCCGGTCGTCGCCGCCGCCGTAATCTTCGCGCCCGAGAGCTTCATCAAGGGCGTCCACGATTCCAAACAACTGACGCCCGAAAAGCGCGAAGAGTTGTTCCCGCTGATTCGCGGCAAGGCGCTCACCGTCGGTATCGGTATCGCCGCATCGAGCGAGGTTGACGAACTCAATATCTACTGGGCCTCGATGCTCGCGAGCGAGCGGGCGCTGGCCGCGCTCGCGCGCTTGCCGGATCACGTGCTGGTCGATGGCCGCCTGATTCCCAATCTCAAATTGCCGCAAACCAAAATCGTCGGCGGCGACCGCAAGAGCTTTTGCATCGCAGCCGCATCGATCATCGCGAAGGTCACCCGCGATCGCATGATGGTTCAATACGACGCCGAGTATCCCGGCTACGGCTTCAGCAGCCACAAGGGCTACTGCACCGCCGATCATTTCGCGACGCTCGCGCAATTAGGACCGTCGCCGATTCATCGCCGATCGTTCGCGCCCGTGATGGAAGCGGCCCAACGCAAACTCTTCTAGCTCGCCACCGACGCGCGGCGGTTCACCTGCGCGCTCGTAATGGATCGGGTTCCCGCGCGGCTTATCTTCTGACGCCTCCTGCGATAATGTTTGGATAGATGTTCGATTGATACTCGACGCGCCGTTGCCTGCTGTTCTCAGCCGCGACAGCGGGCTTCGCCGGCGCGCAGCTTCAAGGAGTGACGCTTGGCCAATTCACGATACGACCTGGTGGTAATCGGCTCCGGCCCTGGCGGCTATGTGGCGGCGATTCGTGCCAGCCAGCTCAAAATGCGCGTGGCCGTGATCGAGCGCGATCTGCCCGGCGGCGTATGCCTCAACTGGGGCTGCATCCCTTCCAAGGCGTTGCTCAATTCCGCCGAAACCATGGAATCGATTCGCGGCGCGGGCAAGGAGCACGGTATCGAAGTCGGCGAAATCAAGCTCGACTTCAAGCGCGTGATCGCACGCAGCCGCGAGGCCGCCGACAAGCTCTCCAAGGGCGTCCGCTTCCTGCTGCGCAAGAACAAGATCGATTACATCGAAGCCAACGCCATCATCACCGGGCCGCATACCGTCGCCCTGCGCCCCGCAGCCGGCAAGCCACCGCCGCCCGCCGAGGCGCTCGAGGCCGAACGCATTATGATTGCGACCGGCTCCGGCGAAAAGCTCTTCCCCGGGATGACCCTCGGCGACGGCGTGATGACCAGCCGCGAGGCCCTCATTTACGACCGCCTGCCGCAATCGATCGTGATCATCGGCGCCGGCGCGATCGGCGCGGAGTTCGGCTACTTCTATCGGGCCTTCGGCTCCAAGGTCACGATCGTCGAACTGGAGCCGCAGATGTTGCCCGGCTTCGATTCCGATATCGCCGAAGAATTGCGCCGCTCGTTCGTCAAGCGCGGCGTTGCGGTGCTGACCGGCCACGGCTTCAAGTCGATGGCGCGCAAGGATGGCGGATGGTCCGTCGTCCTCGACGCGGCCGGCTCGCCCAAAACCGTCGAGGCCGAAGCCGTCCTGGTCGCCGTCGGCCGCAACCCGCTCAGTCTCGACCTCGGCCTCGATACGATCGGCGTCGAGGCCGATCGCGGCTATATCAAAATCGACGACTCCTTTCGCACCGCTTGCCCCAACGTCTATGCGATCGGCGACGTCGCGCGCCCGCCCCTGCTCGCTCACAAGGCCTCCGCCGAGGGCGTCGCCGCGGTCGAAATCATGGCCGGCGTCCGCGACCCCGGCTTCGACCTGCTGTCGATTCCCGGATGTATCTATTGCGAGCCCGAGGTCGCGATGGTCGGGCTGACCGAGGCTCAGGCCCGCGAGCGCGGTATCGAGGTCAAGGTCGGCAAGATTCCGTTTCGCTCCAACGGTAAGGCGGTCGCCATCAACCAGACCGAGGGCTTCGTCAAAATCGTCGCCGGCAAGCAATACGGCGAAGTGATCGGATGCCAGATCATCGGCCATCACGCGACCGATCTCATCGCCGAAATCGTCCTCGGCCGCACCCTCGAAACCACCACCGCCGAACTCGGCCATAGCGTCCATCCGCATCCGACGCTCTCCGAATCGATCATGGAAGCTGCTCTCGCGGCCGAAGGCGAGTCGATCAACTTCTAACACCATGGACCCCGCCGCATCGCTTACCGTCGCGCGCCTCGGCACGGTCGAATATACCGCCGCCGTCGCCCTGCAGAATGCGCTCGTCGCCGCCCGCATGCGCGATGCGATCGGCGATACCCTGCTGCTGCTCGAACATCCGCACGCCTATACTCTCGGGCGCGCTGCCGATGCCGGCTACATCATCGATGCGCCCGCCGACGTCCCCATCTACCGCGTCACCCGCGGCGGCCAAGTTACCTACCACGGACCCGGCCAGTTGATCGGCTATCCGATCGTCAAGCTCGCTGGCCTTCGCCGCGATGTCTCGCGCTACCTGCGCAATCTCGAGCGCGCGCTGATTGCTGCTTTGCGCGACTTCGATATCGCCGCCGCCCGCCGCGACGGCATGACCGGCGTATGGGCCGAGCCCGGCAAGATCGCCTCGATCGGCGTCGGTATCCGCCGCTGGGTCACGCTCCACGGCTTCGCCCTCAACGTCACCACCGATCTCGCCTACTTCGACGCGATTGTCCCCTGCGGTATCGAGGGTTGTCAGATGACCTCGATCGCCGCCCTCGGACATCCCGAGGCTACCGTCACCGCCTTCGCCGACGCGCTCGAGCGCGCCTTCACCGCCACCTTCGAATATGATCGCGTCAGCGCGATCGCTCCCGATCGCTTGTGGGCGCTGCTTGAATCGTCCCCCGCCGATCCGCGAAGCTTTGCGCTAGACTGTCAAGGTATCGAAAGATCCTGAAACCGGATCGAGGCCCTCAGCGATCCGCTTGGTCTAAGATAGAACATGGCCGATCGACGACATCCCGACTGGATCAAAGTGCGAGCGCCCTCCTCGCCCGAATACCTTCGTACGCGCGCGCTGCTCACCGAGCTCAAGCTCCATTCTGTCTGCCAGGAAGCCTGCTGCCCGAACATCGGCGAATGTTTCTCCCATCGCACTGCCACCTTCATGCTCATGGGCGACGTCTGCACTCGCAACTGTCCCTACTGCGCCGTTATCCATGGACGCGCACGTCCGCTCGATCCCGATGAGCCGCGGCGGATCGCCGCCGCCGTCGAGCGCCTCGGCCTGCAGCACGTCGTCGTCACCTCGGTCGATCGCGACGATCTACCCGACGGCGGCGCCGCCCATTTCGCCGCGACCGCCAGCGCCATCAAGTCGGCATGCCCCACCGCCCGCGTCGAAGTCTTGGTACCCGACTTCAAAGGCTTCCACGCGAGCGTCGAGACCGTCGTCAATTCGCCTGTCGATATCTACAACCACAATATCGAGACCGTGCCCCGGCTCTATCGCCAATGCCGTCCGGGCGGCCGCTACGAACTCTCCCTCGACGTGCTCAAGCACGCGCGGGAGACTGCGCGCGCCGCCGGTCGCGATTTGCTCACCAAGGCCGGCCTGATGCTCGGCCTCGGCGAGCAACGCGACGAGCTGATGCGAACGCTTGCCGATCTGCGCACCGTCGAATGCGATATCCTCACGCTCGGGCAGTACCTCCAGCCCTCGCGCGATCATCTGCCGGTGGTGCGCTATGTTCCTCCCGAGGAATTTGCGGAAATCAAAACCGCCGCGCTCGCACTCGGCTATCGCCACGTCGAATCCGGGCCTCTGGTGCGCAGCTCCTATCATGCGTGGGAGCACGTGAACTGACCGCCGCCCGTTCGCTCGCGCTTGCAGTCGCCGCGCGCCACGAATAATCCCCGCAAGTCATCCCAGTGATGCGCGTTGAATGTTCGCGCCGCATACTGCGCGCGATCATCCCCATAATGTGTTGGGCGCCCCCTGCGCATTTGCCCAAATGATCGCGCGGGGCCGCCCCGCGCGATCATTTGGGCAAAAAAAGAGCCGCGGCCTGCCGGCCGCGGCTCTTCTGCGTCCTGATTTCCGTACGGCCTAGTCGGAATTGACTTCCTTCAACCGCGCCGCGCGCCGCTGCATGTATCCGTCCTGCACCGCGCCGTAAAGGTCGATCGCGTAGCGGTCAACCTCTTCAAACAGGTTCAGATGCAACGAACGGTAGTTGACCGCCTCGAGCACCAATTTGCCAGAGTCCGTGGGGAACCACACGTACCATGGCACGAAGTACGGCAGCGGCCACATCGCGCTGTCCGCCACCAGGCCCACCGTATCGCGCACTGTCGAGGGTCCGAAAAACGGCCACACTATATACGCGCCCGATCCGACCCCGTAATGACCCAGCGTCAGTCCGAAGTCGTCGTTGTGCTGCTTCAGCCCGAACCAGCTATCCGCGACGTCGAAAAAACCGGCCACTCCCAACGTACTGTTGATACCGAAGCGGGCCACTTCGCCGCCGGCATCCGCGAAGCGTGCCTGAAACAGGTTGTTCGCCGCGCGTGGAATGAAGTTGACGTTGCTGAAAAAGTTGCCGACGCTCTCACGAGCCGGCTTCGGCAGCACGAACGCGTAACCGCTCGCCACCGGATGTAAGACGTACTTGTCGAGCTTCAGGTTGAACCAGAACATCTTCTCGTTAAACGGCGCCAACGGGTCGCCATAGGATTGCGCATATTCGCCCGGAGGCCCCGGCGGTGGCGGCGAATCGGCGCTAAACGCCGGCGCCACCGTCACGGTCAGCGCGAATAATAGAGCCGCAATGATTGTCTTCAACACTTTTCCTCCCCGAATACCTGCCGAATTATCGCGAAGCACTGGAATACTAGCTGGGATGCACGCCTGTGTCATGCCCGTTTGCATGTTTTAAGCTACCGTGACATGAGCGTTTACCGGATTTCAATCCTAATAGCTAGCCTCTTAGCCTAACTGCCCAACAGCGAAGCCAACTCCTGCTGCTTCGCCTGCAGATCGGCCATCAGTTGGTTGAAGCCCTTTTCGTTGATCACCCGGTTAAACTGGTTGCGGTAGTTGGCGATAATGCTGATGGCGTCCACCGTCACGTCGTAAATCTTCCAGCTTCCGTCCTTCTGCAGCAGCAGGTAGTTCACCAGGATCGGGCTCTTACCCGGCTGGACAATCGCCGTATTGATCTGCGTGTAGCCCGCTCCCAATGGAGTTTGGCCCTGGAATTGAACCTGCTGCCCCGAATAATCCTGGATCTTGCTCAGGTATGCGTCCTCGATAAACGCGGTGAATAGCTGCGTGAACTTGCTGCGCTGATCCGGTGTGATGTTGCGCCAGTTGTACCCGAGCGCCGATCGCGACATTTCGGTGAAATCAAAGTCGTTCTCGATTCCTTCGCGCAGTTGACGCCGCCGCTGCTGCACCGGCAGCGACTTGTT
Organism: Binataceae bacterium (SeqCode); assembly: GCA_036489375.1. Lineage (GTDB taxonomy): Bacteria > Desulfobacterota > Binatia > Binatales > Binataceae > JADMIL01. The sequence continues at coordinate 905 of DASXFX010000004.1, read as the reverse complement.
AGCCATTATTTTTAGCGCGTTATTCACCATGGTCTGCGTCACTCCCATCGCGGTGTCCTGCGCTCGCGCTGGCGCCGGCCCCAGCAGCGCCATCGAAAGGACGAAACCCGCGATCGCGAACACCGCGCCCAGCCGCACTCGACGGCCCTCCAATGAGCCCGATCGCCGCGCCGAAGCGCTCGAATGAAAGTAACCGGAATCTGTCGTTAGCGTCATCTTCAATGCTTTTCCTTAAGGGTCACCCGCCGCTGGACGGGCCGCTGGTACTGCTGGTGGGGCTGGCGCTGGGCGTGCTGCTGCCACCGCCGCTCGGGGCGGCCGCGCCCGATCCGCCGCCGCTCGATCCGCTTCCCGACGAGCCGCCTTTCGACCCGCCGCCGTTGATAAAGGACCCGATCGCGTTTTCGAGGACGAACGCCGATTGCGTCTGGCGGATGGTTCCGCCGTTCTTCAAATCGTCGCCCGCGCCCAGCGCAATCGATACGTACTTGTCACCGATCAGTCCGCTCGTCAGGATTGACGCGATTGCCTCGCTATCGACTTCCACCCCATTGTCGATATGCATTGCCACCCGCGCCCGGTTATCTTTCAGCGTGATACCGGTCGTTTTGCCCACCTTGACCCCCGCGATCTCGACCTGGTCTCCGGTCTTGAGTCCCGCGATATTGTCGAAGTTGGCGAAGAGCGTGTAGCCCGGCGTCGGAATAATCTCGACTCGTCCCAGCCGCACCGAGAGAAAGACCAGCGCGGCGATTCCGATCAACGTGAAAATCCCAACGAATAATTGTGTAGTTCGACTCGCGTACATTTGGCGCTATCTCGCGGCCGCTGCCGCCGCCGGCTCATCGATTCCCGATGCGCGGCCCTGCAGGAATTGGGTGAAGGTTTCGTGATTCGCGGCCATC
>DASXFX010000175.1:0-27158 GCA_036489375.1 Binataceae bacterium (SeqCode) | reverse complement strand
AGGTAATGAAATGACTACCAGACAAAGTCTCAAGTACCAGTTAGTCGCGGCACAATCCGGCTTCGCGTTCGAGATCCTCTATTCGGTTTTCTGGGGATGGTTCGGACACAACCTGCCACCGGCTTCGCCCAATCTGAGCGGACCGGACCTCGCGGCGTACTTTGCGCAGCATCACAACGCAATTCTCTTCGGGAACACGATGGCCGCCCTGATTGGCGTTCTATGGATCCTGTGGACGGCGCAACTGACCGTGGTGATGTGGCGAATCGAGGGTTCGAGCCCGGTGCTGACGATTATCCAGCTTATCGGTGGCGCGCTTACCGCGTGGGTGTTGATGTTCTGCCCGGCGATATGGGCGGTCGCGGCTTTCCGGCCGGACATTGAACCGAACACTATCCGCATGCTCAACGACCTGGGCTTTATCCTGTTCAACGTCACCTATGCGGTTACTTCGGTGCAGGCGATCGCGGCGGGGCTGGTCGGACTAGCTGACCGAGGCGCGATCCGCGTATTTCCGCGTTGGGTGTGTTATTGGGCGATCTTCGCAGGCCTTAGCTTTATCCCGATCAGCGCGATGCCGTTTTACAAGACCGGTCCGCTGGCGTGGAACGGGGTAATCACTTTCTGGGCGCTGTTCGGCACCTACTTCATCTGGACCGCCTCGATGGGCGTATGCATGGCGAAGGATGCGAGCAGGCGACTGCGCGAGGATAACGAACTCGCGCCGGATGCCCGAAGCCGCGTCGCCTAAGCGCGCCATGAAGTAAGCGGACGTCGAAGCAACCGTCCCAAGTGGTCGTGGGCCGGCTGGCGGCACAATCTGCGCAAAGCGTAATGCTGTCGGGGCTGATTTTTGCGCCCAAACTGATCGAGGAAAGAGGAGTAAAAACGATGGCACTGCTGCCCTACGTCGATGAAAGTACGGCGTCCGAAAAGACCCGCGAGATACTGGGAAATACGCCGCGCAAAATGAACGTCGCGCGGATGATGGCAAACTCATCGGAAGCGGTCTTCCATAATTTCTCGCGGCTGGGCAACGCCCTGCTGACGAAAGGGAAGCTCGATTCGAAGCTTCGCGAGATCGCGATACTGCGCACCGCCAAAGTCAGCAGTTCGGTGTACGAATGGACGCAGCATGTGCCGATCGCAAAGGCGGTGGGCGTCAGCGAAGATCAGATCGGGGCGATCGAAAAGTGGGAATCGGCGCAGTGTTTCAATGAAGTTGAACGGTTGGCGTTGCGCTTCACCGATGAAGTTGCGCGCGGGGTAAAGGGCAAGAAAGAGACGCTCGCTGCGCTGCAGAAACATCTGGGACAGGGTGAGATCGTCGAGCTGATTATGGCGATCGGATTCTGGGGCATGGTCGCGCGGGTGCTGGAGACGACCGAGGTCGATCTCGAGGATTTCGCGGGCAAGATGAACCTGCTCGACCGCACCAGGAAGTAACGCGTCGCGCAGGGTTCCCGGTGGGCGCGCTCAGGAGGGGCGGCGCTTGCGCTCCTCTTCGAGCTGACGGAGTTCGACCCGGCGGATTTTGCCGCTAACGGTCTTTGGCAGATCGTCCACGAATTCGATCTCGCGCGGATACTTGTAGGGCGCCGTGATGCGCTTGACGTGTTCCTGCAACTCCGTCACGAGCGCATCGTTGCCAGCCGTCCCTGGTTTGAGCCGCACGAATGCCTTGACGATTGAGCCGCGATCGGGATCGGGACTGGCGACCACTGCTGACTCCATCACCGCTGGATGTTCAAGTAGCGCACTCTCCACCTCGAACGGCCCGATGCGATAACCGGCCGAGCCAATAAGGTCGTCAGCGCGCCCGACGAACCATAGATAACCGTCGGCGTCGCGGTAGGCGTTGTCGCCAGTGAGATAAAAATCGCCCTGAAATGCGGCCGCATTCTCCTCGGGATTCTTCCAATACTCGAGCATGATCGGTGGCGGCTTGTCGGGTTTTACGCGCACCGCAATCTGACCGACGTCGCCGGACGCGACTTCGCGTAGATTCTCGTCAACAAGGCTGACCTCGATGCCGGGGAACGGCCGGCCCATCGAGCCTGGCCGAATCGCCATGCCCGGAAGATTCGCCGCAACCAGCGCGGTTTCGGTCTGCCCGTAACCGTCGTGAATCAGCAGCTTGAAATGCTGCCGCCAGATCTCGATTACCTCGGGATTGAGCGGCTCGCCGGCTCCGGCGCAATGCCGCAGCGCCGGCAATTGGACCTGCGCGAGGTCCTCCTTGACCAACATCCGATATTCAGTCGGCGGCGCGCAGAAACTCGTGATGCGGTAGCGCCGCAGCAAGTCCAGTTGCTTTTTGGGTTCGAAGCGGCCGTTGTACATGAAGGTCGTAACACCATTCATCCACGGGCCGAACAGCACGCCGTACGCGGCTTTCGCCCAGCCGGTGTCCGAAGTGGTCCAATGGCGATCGTCCGGTTGTAACCCGAGCCATAACGATCCGGTAAATTGATGCGCCCAGGTGTACGCATGCCCGTGCAGGACCGCCTTCGGCTCCTTGGTCGTGCCCGAGGTGTAATAGCAAATCGCAGGCTCGTCACCGCTTGTGACCAACGGCCGGAAGTCGCGCGATGCCGCCTGCATCGACTCCTGAATTGAGGTCCATCCAGTTCGTGCGGCGCCGGCCAGCAAATAGTGTTTGAGCGTGGGACACTGCGTGCGCAGGTCCCCAATGAGGTCAACGCTCTCAGACCCGGCGATGATTGCGCGCGCGCCAGAATGGTTGGCACGGAAGACGAGATCCTTCTCGCGCAACATCGAGACACACGGAACCACGATCGCGCCCGCCTTCAGCGCACCTATATAGACGTTCTGCCACAAGGTGATGCGCGGCAGAACGATCATCACCGGGTCGCCGCGTTTCACCCCGAGCGCCGTCAGTACGTTGGCGATGCGATTAGACTGGTCGCGGATGTTGGCGAAGGTCAGTCGCGATCGATTCCCGTCTTGATCCTCCCACAGCAGCGCGACGCGGTTGCGATCGGCCGCGAAAGTATCGATCGCCGCACCGAAATTGAATTGCGCGGGAGTGTTCCAGCGAAAGTTATCGCGAAGTTGTTCGTAGGTATCGGCCATTGATTTCGTCATATCATCGTAACCGTCAAAGCGATCCCTTGGCTACTAGATTTGTCGCAGCGCAGCCCGACCCTCGCTTCGGGTCGTCAGCTCGTCGATGACCTAAACCCGCCGTCTAAACCGAGGGGGGCCGTGACGACCCGAGCTGCATCACTTGCGATGCAGCCTTCATTTGCCGCGAGTTGACCGATGCGCCTTCGATGGAGCGGCGGGTTGCGATTTGCGGGCGGCGGCCTTGATGTATTTGAGCGTCACCGGCGACAGATCGTCACGCCCCACTTCGACGTTGATGATGGCGAAGGTCTTGCACTCGTGCGCTGCGCTCAATGCCTCATGAAGCTCCGCGGCGGTGCGCGCTTCGAAGCCGGCGCCGCCCCAATCCTCGGCGAGCTTCGCATACGGCCACGGTGGGATTTCGAGCAGGTCGCGGCGGTCGGAAGCGACCGGGCGGAAAATGCCCCAACCGCCGTTGTTGATCACGATCACTATCGGATTTACGCCGAAACGCGGAGCCTGCGAGATTTCGGGCCCGGTCATCTGGAAGGCGCCGTCGCCCGCGAGCACGATCGGCCGCAGTCCGGACCCAAGCTGTGCCCCGAGCGCTGCGGGAATCGCGAAACCCATCGAGGCGTAAAAGCCCTGGGCAAGATAGGTGCCGTCATGCGCGACGCGAATGTCGAGGCCGCCGAAGAGCATGTCGCCTGCCTCCGCGACGACCATGTAGCCATGATGAGCCGCCAGAAATTCGTTCACGGTCGCGAGAATCTGGCTGACTTTGATCGGCGCTTTGCTGGGGCCGCCGGCAGCGCGGCTGGGGAGATTACTGGCATAGACGACCGTCTCGCGATGACGCCGCAGGTCCTGACGCAGCAGCGCGCGCACGAAATCGCGCACCCCTACATTGATATAGGTGTGATACTTCACGTCCACGTGGCGATCGACCGCCCACACGCTGCGCCCCTGGATGATGTGCGGTGGGCGGTTGCCGAAGTTCATATCGGTCTTGAGGCAGCCCAGATTCAGCACGAAATCGGCCGCGTCCATCCGCGCAACGATTGGCGGCGGGCTGATCGGCCCAACGTGGACGCCCATGTACAGCCGATGGTCCATCGGGAATGCGCCCTTGCCGAGCACCGTAGTGAAGACCGGCGCGCCGATCTTCTCGGCCAACTGAATCAGTTCGTGCGACGCCTTGAAGCGATGAATCTCGATACCCGCAATCAGCACCGGCTTACGGCTCTGATTGAGCATCGCGGCGGTCTCGCGGGCGGCTTCCTCGACCCGGCGCGCGTCGGACTCATGGAAATGCAGACTCCCGTCCCATTCGATCAGCTCGTCGGGCACGAGGATCTCGCGGTCAACCATGTCGCGATGGATTTCGATGTAGCCGGGGCGCTGCTCGGCCCAGATTGCGCGCACGACTTCATGTAGCTCTTGCGCGGCGCGCAGCGGATCGGTGAGCACGCGGGAGGCGCACGTCACTTCCTCATAGATGCGATGCTGCGACTCGATTTCACGCGCCTGATGATGGATCAAGGTGCCGAGCTTGCGCTCCTCCTCGCCCGGGCCGCCGGAAAAAATCAGCAAGGGAACGCGCTCGGAAAAGGATCCCGCCACCGGATTGACCATATTGTGGCCGCCAGCGCCATAAGTTACGCAGATAACACCGATTTTGCCGGTGGCGCGGGCGTAGCCGTCGGCAGCGAAACCGACGCCAGGCTCGTGCGACAGCGTCAGGATTTCGAGATTGTGTTTCTGGCCCAGGGCGAAAAATAACTTGAGCGCGAGGTCGCCCGGAATTCCAAAAACGTGGCGGACGCCGATCTTGCGCAGGTAAGCGACCAGGAAGCTGCCGAGAGTCATTCGCTTGTTCAACGATTCACCTCCCCACCCCGAACAACTTTAACGCAAATTGCAACGCAGTTCCGCCGCCGCGAGCGATGATGTCGCGGACATTACGTGCCATGTAATTTGCGGCTCGAGATCATTGCACTCCTGCGCGAAGGCGTGTGCTACAATTTCCTACCGTGCTTAGCTCCTTCCTCAGGATGCAACTGCTCAACCCGCTGCGCGTGCGCGGGCTGTTGGCATACTTGCCGCAATTCGTCCGCGTGTTCTGGCGCTTGATGCACGATCGTCGCGTTTCATTTCTGGCCAAGCTGACCCCGCTGATCGGGGTGATGTTGCTGATTACGCCACCAGCGCTCGAGCTCGACCTGGTGCCGATCATCGGAGAGCTCGACTGGATCCTGGTGATCTACCTGTCGCTTAAACTGTTCATCTGGATGTGCCCGCCCGACGTCGTGCGCGAACACGTCGCACAAGTCGCGCGCGGCGCCTGACCGAGCAAACCTGATGCGCCCACGATTCATTCTCATCGGCCTGCTTGCGACCCTGATCCTCGCTTTTATCGTCCTGAGCGTCGTCGATGGGCTGCTGGTTGACCTGCTGTGGTTCGACTCGCTCGGCTACCGCGAGGTTTTCACCACGACCATCCTGGCCGAACTGAGCATCTTTGCAGCGGTGTGGTTGGTCACCTTTGGCGCGCTCGCGCTCAGCGGAATGATCGCGCTGCGCTTCAGCCGCGAGCGTGAACGGCTGCGCGTGGTGCGGCGCCCCGACGACGTCGTCGAGGTTAACCTGCCGGAGATGATCCGATCGCTCGGCGAACGGGTACCGTGGCGACTGATCGTGCTCGGCGGCGCGGCACTGCTCGCGCTCTTCGCTGCGCAAGGCGAATCCGCGAGTTGGGACGTTTACCTCAAGGCGATCAAGGGCGTGCCGTTCGGCCTGAAGGAACCGGCGTTCGGGCGCGACGTGGGCTTTTACGTCTTCGCGCTGCCGTTGCTGGAGGAACTGCGAGATCTCTTTATGCTCGTGCTGTTCTTCACGGCGGCGCTCACCGGAGCGATTTACTGGGCGCGTGGCGCGCTCGACTTTCGCGAGTCACCGCCCAACATTACTCCCGGGGCAGCCGCGCATCTGTCGGTCCTGGCTGGATTTTTCTTCATTGAGCGCGCGCTGAATTACTGGATCAGCCGCTACGAACTGTTGTTGCACACCAACGGCATCGTCTTCGGCCTCCGTTACGTTGATCACGTTTTGTGGCAACCGGGATTGTGGCTGCTGGTGGCGCTGTCGATTGCGGCGGCGGCTATCTGCTTCGTCAACGTGCGCGAGCGCGGCCTGCGCCTGCCGGTGACGGCGGCCGCGATCGTCTTCGGCCCGGCCGTGGTGCTCAATCTGCTCCAGCCGGTCGTCGAACGGCTGTGGGTCAAGCCCGACGAGCTGCGCATCGAGCAACCGTATATCGAGCGCAATATCGCGATGACCCGGCGCGCCTTTCAACTCGACAGCGTCGATGTGCGGCCGTTCGCCGGTCTCGGCAAGATGACGCCCGCCTCACTCGACAAGGACGCCGCTACCATCAAGAACATTCGGCTGTGGGATCCGCGCCCGCTGATTGCGACGTATCAGCAGTTGCAGAACATCCGCCTCTACTATGATTTCAAGGACGTCGACATCGATCGTTACTGGATCGACAACAGCTATACGCAAGTGATGCTCTCGGCGCGCGAGCTGAACGTCGATCTCTTACCCGACAACGCCCAGACCTGGGTCAATCGTCACCTGAAGTTCACCCACGGCTACGGCCTCGTGATGAACGCGGTCAATACCAAGGACCAAGAGGGGCTGCCGATCCTCTCGATCAAGAATATCCCGCCGCAGTCGTCGGACCCGAGCCTGAAGGTGACGCAGCCGGGAATCTATTACGGCGAAGAGCCTGACGTTTACAGCGTCGTCAACGCGCTGACCCCGGAGTTCGACTATCCGCGCGGCAACGACAACGTCTCGGACTTTTACAAGGGCGACCAGGGCGTTTACATCAGTGGCTTCTGGCGGCGGCTGCTCTTCAGCTTCTATTACCGCGACGTCAACCTGCTGGTGACGGAGAACATAATTCCCGGCAGCCGTATTCTGATGCGCCGTAATATCGCGGATCGCATCAGGTATATCGCTCCGTTCATTACGCAGGATCGCGACCCGTACATAGTTTTGCAGGACGGCCAGCTCAACTGGATTGTCGATGGCTACACCTTCAGCGATCATTATCCGTACTCGCAAATCAACGGCGACGGCATCAACTACATTCGCAATTCGGTAAAGGTAGTCGTCAATGCCTACACCGGCCGAACCTCGTTCTATGTCGCCGATATCGACGATCCGGTGATTCGAACGTGGGAGCGAATCTATCCCGGCATGTTCAAACCGCTGAGCGAGATGCCGCCCGGTCTCCATGCTCATATCCGCTATCCGGAGGACTTCTTCCTAACCCAGGCCGAGATGTACGGCACTTATCACATGAAGGATCCGGCGACCTTCTATAATCGCGAGGATTTGTGGACCTTTCCGCGCGAGAACTACTCCGATCAGACGGTTCCCATGCAACCCTACTACGTGATCATGCGGCTGCCGGGAGAAACGCGCGCGGAGTACATACTGATGCTGCCGATGGTGCCGCAAGGCAGAGACAATATGATTTCGTGGCTGGCCGCGCGTTGCGACGGAACCGACTACGGCCATCTGTTTGAGTTCGAGTTCTCGAAGGACCGGCTGTTTTACGGTCCCTATCAAATCCAGGCGCGCATCAACCAGAACCCGGACATCTCGCAGCAGTACTCTCTATGGAACCAGATGGGCTCGAAGGTAATCCTCGGCAATCTACTGGTGTTTCCGATCGCCGATTCGCTGCTCTACGTTGAGCCGCTCTATATCCGTGCAGAAAATGGGCAATTGCCCGAACTCAAACGCGTGCTGGCCTCCTATAGCGATCGCACCGTGATGGGAACGGATATGGATACCACGCTCACCGCGCTCTTCAAGGGCAACGACATTTCCGCCCCAGCTATCGCCAAGGTGCTCCCGCCGGGTGGGATGGGTGGGGCGCCGCCGGCGCCCAGTCAGCAAGCGGCCAGTGCGCCGATCAATTCGCCGCCCGGACTTCAGACCGCCGCTACCCATTACAGTCGCGCAATTGCGGCGCTCAAGCAGGGGGACTGGACCTCGTTCGGCGACGAAATGAAGCAACTCGGCCAGGAGTTGGGACAGCCGGCCGATCATCATTGACGACGGCGCACGCCCGGGACGTGCTATGTGAATGACTTGTCGCCATTAGCGCGTCCACCTGGAATGGGTCATCCACGCCTATCCGCGGATGACAGCGAGGGCACTGCTACCCAGCTCCGGGCGCTGGCGGAATTAGGCACTCAGCTCTTTGACGGCTCCGCGTGTTTGATCTCATGGCAGGCCGCTCACGATGACTCGAGCACGCGCGCCGCGTCCGATCTGCGATTGAGCTTCCTGCTCGACTCGATGCTCGCCGCGGTCGAAAGCGACCCCAGTTATCAGCAATTTTGTCGTTCAAAGGCGAAGCGCGGTAATAGTGTGCTGCGCCTTGGAAATCGCGAACTGACGGCGGCGAGCGGTCGGCGATCGCCAGACCGAACTTATGTCGCGGCAGCCATCACGATCGCCTGCGGCAGCGAAGCGGCTATGCACGCAACCGTAATTCTGACCGCACCTGCCCTGTCGCTCACCCACGATCTTCAAGTCGCGGTCGAACTGATCGCGCACGCGGCGATAGGTATCGTCGGCGCCGGCATCGCCAATAATTCGCGCGATTTCTGGCGCGCTCGGAGCATCGACTCCGCAGGACAGATCGCTCGCGTGAAATCCGGGCAGGCAAGCGACGCGGCGGAGCAAGCGCGAATCGAGCGAGCGGTAACCGCCATCTCAAAATTGCGCGCGCCGGGTCGCCTGAATGGTCTGGGAACCCTACTCGCGAAGCTCGGACCTTTTGATGCGTGGGTAATCGCCACTCTCGAAGAGGGAGCCTTGAAAATGGCTGCTTCCTCGCAATATCTCCCATCGACGCTGCTAATCGACGTCCCGGATCTTCGGGCGAGCGCGCTCTCGGATTGCTTTGAGCGTCAATCGACAATTGTTCGCATGCCGGACGCTCCGAGTCAGGCCTATGCCGAAGACCCGATCTTCGCGGCCTTTCAAGGTTACGTCTGCGTTCCGTTTGCCGGCGGCGCGATCGCGATGGCCGCGCGCGCGCCGATCGACCCCGCCGCCATCGCCCGTGTCGAAGCGGTCGTGACGCGCGCGAATTCCTCGATCGAGAAATGGCGAGTCGAAGCTGAGAATGATCGTTTACGCGAGCTGGTGCGGAATCTGGGGCTCAGGATGTTCGGGGCTGTGGACTTGGAACGCGCACGCATCGCGCGCGACCTGCATGACCATCAGGCGCAACTGCTTGCTGCGGCGCGCATCGGGCTCGAGGCAGGCCCGGATCAAGCGCGCGGCACCTTCAAGCGCCTCGAGGATGATCTGCGGCTGCGCGTGCGCGAGCTCAAGCCGCCGAGTCTCGGCCGATCGACGCTGGCTAAAGCTCTCCGTTATGAGTTGCGGCGCCTAGCCGCGACCGGGATCAAGAGCCGGCTGGTCCACGCCGATCGTATGGATGCGCTGACCCGGCCGGTGCAACAGCTCTGCTACCAGGTCGCGCGGGAGGCGCTCGCCAATGTGATTCGTCACGCTCATGCGAGCCGCGTCGAGATCGGAGTCGAGAAACGCGGCGCGCTGGTGCGGCTCTCGATTCTCGACAACGGCACCGGAATTCGCAGCGCGTCGCTACCGAAATCAGCGAAGGCCGGCTCGGATTCAATGTCGCCAGGGGGCAAATCGAAAGCACAGGCTTCGCACGGTGCGAGTAGAAGCGCGCTCCAAGGCGCCAACGACCGCGGCGCATCCCGCCTCAACATCCTAACCGACTCCAGCGGCATCGGCCTCGACGGGCTCCACGAGCGCCTGGAACTGATGGGCGGGCGCCTGCTGATGGAATCTAAGCCGGGATCGACGCGACTCGTAGCGGAAATCCCGGAGCCGCGTAGATGAGGCCCGACGAAGCTATCCGCGTGCTGATTGCCGACGACCATCGGGTGCTGATCGGATCGCTGCGGGCACTGCTTGAACATCATGGATTCGAGATCGTCGGTGAGGCGACCACAGGCGAAGAAGCGCTGGCGATAGCCGCAAAGGTCCATCCGCACGTGATCGTGATGGACCTGGAAATGCCCGGAACTGGCGGACTCGCCGCGGCGCATCGGATGAAGCAAGCGGCGCCCGCCGCCAAGGTCTTGATCCTGAGCGCGCACGACGATGAATCCGACGTACTCGAGGCGCTCAACGAAGCTGGCGTCGCGGGCTACTTGGTAAAGAGCGACGCGCCGGAAGAACTGATCAGCGCGGTGCGCTCAGTTGCGGTCGGCAAGCGTTATTTGAGCTCGGCGATCGCCCCGATCATCCTGGGCCAGCTCAAAAAGCCGCGCTTACCCGGTGCAAGCAATCAAAGCCGTCTCACCTTACGCGAGCTCGAAGTGCTGCGGCTGCTCAGTGATGGATCTACCAGCAAGGATATTGCGCAAAGGCTTGGCATCAGCCCCAAAACGGCGCAGGCCCATCGCGAGAACATCAAGAACAAGCTCGGTCTGCGCTCGACCGCGGAGATGGTGCGCTATGCGATCAAGCATAGGATCATCAAATTCGCTTGATTTCTCATGGCGATCGCTCGGCTCGCTCAGGGCCGCGGACGATTTTGTTTCATGCTGCGCAGTGGTAGTTAGGGATAGCAGTACAAAATAACGCCAGGAGCGAATTCTCCATGGAACGCAAAGGTGTACATCACGTCGGATTGGCAACGCTGGATATCGATACGACGATCGAGTTTTATACTCGAAAGCTAGGCTGGTCGGTGGCTTGGTGCGATGTGATTGAACCGCCCGACGGCGGCCGCATCAAGCACGCCTTTCTCGATACCGGTGACGGTACGCTCGTGGCTTTCATGTGTCCCGAGCGGGTCCCCGGAATCCCGGCCGAATTCAAGACCGACATCAACAGTGCGCAAAACCTGCCGCCGGCTTTTTACCATTTCGCCTTCGACTGCAATTCGGTCGAGGACCTTGAACGCAAGCGTGAGGAACTGGTCGGCCACGGTATCGACGTTACGCCGGTGGTCGATCACGAGTGGTGCCGGTCGATCTACTTCAACGATCCCAACGGCCTCCTGCTCGAGTACTGCACGACCGTGCGCGAGTTCAACGACGACGACAAGATCATGAAGCATCGCGTGCAACCCGGTCCGATGGTGAAAGATCCGAAAGACGCCAAGCTCGTAATGGAACGGCTCGTCGGAAAGAAAGCGCCCAAAACTGAGCCGGCCTGATCGAGTTCGTTGGATCGCTGGCCTGATGAGGTTCTGGTCGCGCGGTCGCGATTCGATTATGCGATTTGATTAGATGATTCGCGGCGGGCTGGAACCCAAACCCCGCCGCTTGATTCTGCTTCCGGTGAAGCGGTCGATAAGTGCAATAACCAGGAGAAAACGATGGCGGAAATTGGTCTGTTCGAAGCGATTTATACGGCCCGGGCGATCCGGCGCATCAAACCCGATCCGGTTCCCGACGAGATCATCACCAAGGTCCTCGATGCGGCAATTCGCGCCCCGTCGGGGAGCAACGCCCAGTCGTGGGTCTTCATCGTGGTCAAGGATGCGGAAAAGCGCAAACAACTGGGCGCGCTCTATCAAAAGACTTCAAGCATCCTGGTCAAACTGTATGAAGGCACGAAACCGCCACCGCACATGGAGCAAGCGAAATACGAACGCTGGTTCAATTCAGTGCTCTACCTGTTCGATCACATGGGCGAGGCGCCGGTGCTGATCGTTCCGTGCCTCAAGGCGACGGTCTTTCCCGGTGCGGCAGGCTTACCGGACGACGTCAAAGCCCGAATGGCGGGGGCGGCGCGGCTCGCAGGGTCTAGCATTTATCCAGCCGTGCAGAACATCATCCTCGCGTGCCGCGCCTTTGGACTCGGCACCGTGTTGACGACGATTCACGCATTCTACGAAGACGAGACGCGGAAAATCCTGAATTTACCAGCGGATGTGCAGTCATACGCGTTGATGCCGGTGGGTTATCCAAAAGGGAAGCACGGACCGATCAGCCGCAAACCTCTGTCCGAGGCCGCCTGCCTCGATAGTTACGGCAACCCGTGGCGGGGATGATTCGAACTTCAAGAAACGGTTGAGGTTTCGGCATCCGAAACCTCTAAGAACACGACGAGGGCGAACCTGTAGTGGGTTCGCCCTCGCCTCTTTCGTTCAAGCTATCGAGTCCGCCGATCGCTCACGCGAGATTATTTTTGAAGAATGCGATCGTCTTTGCCCACGCCTCTTTCGCATGCTCGGAATGATATGAAGGACGTTCCTCGCACATAAAGCCGTGGTCGGCGTCGCCGTACAGGACAATTTCAGGAGACTTGCCGGCCTTGGTCAATGCGTCGCGAAACTTGTCCACCTCGGTCAACGGAATGAACGCATCCTTGCCGCCGAAGTACGCCAGTACGGGACCCTTAAGATTGACGGCATCGTCGACCGGCGCCTTGCCTCCGGCCTGTCCCGCACGCGTCATTCCTCCGCCATAAAATGGCGCCGTCGCGTAAACGTCGCCGTTGCGCACCGCGGTCAGAAACGCGACGCGGCCACCCATGCAGAAACCGGTCGTACCGAACTTCGGCTTGGCCTCCTTAAGCGTCTTGACGTAGTTGATCGCCGCACCCATGTCCGCTGCGATCTGATCGTCGTTCAGACTACCCATCAACTTGATAGCGCCGGGCAGATTGTCATAACCGACGACGTTGTCGGGCTGGCGAAAATATAGATTGGGCGAGATGGCGACGAAGCCTTCCGCCGCAAAGCGATCGGTGATGTTCTTGATATTGCCGTTGAGGCCGAATGCTTCCATTACAACCACGATCGCGGGATACGGGCCGCCGGTAGCGGGACGTGCCAGATGGCACGGCATGTTTTCATTGCCGGTTTTCACCGTCAGTTCCTGTTTGACGATCTCCATTATTTCCTCCTGGAATTTCGATCTGTGTGCGGACGGGCGAAGAATCGAATCGCGCAGCGGAATCGCCCAGCGTTTAACTCCGCCGGCGTGCGCAATTTCCCCGATCACAAACCGCGCCGTGCGGAGCCGTGCCCAAATCTTTCTTTCGCATACAATCCCATCACGCTCAAGCGCGCGTACTCGCACCGACGATCAAGTCTGACTAACATACCGAGCGCGATCTTCTTCCATTATTACCATCGCAGGCAACGACGTAGCGAAACAGATGACGCGAGCGTGACGACTAAACCATGATTCCGCTCCGTGACAGCGAGGCGACCCGTCGCCTGACGCTGGCCAATACGATCCTGATCGTTGCGAATATCGCGGTCTTTGCGCTCGAGGTTAAGCTCGGCAGCCACGCCGGTCCGATTCTCGCTCGCTATGCGATGGTGCCCGCACAGATGACGCGTTTGCGATTCGCGGCATCGGAACAGACACTGGCGACGCTCGGCACGCTCATCACCGCGACATTTTTGCACGCGGGCTTCTTTCACATTGCAGGCAATATGCTCTACCTGTTCATTTTTGGACCGGCTGTCGAGGAACGCTTCGGCACGCCGCGCTACCTGTTCTTTTATTTCGCAGCGGCGGTGGCCGCCGGACTCGCGATGGTCGCAATGGGGCCGAATTCGAGAGTCCCCGTGATCGGCGCAAGCGGCGCAATTGCAGGCGTGCTGGGCGCTTACTTCGTGCTCTATCCGCGTGGACGCATCACGACGATTTTTCCCTTACTGATAATCTGGCCGATGATGGACATTTCGGCTTACTTTTACCTGCTGTTCTGGTTCGGGGCGCAACTCTACGCGGGAATTCTCGCCGGAGCACAGGGTCCGCTGGTCGGCGGAGTGGCATGGTGGGCGCATGTCGGCGGCTTCCTTTTCGGCGTGGCGCTCGGCCCGATGCTGGCGCGCGCCCGACCGGTCTCGAGCCGTCGCATTCGTCGAGCCTGATTTATCAACATGCCTGGGCGTTCAGACCGATGGATCCATTGTGTAGCCGAGCGCCATGTATGGAATCTGTGCATAAGTCGAATAGAGCGTGGGGTGAATTGGAAAATGTATAAGCTATGATGTTGAGTAGCTGTTAACTGGATGTGGATTAGTCTTGATATAGTCTGTTGAGGGAATCCTATTGATAACCGCCTGTTAATTCGCTGCAGTGTGGTTTTGATTTTGGATTGCGCTGGCTTTCGTCCACAGATGTAATGGCGCCTCTTCCTTGGGCTGGTTGGCGACGCGGGAGTGGTGGTAGTGGCGGTGGCAGACGATTTTCTAAAGCGCGTTCCCCCTCATAGCACTGATGCTGAGATGGCGGTGCTGGGCGGGATTCTGCTCGACAACGAGGCGATTAACCACGCCTTGGAAATTCTCAAACCCGAGGATTTCTATCGCGAGCATCACCGCACTATCTACAGCGCGATGGTGCAATTGTCCGATCGCGGAATTCCGATCGATATCGTCACGCTCACCGACGCTCTCGGCGGCAAAGATCTGCTTGAGCGGGTGGGCGGCGCGAGTTATCTCGCAGAAATAGTGTCGTTCGTTCCGTCCGCATCGCACACCGCGCATTACTCCAAAATCGTGCGCGAGAAGGCGGTGCTGCGCAGCCTTGCGGCGATCGCGGGAGAAATTGCCGGCGAGAGCTACGATGTGCCGGGCAGCAATGTCGAGGAGTTTCTCGATCAAGCCGAGCACAAAGTCTTCGAGATCGCTGAACGAAGAGTGCGGCCGTCCTTCGTCAAAATGGACGAACTCAGCCGGCACGCGATCGCCTTGCTCGAGCAACTGTATGAGCGCAAGGAACTCGTCACGGGAGTGCCGACCGGGTTCATGGATTTGGATCGCATTACCGCGGGATTCCAGCGTGGCGACCTCATTATAATCGCGGCGCGCCCGAGCATGGGCAAAACCGCACTCGCGTTGAATATCGCCGCCAACGCCGCGCTCGAGGCGGATCCGAAAGTCGGGGTGGCAATATTTTCGCTCGAAATGTCAAAGGAGCAACTCGCGTTCCGCCTGCTGTGCTCAGAGGCGCGGGTTGATAGCGCCAAAGCTCGTTCGGGTTTCCTGGGGGAGCGCGATTTTCCCAAGCTGGCGCAAGCCGCGGGACGCCTTTCGGAAGCTCCCATCTATATCGACGACAGCTCGGATACGACCGCGTTGGTTCTGAAGGCGAAATGCCGCCGGCTGGCGCGCGATCCAAACAGCCATCTGGGGCTGATCATTGTCGATTATCTACAGTTGATGCGCGCGGCCACGTCAGGCGAATCGCGCGAGAAGGAAATCGCGGAAATCTCGCGATCGCTCAAGGCGCTCGCCAAGGAATTGAAGGTGCCAGTGGTGGCGCTGTCACAGTTGAATCGCCAGGTCGAGACGCGACCCGACCGCCGTCCGTTGCTAGCCGACCTGCGCGAGTCGGGCGCAATCGAGCAGGACGCCGACGTCATCGCGTTCATCTATCGCGACGAGATGTACCATCGCGACAGCAAGGAGCCGGGCGTCGCTGAAGTGATCGTCGCCAAACAACGTAACGGCCCCACCGATACTGCAAAGCTGACGTACCTGAGCCAGTTCACGCGGTTCGAAAACTACGCTGAGGCCGGCGGCTACTTCGAAGAAAGCGAAGGCTAGCCTGGCGACGTGCAAGCCTGCGCGCCGCGATCGTCACTGCTCTTTTTCGCGAGTGGCATAGGCTCCCTCAAACTAGTCGTGATTTTCGGGATCGCGATCTTCAGGTTCGACGGGTAGCGGCGCGGAATGATGCTCCACGGGTTCCTCGGTTGAAGGCGTTTCGGCGGACTCGTCTTCAACGGTAACCGCGGGATGCAACGACTCTGCGGCCTCTAGAGCGGCATCGTTCGCGGCAGCGGAATCGTCTGACGTGGAATCGGCGTCGGACACGATTACTTCTTCGGCGGCCGTCGCGGCATCACTCGCGAATCGATCCTCCCCGACATCCACTGGTTGCGGCTCCTCGATCCCTTCAAATCCAGCGAATTCCGGGTCATCAAAGGCCCGCACAACGCTTGACGCATCAGTCGTATCGGCGTCGCCTTCTCTCGCGAAAAGAGGCTCCTCGCGCGGCGTCTCAATCAGTCGAAGTTCTTCGAGGTCGGGCAGGCCGCCCAAGTCCTTGAGGCCGAAGAGCTCGAGAAATTCGGGCGTCGTCGTGTACATGATCGGACGGCCCGGCGCCTCCTTGCGTCCGGCGATTTTGATCAGCCTACGCTCCACCAGCGTGTCGAGCACGCCACCGCAATCGACCCCACGCAGTTGCTCGATTTCGGGCCGAGTGATCGGTTGACGGTAGGCGATGATCGCGACCGTCTCCAGCAATGGACGGCTCAGGCGCGGTGGTTTCGCCGCCAGTAGCTTCCGCACGTATAGGGCGTGCTCCTTGGGCGTGCGTAGCTGATAGCCGCCAGCGACCTCTTCGAGCACGATGCCGCGGCCACCGCCGCCATACGCCACCGCCATTTCCGCGAGCGCCTTCTTGATATCGTCGCGCGAGACCGTTTCCAGGACCGTGACCAGTTGCGACAGGGCGACCGGCTCCGCCGCCGCGAACAGGAGGCTCTCGAGGATCGCTTTGAGACGTTCTTCTTCCAATCGATTAATGCGCAGGCCTATTTGCCGCGTTCCTCTGCTTCATTTTTCTCTTCCGGCGCGTCCGGGTTAGTTTCGACGCCGTGGATCGCATCACCGGCGTCCGCGCCCACGGCCTGCTGTGCCGCATAGCGATCGCCACGTCCCAGCAGAATCGGCCCTTCGCGATCGTCCTGCCACGCACGCACCGCGCCGCGCCGAATCAATTCGAGCAACGCCATGAATGTCGCAATCACCAGCGGACGATCCGCCAGGTCCTCGAACAACGCCATGAACCCGACTTGCTCACCTTCGCCGATGGCGGCGAGAATGCGCGGAATGCATTGAGCTACGGGAATATCGCGCAACTCGATTCGTCGCGGCGTGCGATCGCCGATGCGCTTGAGCACCGCGGCCATCGCGGTCACGAGGTCGAAAATCGAGACCTCGAAAGGCGCCGATGGCTCCTGCTCCTCAGGCACCGCTTCACCCGCGGCGGCGAAGACATCGCGACCGAGCAGCGCCCGCTCGCCCAGTTTGGCGGCCGCTTCGCGATAGCGCTGATACTCGAGCAACCGCTCGACCAAGTCGCGCTTGAGGTCCTCGGCCTCTTCCGTATCGGCCAACTCGGGATGGGGCAGCAGCGCGAAAGATTTGATCAGGAGCAGCGTCGCCGCCATCACCAGATATTCACCGGCGATGTCGAGATTGAGCTGCTCCATCAGGTTGAGCTGCTCGAGGTATTGCTCGGTGATGATGCTGGTGGCGACGTCCTGCGGATCGAGTTCGGCACGCTTGATCAGGTGCAGCAACAGGTCGAGCGGACCCTCGTAAATCGGCAGGCGAAAGCGCATGCCGCCGTCGCCCTCAAACTTGATCGCAGGGCCCTCGTCGCTCATAGCAGCGTCCGCGCTATCGCGCTGATTATCGGGTTGACCACCGCATTCACCGTGTTGGTATACAGCAGCAGCAACAATATCAGAAATCCGTATCGCTCCACCCTCGCAAAGCGTCGCGCGAGCGCCGGGGGCAGCAACCCGGCGAGCACACGGCCGCCGTCCAGCGGCAACAGCGGCAAAAGATTGAAGACCGCTAATTCGATATTGACCAGGCACGAGGCGAGCGCGACCCGGCTCAACAAAAGCTCAAACTGAGTCACCGGCGCTGCCTGATGCGAGATCAGTCCGCGAAAGATGAGCCCGCTGACAGCCGCGAGCGTTAGATTGGTCAGCGGACCGGCAGCCGCTACCGCAATCATGCCGACGCGGCGCGGGCGCAGCCGGCTAAAATCGACCGGCACAGGTTTCGCGTAACCGAACACCGGCGCATGGGCGAAGAGCAGCAGCCCCGGCAGGATAATCGTGCCGAACGGATCGATATGCGCGAGCGGGTTGAGCGTGAGGCGGCCAGCGCGCGCGGCGGTGTCGTCGCCAAGCATCCGCGCCACCACCCCGTGCATCACCTCGTGCAAAATGATTGCCACCACGATCGGCACTGCCCACAACAGTACCTGCGCCAAAAATCCGTGCGACCCGTTCAAATTAATCCTTCGCTTCCTGATTCACTGACAGAGTGCCAGCGTCCCGCTCCGCCCCGTCAGCCGCAGTAACTCGTTTCGCGCGCGGATGATAAGTGCGATGGACTTTGCGCAGGTGACCGCGCGACAGATGCGTATAGATTTGAGTGGTCGATATATCGCTGTGGCCGAGCATTTCCTGCACCGCGCGCAGATCGGCGCCGCCTTCCAGCAAGTGCGTCGCGAAACAATGGCGCAGCGTGTGCGGACTAATCCATGCCAGCCGCGGATCGCCGGAGGCCCAGCCCTTGAGCGCCTTGAAAAAGCCCTGGCGCGTCATCGCGCGTCCCAGCCGCGTGGTGAACACCGCCGCGTTCGGGCGCATCGCGACGGCTTCCCCGTGGCGACGCTTGCCGCCATCGGCCGACGCCGCTTCCAGCGCCGCCTTCTGCCGGGCGATCATATAGGACTTCAAGGCACGGAGCGCCGCGCCTCCCATCGGAATGATGCGCTCCTTGTTACCCTTGCCAATTACGATCAACACGCGCGCCGCGAGATTCACCTGGTTGAGCTTGAGCCCGACCAATTCGGAGACGCGCAAGCCACAGCCGTAAGCCAACTCAAGCATCGCGCGATCGCGCATGCCACGCAGCGAGCTGGTGTCGATGGCCTCGATCAGCGCAGCGGTATCCGCGCGACCGAGCGTTCGCGGCAGTGGCCGGGGATGCGGCCGCAGCTTGACCGCCGTCGTCGGATCGCGATCGAGTGTCTTGCGCTCGATCATCTCGCGGACGAGCCCGCGCACCGCCGCGAGGCGACGGCGCTGGCTGGTTACGCGAAACTCGCGCGTCGCAAGGTTTTCGAGATAGCCGAGGATCGCCGCCGCATCCAGCGCGCGCGGCTCGACGCTGCGCTCGCGGCAGAAGTTCTGAAAGTCGCGAAGGTCACCGCCGTAGGCCTCGAGCGAGTTTTGGCTGAGGCCGCGCTCGACCGCCTGTCGCGCCAGATGGAGCTCGATCAGATCATCCCAGCCGAATTTGCCGCCGTCGTGCACATCCTCAACCTCACCTTCCACTTCAACTTGCAGCTCAGCCCCCTTGATGCGATCCGTCGGCTGTGGGCGTAGCGCTCGCGGTCGTCGGCTCCGGCTTCCCTTCGAGCCGTTCCAGCAGCGCAGCCTTGAGCGATCGCATCCGTTCGAGATCGGTGACCTTATTGCCCTCGCGATCGCTGATGTAAAAGACGTCGAGCGCCTGATCCGCGTTGGTCGAGATACGTGCGAGATGGATCTTCATCCCCAGCTCGAACAGCGTATGCGTGATAGTGAAGAGCAGGCCGACACGGTCCTGCGTGAAGACGTCGATGACCGTGAATTCTTCCGAACTGCGATTGTCAACGGTGACCTCGGTCGCTACGCGCCGCACGAACTTGCGCGCACCAAAGCGGGTCTTCTGCGCTTCGGCGACCAGCGCCGTGATATCCCGCTCGCCCGACACCACACGCTCGAGATCGCGCTCGACCCGCGGCCACCGATCCTCATCCAACGCGATCGCGCCCGCTTCGCCCAGATGCGAAACGCGGAACACGTCGAGCGCGATGCCATCGTCGCGCGTGGTAATCCGCGCCGACAGGATGTTGAGATTGTTGGCGGTCAGCGCACCCGCGATCTTCGAAAACAGGCCCGGCAGATCGCGTGTTACTACCATGAACTCGCTGAACTCGAGCTCCGGAAAGTGACGATGACGGCAGACCAGCGGCCGCTCTTCGATCGCACGCATCATGTCGAAATGCAGCTTGATGTCGCCTTCGGGCACCGTCAGGAAGTAACGATCCGGCATGTGATCGAAAAATGCACTTACCGCCTCGTCCGGCGCCTTGGCCTCGATTAGCTCCGCTCTGACCGCCGCCTTGACCAAGGCCAGCCGCCGCGCCGGATCGATTGCCTCGCGCCCGCCGTGTTCGAGCGTCTTCAGCGAGCGCATATAGAGCTCGCTCAGCAACATGTCGCGCCAATTGTTGTAAACCTTCGGGGCGACCGCGCGCATGTCGGCGAAAGTCAGCAGATAGAGCGCCTTTAGTCGATCGATCGATCCTGCGTCGCGCGCGAAGTCTTCGACTGTGACCGGATTATCGACGTCGCCTTTTTGCGCGACCTGCGACATCTTCAGATGTTCGCGCACCAGGAACACCACGAGGTCCATTTCCTCGGCGTCGAGGCCCATCCGCTCGCAGACCGCCACGGTCAATTGCGCGCCGAGCTCATGATGGTCGTGGCCGTGTCCCTTGCCGATATCGTGCAGCAACAGCGCCAGGAAAACGATCGGTAACGAGGTGTACTCGCGCGCGACCTCGGTCAACAGCGCGTTGGTCGCCTTCAGGTCTCCGGCCCGCAGCCGTTCGAGTTCGCGCACCGCCGCCAGGGAATGACGATCGACCGTGTAGATATGGTAGAGGTCGTGTAGCACTCGCGCGTAGAGATTGCCGAACTCGGGGATCAATGCGCCGAGTACGCCCGCCCGATGCATCGCCTCCAGCGTCTCCGCCACGCGTTGCCGGCCGCTCAGGATGCCCATCAGCGCCATCCCGGTGCGGGGATCGTGACGCATCGCGTCATCGATCAACTCCAGATTGTCGCGCACCAGTTGGTAGGCGCTGCCCGACAATTCAACGCCGTGGCTCTGGCAGTCGGCGAAAATCGTAATGAGGTTGAGCGGCTCGCGCCGAAAAAAATCGTTGGTGCCGATGCCGAGCACGTTGCCCTGGATCACCACGCCCGGCCGAATTTGCCGCACGGTCCGGCGCCGCAAAAAGCGCGCCGGAGTGGTGTCCTCGGTCACGCGCGCGATCAGCCCCTCGGAGAAACTGAGGATGGTACTAGCCTGCTGATAGTAGGTGCGCATGAGGTTGGCGCTGGCCTGGTTTCCACCGGACTCCGTGAAGCCAAGCATCGGAGCTATCTGCTCCTGGTACTCAAAGGTGAGCTGATCGAAGTGCCGTCCGCTGAGGAAATGCAGTGAGTTGCGCACGCGCAGCAAAAAGTCCCGCGCCGCATTCACCTCGTTCAGCTCGGGCTCCGTGATCACCGCCTTCTGCACGAGTTCTTCCAGCGAATGAACCTTGTACTTGACCTTGGCCAGCCACAGCGCCGTATGCAGATCACGCAGGCCGCCTTCGCCCTCTTTCAATTGCGGTTCGAGCAGATAGATCGATTCGCCATATTGCTTGTGGCGCTTGCGGCTCTCCTCCAGCTTAGCCTTGAAGAAGGCCTGCTGACTGCGATTCAGCACGTCGCTGATCAGCACTTTGTCCAACTGCGCGTACAGCTTTTCGTCGCCTCCCAGAAAGCGCGCATCAAGGATCGCGGTCTTTTCCTTCAGATCTTCGGCCGCCATCTTGATGCATTCGTTGACGTTGCGCACCGAGTAGCCGACGGTGAGACCGGCGTCCCATAACGCGTGCAGGATCGTCTCGGTGACAATCTCGGTGTAGGGACCCGGTTTGTAATCGTGCAGGAACAAGAGGTCGATGTCGGACTGTGGATTAAGTTCCTCGCGCCCATAACCGCCGCGCGCCAGGATTGCGAGGCGCTGGTTGAGCCGTGAGTAGCGTTGCGAATGTTCCTCGTCGGCGTAACGGAAGAGCGCTCTCATCAAGTCGTCCACCGCCGCCGTCATTGCGTGCACGACCTCGAGTCCGCCCGCGCCCGCGCGGTGACGCTCGAACATCGCCGCTCGCACCGACGTGAGATGCGCCCGTGCAATCACGCCCGGCGTTCGCGTACGCTGCAACTCCGCCAAGAGCGCAGCCTCGTCGCGAATCGCCGGTGCCGGCGGAGTCGCGATCGCCGGCTGATCGACCTCGGGCGTCTCGCTCATAGGTTGCCCACAGCCGCATCGGCCTTGAAGTAATGCACCACGGCACGCGCGATCCCGTCCGCCAGCGCTTGCTGATAAGCGGGTGATTGGAGCAATCGCGCTTCACCCGGATTCGAGAGAAAGCCGCACTCGACCAGCACCGACGGCATCAGCGCGCCGACCAGCACGTAAAAAGGCCCTTGTTTTGCCCCCAATTCGTTCACTCGCAATCCCATCGACGTGTCGATATCCGCGACCGTCTCAGCTTCGATCATCCGCGCCAGCGAAGCCGATTCGTTCGCCTTATCCTGCTGGCGCAGGTCAGTCAGGATGTAGTTTAGGTTGGGCTCGCCCGGTGCGCCATAGCCTCCCGCAACGTCGTTTTCCATGCGCGCCAGCCGGATCGTCGCGCGGTCGGTGGTGTTGTTCAGATAGTAGGTCTCGATTCCAGTGGTATCCGGATCGGGGCTGGAATTGAGATGAATCGACACGAACAGGTCGGCGCGATTGCTATTAGCCAATTGGGTGCGCTCGGCCAGCGTCAGGAAGGTATCGTCGGACCGCGTCATCCGCGCGTCGATCCCGTCTGCTATGAGTGCGTTGTGGAGGCGTACCGCAATCTGCAGCGCGACGTCCTTTTCCGCTACATCGCCGGCCGCTTCGGTGCCGGGATCATGCCCGCCATGCCCGGCATCGATCACGACCAGCGGGCGCTCGCCCGACGCCAGTGCGTTCGCACTCGGCTCGCTGCGCGAGGCCGTTCCCGCCGGCTGGTTAATCGCGGACGGCTGCTCTCCGATCGGATTACTCTCGTCGCGCGAAGTTCGCGCACTCGTGTTCGCTTCGCCCAAATCCGCTTCGCGGTTGTTCGCCAAGCTGCGATTGTTTATCGCCGCGGACGGCGTCGGCGACACGCGCGTGGCGAATCGCCGATGTTCCATCTTCGTCAGAAGCGGCGCCGCCAGGTTGGCGACCGTGCCCGCCGGCGCCACCCGTAATACCAGTTCATGCGGCAATCGCGCGATCACATAATCGATGCGGCCGGTGACCTCGACCGTGAGTCGCGCGCTTCCGCCCTCGCCGGCGAACGCGCGCACAATTGTCACCGGCGCGATCTCGTGTCCGAACAGCGGACGCGGCGGAAGCTCGAGCCGCGCATGATTCAGATCGATCCAGATTTGTTGGCTGTGAATGCTGAGATGCCAATTCAATGCGGTCCCTTGCACCGCGAAACGGATTTCGACGGCACCGCCTCCGCTCGCGATCGACGCGCCGGTAATCGTCGCCGCGTGTGCCCGCGCCGGCCTGGTGATTATGCACGTCGCGAGCAGCGCGAGTGTCAGCAAAAACGCCCTCTTCAACACCCACCACTCCATCCGCCTTGCGCTCCGCAAGAAACGCCCGGCCCGAGTAATAGAAGACCCCTTCAGTTGCCGATCGACGCCGGCTCTTCAGCCGTAGTTATTCAGTCTCGCCGCGAAGCCTTGCCGCCATTCGCGCCAGCGCATTGAGCGCTTCGACCGGAGTAATCCGATCGACTTCGAGCGTGCGCAATTCTTCGATCACGCGGCTCTCTCCCGGCGTAAAAAGGTTCATTTGTGCGACGCGCTGACCGCTCTCCGCGCGATGGGCAAGTCGCGCCATGCCGGCCTCATCAAACTCACCGCGTTCCAGGTTGTTGAGGATTTCGCGCGCGCGCGTGATGATGTCGGCGGGCAGCCCCGCCAGTCGCGCCACTTCGATACCGTAGCTGCGGCTGGCTGGCTCTTCGATCACACGGCGCAGAAACAGCACTTCGCCGTTCCATTCCCGCACCGCCATGCTGAGATTCTTGACCCGCGTCCGTTCGCGCGCAAGGTCGGTCAATTCATGGAAATGCGTCGCAAAGAGCACCTTCGCCCGCGTTGCGTCGTGCAGGTACTCGGCCACCGCCCACGCTATCGCGAGTCCGTCAAATGTGCTGGTCCCGCGCCCGACCTCGTCGAGCAGAAGCAGGCTCCGCTCCGTCAATCCTTCGAGCAGGCGGGCGGTCTCGCGCATTTCGACCATGAAAGTGGATTCGCCCCGCCGCAGATCGTCGCGTGCTCCGATCCGCGTCAGCACCCGATCGGTCAAACCAAGACTCGCGGTGGTCGCCGGCACAAAGCTGCCCATCTGCGCCATGATCGCAATCAGCGCAACCTGCCGCAAATAAGTCGATTTGCCCGCCATGTTAGGTCCGGTGATCAACAGCAGTTGACGCTCGGCCGGGTCGGCTTCCAGATCATTCGGCACGAACTCGCCCGGCTTCATCCCGGACTCGAGCACCGGATGGCGGCCGTCGCAAATCTTCAGGCCCAGGCCTGAATTCAAGTCGGGCCGCACGTACCCGCGTTCCCGCGCAACCGTTGCAAGCGATCGCAATGTGTCGAATTCCCCAACCGCCACTGCCGTTTCGAGAATCTCCGCACAATGTGCGGCGAGATCGCGCAGCAGCCGGGTGAAGATCTGCAATTCCAATTCTTTCAGCCCGGACTCCGCCCCCAGGATCTTGCGTTCCAACTCCTTGAGCGCGGGGGTCGTGAAGCGTTCCGCCCCGACCAGCGTTTGCTTGCGCTCATAGTCCGCCGGCGCGCGGTCCGCATGCGCCTTGGTGATTTCGATGTAGTAACCGAAAACCTGGTTGTACCGGACCTTCAGCGACGCGATCCGCGTCCGCTCACGTTCCGACGCTTCCAGTCGTGCGATCACTCCGCGCGCGTCGCGCGCCAGCCCGCGCATCTCGTCAACCTCGGCACTGAAGCCGGCGCGGATGGTATTGCCGTCGCGCGGATTCACCGGCGGCTCGTCGCTGATCGTCGCATCGATTTGCGCGGCGACCTCGGGCAGCGGGCCTAAGCGCGAAGCGATCGCCCGAATCAGTTCGCTGCGTCGATCGGCGAGCGCGTCGCGCAGCGTCGCTACCGCCGCGAGCGCCTGCCCGAGCCGCAGCGCGTCGCGCGGGCTCGCGCGCATGCTGCCGATACGTCCAGCCAGTCGCTCTAGGTCGCCGATGCGCCGCAGCGCTTCCGCCATCGGGCCGCCGAGATCGGCCTCGAACAGTTCCTCGACCGCGTCATGCCGCGCACGAATCGCGCCGAGTTCGAGCAGCGGATAGACGATCCAGTTCGCCAACGCCCGTGCGCCGACTGGCGTTAGAGTCTTGTCCAGGATCGAAAGCAGCGACCCGGTGCGCGTACCGTCGCTCGACGCGACGAGTTCCAGATGACGCCGGCTCACCTCGTCCACCAGCATGAACTCCGCCGCTCGATACAGCCGCGGCGGCCGCAGATGGGTCAGGTCGCGCCCGAAGTTTTCCTCGACGTAGCGCAGCGCAGCGCCGGCCGCCGCCACTATCGCGCCCGCGAAAGCGCCATCCGCCAACGGCGCCGCCTGCAAACCAAACCGGTTCACCAGCAGACTATGCGCAGCGTCGGCGTCGAAGCTGTCCCCGTCCATTTCGGTCAGCGGATAGTGCAAATCTACGCCGAGCGCCTTGAGCGTATCGCTGCCGGCCGGCACCACCATTTCGCGCGGTGCGATGCGCGCCAGCTCTTCGCGCAAACCGGCCAGGGCACCCATGCGCGTCGCGATAAACTCGCCGGTCGAAACGTCGATCGCGGCGAGTGCAAACCCGTCACCGTCAGGCACCGCCGCCAGCAAGAAGTTCTTCTCGCCCGCGATCAGCACCAACTCCTCGCCGACCGTGCCCGGCGTAATCACGCGCACGATTTGCCGCGGCATCAGGCCGCGCCCCGCCGGACGCCGGTCGCCCGTTGCAGTCAGTTGAAACGCCGCGCCCTTGCCGCTCGATCCGGCCGCCGGCGGTTCCGGCGCCGATTGTTCGCACACCGCAACCTTCAGCCCGGCCTTCAACAGCTTCGCGATGTAAGGTTCCGCCGAATGGTACGGCACCCCGCACAGCGGGACGCCGTCCTTGGATCTGGACGTCAGTTGGATATCGAGGATGCGTGCGCCCACCTCGGCGTCCTCAAAGAACATTTCGTAGAAATCCCCGAGGCGAAAGAACAGGATCGCATCGGGCACCTTTTGCTTGACGTTGAGATACTGCGTAATGAGCGGTGATTGTTTGATGGCCACGTCTCGCGCCTCACAATAGCCAGCGCGACGCGCCGCCGCAAAAGCGCCCCGGCTGCGATTCGCCCGCAATGCCTTGAGCACGTCACGGACTCGGCGCGCCGAAAGCCAGATTGATGCCTCAGCGACAGGCATTGGCGTTGGGAAGCCACGCGATTATTATCGAATCCAGATGAATCCGATCACGATTGGGCGCGAATTGGCGTCAGCCTGCGCACTGGTCGCGTCCTACCCGCTGGAATGTCTGACTTTTCTACAGATTCCGCGCAGCCTTCGGCGCTCTCGCGACGCGGTAATCCTGATCCACGGCAATGGTGGCGACCGGACCAATATGCTCGCACTGTCGCTACTAGTGCGGATGACGGGCTTCGACAATGTCGGCTTTTTCTCGTACTCGATGCACCAATCGGTAGATAATTCCGCCCGACAGTTATCTGAAATGGCGGCGCAGACCGACGGCGGCGCAGGCGTCCATTTTGTCGGGCACAGTCTCGGCGGGACCATCGCACGCAGGGCTGCGGCGCGGTCTGAAAATGGCCGCCTGCGCTCCCTGGTGACGCTCGGCGCGCCCTTCTCCCCCTCCCAGCAAAGCCCGCACGAGGTCGCCATCTTCGGCAGCGACGACCTGATCGTGCCGCCACCGCCCGGCGCGACCTTCCCTGACGGCATGTATAAACGATTGATTGTGCTGCGCCACACCGGCCATCTCGGCGTCCTCTATCATGCCGAAGCGATTCAGATCACACTGACGGAACTAGTCGCCAACCGGCTGGCAATCCAATGATACCTGCCCGCCAGCGCTGGCCTCTCTGGCTGCCATGATTAAGGCGCTCGCGTATAAATTTCGCCGCCCAAAGGTGCGTCCCGACCTTCGCGAGTCCTCCTATAGGAGCCTGACGGTTTTGCGCTGCCTACTCGAACGATGACTGCGCCCAGCGCCATAATTCTCGCCGGAGGACGTAGCTCCCGGATGGGC
>DASXFX010000084.1:0-45142 GCA_036489375.1 Binataceae bacterium (SeqCode) | reverse complement strand
GAGCCATGAACATCGCGAGGGTTACCTGCGGCTGGTGATTCAGCCCGGCCAGGGCTTCGGCACCGGCCATCACGGCAGCACCTACGGCGTGCTGCGCCTGCTCAACGACCTTAATCAAAAGCGGCCATTCGCGCGCGCGCTCGACGTCGGCACCGGCTCGGGAATCCTCTCCATCGCAATGAGCCTGATTGGCGTGCACGAAATCACCGCGATCGATATCGATCCGGTCGCGATCGACAATGCCCGCGAAAATGCCGAGCTCAACCATGTCAGCAAGCATCTCCGCTTTTCACTCGTCCCGATCGCCTCGCTGCGCCGCCACTTCGATCTGATCACCGCAAATATCCTGTCCTCTACGCTGATCGAGATGGCGCCGCTGCTGCTGCGCCGCGTCGCACCCGAGGGCCGCCTGATTCTCGCCGGCATTCTCGCGCGCGAGGCCGAAAGCGTCATCGCTGCCTATCGGCCCGAATTGCGCTGCATCGATCGGCGCACCGACCGCGGATGGACCGCGTTGGTGCTCGCGCGATGAAGTCCCCACTCGCACGCCCCCCGCGCTTCGCCGTCGCCGCCGGGATGATCCGTGTTCCAGGAAAGGACGCTGATCCCATCTACGGCGACACCTTCGGCGGCGGCACCATTATCGACCGGCACACCCCGCGTGCCGGCGCCATCGCCCGCATCCGCGGCGACGAATTACATCATCTGCGCGACGTGATGCGGCTCGGGCCGGGCGCCGCGATCCGTCTGATCGTCGGCAACGGCCTGGAGTTCGATGCGCGCGTCGCGCGCCTCACCGCCGATTATGCAGAAATCGAAATTGTCGGCCTCGTTGAAAGCAATCGCGCTGCGCCCACATCGATTATCCTCGCGACCGCGATCATCAAGGGGCCGCGGATGGACTTCATCGTCGAAAAAGCCGCGGAGCTCGGCGCGACCATGCTCTGGCCGCTTGAATGCGCCCGCGCAGTAGTGCGTAATCCCGGCGAGGAGCGGCTCGCGCGATGGCGGCGGCTGGCGCTGGCCGCCACCAAGCAGAGCCTGACGCCGCGTCGGATGGAGATTCGGCCGCCGCTTTCGGTTGCCGAGGCGGTCCGCGAAGTGCCAAAAGAAACCCTCGCGGTCGTCTGCACCGAAGGCGCCGAGCCGCTCGCCGCCATCGTTCGCCGCACGCGTCCGCGCGCTATGCTGATAGCGTGCGGTCCCGAGGGCGACTTCGACCCGGCGGAATACGCCGCGATGGAAACGGCCGGCTTCGTCGCTGCGGGACTCGGACCCAACCGGCTGCGCAGCGAGACCGCCGCGCTCGCCGCGCTCAGCGTGGCGGCTGGCGCTTTGGACGAAATCGAGAGAGGAATTTGACCCTGGTGGCATACAAGTTCGCATTCGTGATGGATCCGCTCGAAGCCGTGCTCCCCGACAAGGACACCACCTTTGTCTTCATGCTCGAAGCGCTCAGGCGCGGCCATCAGCTCTACCATTTGGGCCTGAAGGGGCTGTACGCCCAGGGCCATCAAGGGTTCGCCGAAGCGCGGCGCTGCGAAGTTGCCCGCGCGACGCCGCATTACAAATTCCTCGATAGCGGCGCGCAGTATCCGCTGGAGGCCTTCGACGCCATCTTCATGCGCAAGGATCCACCCGCCGACGCCCCCTACCTCTACGCCACCATGATCCTGAGCCTCGCCGACCGCCGGCGCACCTTCGTCCTCAACGAGCCCGCCGGCTTGCGCGAGGCCAACGAAAAGCTCTACGCGCTCAACTTTCCCGGAGCGATCCCGCCCACCATCGTCACTTACGAAATCCCTCGCCTCAAGCGCTTTATGGAGGAACAGGGCGGCGAGATGATCGTCAAGCCGCTCGACGGCCACGGCGGCGAAGGGGTCTTTCACGCGCGCGCCGGCGACCGCAACCTCAACGCGATTCTGGAAGCGGTCACGCGCTTCGAGAGCCGTCCGATTATGGGCCAGCGCTACATCCCGGAGATTCGCAGCGGCGACAAACGCCTCATCGTCCTCAACGGTGAGCCGCTCGGATGCACCCTGCGCGTGCCGCGCGACGACGAGCATCGCGGCAATATCCACGTCGGCGGCAATTGCGTAAAGGCGGACATCACGCCGCGCGACCGCGAGATCTGCCAGATGTTGCGCCCGCGCCTGCAGCGCGACGGCCTCTACTTCGTCGGGCTGGATATCATCGGTGACTTCCTCACCGAAGTGAACGTCACCAGTCCGACCGGCATCCAGGAGATCGATCAACTCAACGGCACCAACCTCGCGGCCAACGTCATCGACTTCGTCGAATCCCGCATCTCCTCCCTCCACTAGCAGGGAATTTAGCCGTTCACTGCCCTGATGACGCTATTTCTCAATTGAGCCAGCGTGCAATCGAGCGACGTCAATCTGGTTTCGCCCATGAAGCTCGTCACTGTTCTTGCTCGCTACAGTAGTGGGTCCCGCCTGCGTGCCTTGCAACGGCGGGTCTGGATCGGTACGAATTAAGGACCGCACAACTTTCCGGTCCTCGCGATACGGGAAGCTCATCGGGGTGGGCAGGTAGCTCAGTCGGTAGAGCAGAAGACTGAAAATCTTCGTGTCGGCAGTTCAATTCTGCCCCTGCCCACCAAAACCTCAATAAATCCAGAGATTCTCTAATTCAGTTCGACTTAGTAGCGGCACTTCCTCGCTCCGAGAGCTGCATCTCTTCGCCCCGAGTAGCCGTATCTCGTCGCTCCGAGAATGCTCGCCTCGTCGCCGACTCTGCACTGATTTGCCCGATACCCGTCGCCGACTTCGCGCTGACGTTGCCGGAACTTTGCGCTGACTTGAGCCGATCGCTTCGCTGACTTCGCCGGAATTCGCAGCCGACTCTGCATTGATTTTGCTGGAATCTTTTACTGACTTGGCCGGAACCTCGCCCGCTTAACTGTGTTTGCGAAGGGATCGTTCAGTCACCGCTTGATTGCGTTCTGGCGCCGGCAACCTGTCCCAATCCCTTCACTGCGTAACCTTCCAGCGACCTCGGCTGAGCCTCGTCGGTCGCCCAGAGCTCACCGGCGCCCATGTCTGAAATCATGAGGTGCAATCGAGACCATCCGCAGGTCTTGGCACGCCGGGAGATATCTAAATGTCCATACCAAGGCGACAAGGTTGATGCGCGGCTCTTCACATCGCGGTAAACAAAGTTAGTGTCCGATATAGAAAGCATCTACTTGATTTAATTCAGTCTGATTTTCTATAGAAGATTGACTAGAGAGCATCATAAGGATAAAGAACGTCCGTTAGTTTCTAAGAATTGTGGTCCGCAATATTAAGCGACTACAAACAAAGGGGAGAGAGAATGAAAAACCTCGTGTCACGGATGATTGCAGTTGGTGGAATGGCGATGATGGCGGCAACGGTGGTGCCGACAAGCACTCTCGCTGAGCAGCCGCCAGTCGATACTGCTGGCTTGATCATTAAATGCGCCATCTCGGTCGAGCAAACCGCAATACGCTGCAAGGGGGATACGCTGAAAACGTTAGAGGAATGCCTGGACGAGACCAACAGCCAGGCGGATGTCGCCAAGTGCGATCGGGCGGCAGAAGGCGCTCTCGGCAAGTGCGAATTGACCGGTGCAGCCGGAGATCT
Organism: Binataceae bacterium (SeqCode); assembly: GCA_036489375.1. Classification (GTDB taxonomy): domain Bacteria; phylum Desulfobacterota; class Binatia; order Binatales; family Binataceae; genus JADMIL01. The sequence goes on along the minus strand of DASXFX010000084.1, from coordinate 41,516 downwards.
GCGCTGCCAGATCAATCCTACAGTCCCCGACAAACAATGACCTGAACGCTCCATGGAGCTACCGGAAGCTCACTCGGACAGCGGACCGGGCCGCAGCATAGACAGGGTCCGTTAGTTTCTAACAATTTGGTCGGCAATTTTAAGCGACCACGAAAAAGGGGGGAACGGGAATGAAAAAGGTCGTATCGAGGATGATTGCGGTAGGTGCAATCGCACTGTTGTCCGGCGCGGTTACGCCGGTTACGAACGCTCTCGCTCTCACGCAAATCGATACTGCGGCTGCAACGATCAGATGCGCCATCTTGAACGAGCAAGCTGCGGTGCGTTGCAAAGAGGACACGCTGAAGCCATTGGAGGCGTGCCTGGACGAGACCGACAGCCAAGCGGATGTCCTCAAGTGCGATCGCACGGCGGAAGGCGCTCTCGGCAAATGCGAATTAACGGGTGCAGCCGGCGATCTGCGTTGCCAGATTAATCCAAATACCACCCCCGCCGTGCCCATCAACAACCCAGACTGACTTGAACGACTCGAAGGCGACAGCGCCGCCGGGTTATCGGAGGGCTCACTCGGACAAAGGACCGGGCCGCACAGGCCCGGTCCTTTTTTTGTTCAGACACAGCTTAGTCGTGGGTCGGGTTTAGCGGAGGTTGTATTCCTTGATCTTGCGCTGGAGCGAGATTCTCGAGATGCCGAGCAGTTTCGCGGAGCGGGACACGTTGCCCTGATTGCTCGCCAGCACTTGGGCGATATGTTTCGCTTCAAAGTCGGCGCGGGCGTGGCGTAAGTCTTTGCTCGCGTTCGCGGCTTCGCTCATATCGTGAACCGCCGCCGAGATGGAGGCAGAGGTTGACTCCTCGCGCACCGACGCGTGGACCGACGACGAAGCGGGATGTGGCGTATGCGGAGCGGGACCGTTCGCGACAGTGAGACGCGTTAGATTGCTGATAGTGCTGGATAGTCGTTCGGGCTTGATGCTTTCGCCCGAGGGAGTTAATGCAACTGCCCGTTCGATTTCGTTCTGGAGTTCGCGGACGTTGCCGGGCCAGGGATAACTCTCGAGCAGCGCCATCGCCTCCGGATCTATGTTGCGAATCGACTTGCGCTGGTGTTCCGACGAGGCCGCCAGAAAACGCGCGGCGAGCAGCGGGATATCGCCATGGCGCTCGCGCAGTGGCGGCAGCGCGATCGGAAAGGACGCGAGTCGATAATAAAGATCGGCGCGGAAAGCGCCTGAATCGACAGCGGCCCGCAGATCCCGATTGCTCGCCGACAACACTCGCACATCGACGCGTTCCGGCCGCGTACTGCCAACTCCGATGATCTCGCCGCCTTGCAACACGCGCAGCAACTTGGGCTGCATGCTGAGCGGCATTTCGCCGATTTCGTCGAGGAAAATCACCCCGCCCGAGGCCGCCTTGAAGAGACCCGGCTGGTCGCTGATGGCGCCGGTAAAGGCCCCGCGGCGATGGCCGAAAAGCTCGCTCTCAAGCAGATGCTCCGACAGCGCGGCGCAGTTGATGGCGAGGAAGGGTTTGTCGGCGCGATCGCTCATGCGATGGATCGCGCGCGCCACCAACTCCTTGCCCGTCCCGGTTTCGCCCTGGATCAATACCGATATCCCGGTCGTGCTGATACTGGTCATCAAGCGGAAGACTTCGGCCATCTCGGGACTCGCGCCCGCAATGTCGTCGAGCAGCTCGCGCTTGGCGAGGTCGCGCCGCAAAGCACCGACGTGGGCTCTCAACGTCTGTTCGGCGGTCTGCAACTGATCGACCTTGGCGGCATTGCGAATTGCCACCGCGATACTGTCGGCGAGCGATTCCAGCAACACCAAATCCTCGTCGCTGAACGACTCCCGTCCCAGCGGGTTAACTACTTCGATGACGCCCAGGCGAGTGCCGACGACAATCAGGGGCGCAGCCAGAATCGATCGCGTGGTCAGCCCGGTGTGACGGTCTATCAGCGAGTAGAAACGCTCCTCGTGAGCGACGTCGTCCACTTTGATCGCCCTGCCCCTTGCAAGCGCTTCTCCGGCGATCCCGAGTGCGGCGGAAAAACGCAACTCCGCGAGGCGGCGCGCGACTTCCGGGTCCAGATTGGCGAGATACGGGAAATAGAGCTCGTCACGCTGTGGATCAATCAACAGTATGGCGACGCCCTCCGCCTCAAGGGCTTCGCGACACTTCTGCGTTACCAGCTCAAGCAGGAGGTCGAGGTCGAGCTGGGTGGCAAAAGCATTGCCGAGTTCGTAAATGAGCCGATACGGTGTCGTGGTCGTGACGGTTGCCATTGTCAGACAGGCGCCCGCTCGCGCCCGTTGCATGGCATGATAACGGAATTGGCTGGACCTGAACCATAATGGGGGCCGTCCGTTTCCGCCCTCGTCCGCCGATTTGTGATCGAAAGTCACTTCTACCCGGTTGTCGATTTTCTAGTTGCCGAATTCGAACTCGGGCTCGGCGTCAGCTAGAATCGCCAGCAAAATGGTCAGCTTTTCGCCGAGGAAATTGGCGGCTCGCAGGATCTTCTGCTGCGCGTCCGAAGAGATCGGCGCGTCAAGGGCGAAGCCGAGCACGCGGGCACCCTCGATAAACATCGCTTCGCATAGATCCGCGATATCCGGTGAAGGATCCTCGTCGTGGGACACTGGTACGCGATTCTCTATCATCGCTGTGGTTGCGTTCTCCTCTGGTGACGGATGAACGTCAGTATCAGCACGCCGCGTACCAACTGCGCGACGGGCGACGCCGCGCGAAATCCTTAACAGAACGGGGGCTTTTCTATTGATGCGCTGGCCCGCATACGGCTGATGGTGCCACAGCCGACTTACAGTGCATCAGAAATGATACGCGGGATGCGGCGATCCTGATGTGGCACTCGCGCCGTTCATCAAGTCTTGCTTGGAGAGGACTCCATGATTTCGTCGGCAAATCGGCCCTGGCGCAGCAGGCCGGCCATGGTCTTCATCGCGGGGTCGATATGTTTGAAGAACTGTTTGTAGCCGACGCATAGGTAATTGAGTCCCGGCTCGCCATCCGGAGTCGTGATGAAACGGTTGCGCGGACACTCGCCGTGGCAGGCGAACCGTACCTCGCACTCACGACAGTACTTGGGCAGGCTGGTCAGCTTGTCCTGCCCGAAGGCACGCTGCTGCTCTGAGGCGACCAACTCCGCCATCGGGGTCTGCTGGATGTTCCCGAGTAGATAATCGGGTTCGACGTAGTGATCGCAGGAGTAAAGGTCACCGTTGTGCTCCAGGGCAAGGGCACTGCCGCAGGTCGGTGAGAAGATGCAGAGATTGTGCTGCCCGAGCCAGCTTCCCAGCGCCACGTCGAAGGTCTGCACGAAGACCTTTCCGACGTCGCGACGCACCCACTCATCGAACATCGCGATCAGGAAACGGCCGAACTGATCGGCGCCAACAGAGCGTTCGGTGACGAGCGTGCCGCGTTGCGTATAAAGCGGCCGGTCGGCACCGGGCCGCTCACCCCATCCCAGGTTGGCCAGCGGAAGGAGCTCCTGAGTGGTCCGCTCGACGATCGGGATGAACTGCATGTAAGCAGCCCCCAACTGATCGCGAAAGAAGCGGTAAACTTCGAGCGGATGATCGGCGTTTGCGGCGTGGATAGTGCAGAGGACATTGACCTCCACACCGTGCCGGTGCAGCGTTTCCCACGCGCGCATGACCTGGTCGAAACTGCCCTCGCCACCCCTGTTGACGCGGTAGGCGTCGTGCATCTCTCTGGGTCCGTCGATACTGAGACCAACGAGAAAGTTGTGATCCTTGAAGAAGGTGCACCACTCATCGTCAAGGAGGATTCCGTTGGTCTGCATTGTATGCAGGATGCGCTGATCAGGCTTGCGGTATTTCTCAACGTATTCGATGGAGCGCTTGAAGAAGTCGAGTCCCATGAGGGTCGGCTCGCCGCCCTGCCATGCGACGTTGACCTCGCCTAATGGTTGCGCCTCCATCAGTTGCCGGATGTAGGTCTCCAGCAACTGATCGGACATGCGCGAGCGGTCACCTGGATAGAGCGTCTCCTTGGAGAGAAAGAAGCAGTATTTGCAATCCAGGTTGCATTTAGAGCCGGTGGGCTTGGCCAGAAGGTGAAACGGCGAAGCTGCTGAATTCATGCGGTTCACCTTATACCGATGCCCGAGCAGACTTACCCTACTGCCGCGCCATCGCGATCCGCACCGCTTCCTCTGGCGAGACCAGGTGATCGTGGGATTCCGCATCTTTGGCGATAGCCAACTGAACGCCCTTTACGCGCCCGGTAAAGCCATTGCCGTGCGACCCATAATCGGGAGAGACCGGAGAGCCGGAGTCCTCCCCCACGTCGCAACCGTCGTCGGCGGAGAAGATCATAGCGGCGGTGGCACCGATTTGGCCTTCGCCGACTTTCTGTCCATCAACGAACAACGACGCTACGCCACCCTTGCCAAGGCCGCCCCCGGCATAGGCAAACTCCATTCGCACCTGGTGGTCACCGGGAGGCAATGCCGCGCTCGATTCGGCGTAGAAATGCTGGATGCCCAGGAAGTTGTAGCAATATTTGAGCTTGCCGCCCTTCGCGTAGAGGCTCCAGCCACCAATGTTGCCGCCTTGAGCGACGATTACTCCCTCGGCGCCAGTGGTCGGCACAACTATCTCCGCGGTCACCGAATGGGACTTGTTCTTCATATTGAGGACCGAGTTTTCAGAGAGACGCCCCATACTGCCGAATAGAATTTGGGAGTCGCCCTTGATCAGAACCGGACGCCCGGCAGTATCTGAATTCATCCGTTCAGCGAGCCGATCATCGAGCGGCAGCACGTTGTAGCGAGTGGCTTCAATCAGCCAGAGGCGCTGCAACTGATGGAGCTTTTCGGGCATCTGCCTGGCGAGATTGTTCGCCTGGCTCCAGTCCTTGCTGGTGTCGTAGAGTTCCCAGTCGTCGTCATCAAATGCGGGAGGCTTGGTGCCCACGAGGAGCCACGGCGTCGTGTGCCGTGTCACCGCAGTCCAGCCCTTGTGGTAGATGCCGCGATTGCCGAACATTTCGAAGTACTGCGTCTCGCGCCGCTCGGCCGCCGAAGGATCGTTGAACGAGTACGCAAAACTGACGCCTTCGATCGGATGCTGCTGAACTCCGTTGACGAAGAGCGGTTCCGGCAGACCCGCCAGCTCAAGGATGGTTGGCGCGATATCAATCACATGGTGGAACTGGCTGCGGATTTCGCCTTTACCGGCAATGCCCTTGGGCCAATGCACGATCGTCCCGTTGCGCGTCCCGCCCCAATGCGAGGCGACCTGCTTGGTCCATTGGTACGGCGTATTCATGGCGTGCGCCCAGCCGACCGCATAGTGATTGTAGGAATCCGGCCCGCCTAGTTTGTCCAGGCGCGCCATAAGGAATTCGGGAGTCTCGAGCGCGGCCGCGCCGTTGAAATTGATCATTTCGTTGTAGGTGCCGTTCAAGGTGCCCTCGGCCGAAGCGCCGTTGTCGCCGACGATGTAGTAAATCAGCGTGTCCTCGAACAGGTTGAGCTTTTTCACCGAATCGATCAGCCGGCCGACGTGAAAATCGGCGTACTCCATGAAGCCGGCGTAAACTTCCATTTGACGAATCAGCACGGGTTTGAGCGCAGCCGGCATCTCATCCCAGGCCGGAATTTCCTTGTGCCTAGCGGTAAGTTGGCAATCCTGCGGAATGACGCCCAACTTTTTCTGGCGGGCAAAGGTCTCCTCGCGCAACTTGTCCCAACCCTGGTCGAACTTGCCTTTGTACTTATCGGCCCATTCCTTGGGAACATGATGCGGCGCGTGGGTCGCACCGGGCGCGAAATAAACGAAGAACGGCTTGTCGGGGATGAGCGCCTGCTGCTGCCCGATCCAGTTGATCGCCTTATCGGTCATGTCCTCCATGAAGTGATAGCCCTCTTGGGGCGTCTTCTTGACTTCGATAGGAGTGGTCCCCTCGTAAACCGACGGGAACCATTGGTTGGCTTCGCCGCCGATGAATCCGTAGAAATATTCGAAGCCGCCGCCTCCGGTCGGCCATGCGTCAAAGGGGCCCGCGGGACTGGTCTCCCAGACCGGCACTTCATGACACTTGCCGAACTGGGCGGTCGCGTATCCATTGAGCTTGAGGGTCTTGGCGAGGGGCGCGCAGGTGTTCGGTAGAATTGAATTATAGCCAGGCGAACCGCTCGCGATTTCAGTGATCCCGCCCATGCCAACGGTGTGGTGGTTGCGTCCAGTCAGCAGCGCCTGTCGCGTCGGCGAGCAAAGGGCCGTGGTATGAAAGCGATTATATTTCAGACCGCCCGCTGCCAGCCTCTCGGCCGTCGGCGTATTACAGGGACCGCCGAAGGCACTCGAGGAGCCAAAGCCGGCGTCGTCAATCAAAACGATCAGGACATTCGGGGCACCCTTGGGCGGGCGCAACTGGGTAATCGGCGGGAACTTGGTGTCCGGATCCTTCGCATCATAGGTGACGAGGCCGGTGCGCGGTCGATCCGGAATCGGAAGAACTGTTCGGTGAATATCGTCTCGTGAGCTCATTGTTGGTCCTTTGCTTTTGCGTTCCCCGAATCGATCGCTGTATTCGAGACGGCCGGTTAAGTCTATCTCTGCGTCGTCACTATTTTGAAGACACGCGTGTCGATTCGGTGAAGGCGGAGACTTTCCTGGCGGCGATGTGGACGACGCGGCGCGCTATCAATAGGCTGGCATTTCGATAGCAAGGCCGCAGCCGACGATGCTTCGGTGAGTGCGGACCGCAGACACAAGGAACAATATGGCGCTCGCGTCCAAGTCCTACGTCCTGACGTTATCGTGTGCGGACGTGCCCGGTATCGTGGCAAGCGTATCGACCCATCTGTTCGGGGCCGGTTGCAACATTCTCGATGCCCAGCAATTCAGCGACGCGGAGACCGGGCGCTTCTTCATGCGGATCGTATTTGACCGGGTCGAGGCGGAAGCCAGGGAAGCGGGCCACGATCTGAAATCCGGATTGGAGCCGATCGCGCAGCGGTTCGGCATGACGTGGACGCTGCGGGCGCGGCAGGAACGCCGGCGCGTGATGCTGCTCGCCTCCAGATTCGATCATTGTCTAAACGATCTGCTCTATCGCTGGAGAATCGGCGAGCTGCAAATGGACATCTCCGCGATCGTGTCGAACTATCCGCGCAGTACTTACGGGTCGGCCGACTTTGGCCACATTCCGTTCCATCATCTTCCTGTATCTAAGGAGACCAAGCTCGAACAGGAGTCTGCGATCTGGCAGCTCGTTGGCTCTACAGCGACCGATCTGGTGGTGCTCGCGCGCTACATGCAGGTGTTGTCCGAAGGGCTCGTGAGCAAGATCGCCGGCCGCTGCATCAACATTCACCATTCCTTCCTGCCGGGTTTCAAGGGAGCCCGACCTTATCATCAGGCGCACGAGCGCGGGGTCAAGCTGATCGGCGCCACCTCACATTTCGTGACCGCCGATCTCGACGAAGGGCCCATCATCGAACAGGACGTCGAACGCATCTCGCATCGCGATACGCCGGAGGATCTTGTGCGCAAGGGTCGCGACATCGAGCGCCGCGTGCTTGCGCGCGCGGTTCGCTACATCCTGGAAGATCGGGTGATCCTGAACGGTAAGAAGACCATCGTCTTTACGGATTGAGAGTATTTGACAGAACTGCCGCCTGGCTTTCCGAACCTCATCTGCAAGGTCAAGATGAAGGCGCTATGCGTCGCAGGTTCTCGATCGGCGATCTACGGCAGCGTATCCAGGGCAGGCACATACGACGCCGACCACACCAGGTCATCTCCCAACGAGCACTGCGCGTCGGCCTCCGGGAGCTGAAAAATTCCCCAGAAAATCGGACATGAGCATTGCGCGTCGCCGGATCGATTAAGCTTGCACGACGCCGTCATGCATCCGGCGTATGGAGCCTTGGGACAGACCGTGAAATTTGAGGCGTCCGGAGGATTCGCTATCTGCGCCGTCAGGCTTGATTGGCTGCCAGGATCGAAGTCGGAAATCAGGTCCGCGCCGGGGATCAGGGTGCCGTCGCGGATCGCCTTACAGACGGGAGCTTTGTTCGGCACCAGGAAGCAACTCGCTCCATCGGCCCCACAGACATTGACCGTGTCCTGATACACCTTTTCGTTCAGGATTGCGGTGATCTGTACGTAATTGAGTCCCGTTTGAACGGTGCACTTACAGTTCGCGAAGCGCCCGTCCGGAGTGACCTTGCAAGGGAGCGGTTCCGGTCCGGATGCGGCGCAGAGGGCGTACTGACCTGTGCACGGCAGAAAATTCGTAGCGGCAGTGACGGTGTCACGGTACGCCGGGCCGAAATTGGTCGGCCAGTTTTTCGAGAAATCCCAGAACTGCTGCGAGTTGGGAACAAAGTGAACTTGGGGCATTCGGCCTGGATCGCGATGAGCCGCGTCGGGCTGCGCGCTGTAGGCCCGCCCGGAAATCACGCCAAGAGCCAAAGTCAGAAGACTCGCGATGACAATGAGGCGGTTTTGTCCTTTCATCTGCAAAGTCGCTCAGTTCGAATCGCACCGGTTAATTCAGGCGATTATCAGATACCGAACTGAGCGTCCAAGAGATTGATCAATTAAAGAACAGCCTCGCACATCGCGTGTCCCTAAGAACTTCACGGGCTCGTTAAGTATCAAGCGCGGGCGGCATCGCCTGGCCGTGCGAGCAAATCGATTCATGGCCGCAGTCGCGTATGGCGTCACGGGAGCAGCTAACGGGCGGGGAATCTGAGTTTTTTGGAGGCGTGGGAGGTTGCCTGAGCCAACGCACCAAAGCAAAGGATGCAAAACTTTACCGTGTGATCCACGCGCGTAACGCACATTTGCATAATTGTGCCCCGCGTCCCACAGCTATCGCATTCGGCACCGTTGTCGGAGTCGAAGTGGATAAACATGCCGTAGCCTGCTTTAGGCATGAGGGGGCTATCAAACGATTGATTGCGCATGGGACAGCATGACAACACTCCTCGGCGCGAATCAAAGGTTCAAGCCAAAATTTGTGCTTTAAAGAACAGAATTCCGGATCAACCAAACTCCAAAAGCCGAAATTGCACACTAATTCGAATTTATTTTAGCGATCACTCAACGATAGAGCAGGTACGCTGCCTGCTCGACATTCGGGTCGATTTGCGTCTGCTGTCGATGACTTCAGTTTGCTTCCGCTTAGCGATTGCATGTCTGACCATCAAACGTCACCGCTTGATTGCGTTATCATCGTTTGATTGACATTACGGGTCAGCATAACTCATAAGGATGAGAACGTACGCGCGGGGAGGAATTCATGGGTCTTTTGCAAAATTCCAGGATAACGACGATTACGATCGCATTGGCAGCGTTGACGTTGTTCACGGCTGGCCGAGCGATGGCGACAACGCGGGTCGTTTATCAGGGTGACGAGGCGTGCATTGATGATGATGGTGACGAGTATTACACCACGATAACCGCGGCAGTGGACGCTTCCTACGATGGCGATACAATCGAAGTTTGCGACGGCACGTACACCGAGGCATTCACCATTTTCCAGAACGATCTGACGTTGGAATCGGTAAATCAGTCGGGAGCAACGATCCAGGCGCCGTACCGTCTGACCCCCGGGGGCGCCATTATCGAAGTGATCGGCGATGAGGACTATGTCGCACCGTTCGCCGGTGGAGATGGTGAGGGCGGCGTGTTCATAGACGGCTTCATCATCAGCGGACCGTCACGGGCGTCGGGCGCCTGCAAACTGCAGGAGGGCATCTTCGTCCATGAAGACGCGGTTGCGACGATCAGCGACAATCAGATTGTTAGCATTCGGGATAATCCGCTGAGCGGATGCCAGACGGGATTTGGAATTCGGGTTGGGGAGTACATCGGTGACGACGACGGAGAAGAGAACGATCCAGGCACCGGAACGCTGACCGGCAATATCATCAGCGACTACCAGAAGGGCGGAATCTGGGTCGATGGCGACGGATCGAGTGCGACCATAACCGAGAACACGATCACGGGCGCGGGGAAGACCAATGTAATCGCGCAGAACGGCATCCAGATCAGCAACACCACATTCGAGAGCACGATTACCGGCAACAGTATCAACAACAATTTCTTCGATAACAAAGGTTGCTTCAAGACCGGCGGTTGCTACCGGGCGGTCGGAGTGCTGGAATTGAACGCCGGTGCGAAGGGCGACACCGCGAAGATTCTCAAGCACAATACATTCAGCAAGAATCAGTTTCGGGTAGTGGTATCTCTGCCCAAACCGTAAAGAAGTCCGCGTGACGGCGGATAGCAACGGCCCGTGGAAGGATTTGCATTTCCGCGGGCCGTTTGGTTTGGCGACGTCGTATCGCGGCGCGAATCGATTTCAAACGGACGCCGATGGCAGGGCTCGGAATGGATATCCCGGAATACGAAGTCAGACGCTTAACCGCGCCGGATGCGGCGGCAATACCGGAACTGACTACTCGAGTTAACGGACCCGATTACATACATCCGGAAGTTTACCATCCCGAGCGATTGCTGGCGCTGAATCAGTCGGGCCGGCTGACGTCGGTGGTCGCAGTGCACCAAGGCAAGGAAGTCGTAGGCCATGCGGCGCTGGAGCGGCCCGATCCGGAGGCCTATGCGGAAAGCGGCGAAGCGATGGTTTTGCCCGAGCATCGGCACCATCATCTGCTCGATCGCATGAAGGCGATGCTCGACGATCAGGGTCGCGAAATCGGGTTGGTGGGAATCTTCGGTAACGCCGTTACCCATCACACTTTTAGCCAACTGACAGAAGAGCGGGCGAAGGCGCAGCCAACTGCAATCCTACTTGGCAGTTCGCCGGCCGCAGCGCACCAGCTAAAGGATTTCCCGCAGCGGGTAAGCCTGATTACCTACTTCAAGTACACCTCGATCCCTGGACCGGCATTGATCCACGTGCCGTCGCGGCATCGCGACTTCGCCCAGCGCATTTTCAAGGGTGTCGGACGGCAGGTGGAATTCCCGGAAGCGCAGGCTAGCGCGCAGTCCACCGGGGAAGGCCAGGTTCTCAGCAGTTACGAAACTCAGTTGAAGCAGGGAAACATCCGGGTGTCGGGCGGCGGTAGCAATGTGACCATGCGGATCCGCGAGGCGCAACAATCATTGCTGCGGCAAGGCGCCGAAGTAGTATTTGCCGAGCTACCGTTGCAGCAGCCGTCGGCGATCGCGTTGTGCGACGAGCTGGAGCAGCACGGGTTCTTTTTCTGCGGATTTAAACCACGCGATCCCCAGACCGAAGATAAGCTGCTACTGCAAAAGCTGATCGTTCCGCTCGATCCGGCGCTAGTGCAACTGGCGAGCAACTTCGCACACGAGTTGCTCGATTACATCGCAGCGGAGAGAACTCGGGTGAGCGCCGGCCCGCGCTGACGTCGGACTGAGCCGAAGCGAATTACCGATCGCCGAGTGCGTGAGCGTGCGGCAATTCGTCGCCCGCGTCCGAAGTCCACAGAATTCGGTCGAACGAAGAGCTTGGCAGCCGCGAGATCGCGCGCGCCGCGGACCAATTCTCACGGATCCAGCTGCGTCCAATAATCTGCCGGCACTCGAACCAACTGTCGCCGGCAGCGTTATGCATTAGCCCCGGCGACACGTTCGTGCTAATGATGCGCATAAGCAGCGCTTACGTAATCCTGAGAACTGCGAAAGAGCCCGTCCGCGCGATGAATGGAGGCGCTTTATGTTCTCGTTCTACATCAAAAGAAGCTTCGTCGACACGATCCCCGGGATCGAGCTGGTTAACATCCATTACACATGGACGCCACTTGGGCAGATGCCCAATTGGGAGGCTCATCGCGAGACCCGCGTGATGCCTCGCGGCGGCACCCTCGTCCGCGGGATGGGCGGGACGACGATCGACGAGTCGGGCCAGGCGGTGCAAACGTCGAGCGAGACCATTCAGATTCCCGACGACGGTACGCGCCGCAAGATTATCAAACTGCCGACGGATGTCCTCGATGCAGCCACTGGCAAATACAGTGAAAACTATCTCTTCCATCATTACTTCGAAGTCTTCGTGAACGGTAAGCGGGAGCAAAGCCCGCTCTACACGGAAGAAATCGTCAGTAAGGAAGTGGAATTCGTGGACCATCAGGGAAACCTCGGCGGGATGTGCATCTATTGGAGCATCTACGACTGGGACAGTCCGCAATACCAGCCGACCGAAGAGCCGAATTTTATCGCGCACTATGGCGAGGACAGTGCTTATCGATCGTTCAAATTTTACGGCTGCGAGGACATGGAAGAATTCTCGCGGACCCGTTCCGAAATGCTCGCAGCACTGCCGATGCCACGTCGGTATGTCGGAAAAATTCGCGGCCCCAAAGGCGCCGAAGTACACCAGCGTTGGCACGTCGGCGGTCTATGGACGCCCAACAAGGCCGATCGCTGGGAGGACTATTGGGGTTACGTCGTCCATACCCTCTGAATGTTTGTAGGTAAAGTTTTCCGCGTACCTGACCGGCATCATGGGGTAACCGAAAGGGCTCAAGAGCTTCAATGGGTCTCCGCGAGCTAATATCTGGTGTAAGAATTGCTTGCATCCGCTACAATGCCAGTTTCCGTGATCGGAGCAAAGTAATCGTCAGATTGCTCCCACAAAGGCAGGGAGGGTCGGTCAAATGGCGGCCTCAAGCTTAAGCGAACGCGTAGCTACCGAGAGCGCACCAGTCGTTCGGTACTATCAAATCGAGAAGTGGTACTACGACTATGCGGAGAATATCGAAGCGGTAAACATTCACTATGCGTGCACGCCGCTCGGCGAGATTCCGGACTGGAACAATCAACGTGCGACTCGCTTCCTGCCTCTCGTTGAATCGCATCTGCGCCGCAAGGTGCTAAAACTGCCACTCCGAATTCCTGATCCCAATCGTGGCGAACTCAACGATCGCTACCTGCTCCACCACTATTTTGAGATTTTTGCCGATGGAGATACCCGTTATTCCTCACTGTATACTGAGGAAATAGTCACCGGAGCAGGCGGCTTGCCGATGGCATTACAGAGCGTCGAGAGCCTGACCACCGAAGTCAGTCTTCTCAATGATGAACGAGATACGCTCGACGATGACTGACCGGACCCTCGCCAAATGAATAAGAATATCGAGTTGAAGGTCGCGTCAGCGGATTGATGAAACAACGGGTGGTGCGGAGGCCAACGATCGGTTGGCAGATTTTGGGGCAGGGAACCTCGGAACGTAGGGTGATCGCATACCGCGGCGATCTTGCGAAGGATTCCTCAAGGGGCCTGCGCATCCATTACGGCTTTGACGGATGGCAGGAACCGATTCAGGAAGTGCGGCTCGAATCGATCGAACCGGGCGTTGCGGTCGCAGAATTGCCGGAACTTAACGCGACCGACCGCAATCGGCACCTCGCGCTCGACTGCAGCGTCACCAATGGTGATGACTGGGACAACAATCAGGGCAACGATTATCGGCTATGGGTCGGCTTCGACGCACTCGATGCGCATTTACATGTCAGTGGAAATGGTGCCGGCGCTTTGGGGATGAACAGCCTGAAGACGGCGATGGCCTCGGCCGGAATGGTCTGCGGGATCAGTTCATGGATCGATAACCGGGCGCTGGACCGCACCCATAGCGAAAAGGCGGGACTGTTCCCGTTGGTGTGGATTCGACCCGGGGAGACGTCGCGTTCGGAAGTCGAAGAGCGGCTTGCGGCGGGCGCCGTGGGCTTGAAACTCCATCCGACGGTGGACGACTACCCGGCCGATGATCGGGAACTCGACCCTTTCATGGAGATTGCGGCTGAGGCGGGATGTCCGGTCGCTTGCCACAGTGCTCCCGGCGATGCCGATCCGGATCATATCCGACGCCTGGCCGAGCGCTTTCCCGATGTCCCGATCGTCCTTTACCACACCTACCTGGGGCCGCCTGAGGGCCGCCGGCGCGCCGCCGATCATGTACTCCAACAACCCAACCTCTATCTCGAAACATCGTGGTGTCAGTGGCGCACGGTGCTGCGCTTGATCGAAGAGGTCGGCGAGGATCGCGTACTGTTCGGATCAGACGCGTCGATTGATGGATCGGCGCACTATGCACGCAATCCACCGAACGTCGAAGGCCGCGAAACTTACAACGACGGCCTGATTCATCTGGTGCGCAGGCTGGGTTCGGATCGCGCTCGCAAGGTGCTGGGCGACAATGCTCGCCGGCTCTTCGGACTCAACGGAAATTCGCACGGCGAGTGAGCAAAGACCTGCGGCGCCGAATGCCAATCGAGCGAACGTCGCTCAGCGCTCCCTGAAGAAAGGTTACTGATTAGCTATTGTCCATGAGCACCGGCGTCACCAGGTGCCCCGCCGCGCGTGCCAGATCGCGTTCGCGAGCCTCGCGGAAACCACCCACGGGCGACTCGCATCGAAGACACTGGCGATAAGCTGACTCGTAAAGAAACTGCTCCGCCGCAGTGAGGTTGTAGCGAGAGAGACTTCGATCGAGCGCGAGCTTTTCTTCCACCGTCATCGCATAATGGACCCATCCGCATTCACCGCAAGCGATAAGCTTGCGATTGCGCAGCAGTGCCGGCCCGTTGCTCGAAATTTCGCTCTCGACGCCCAATCCAGATACTCCACTGCTTAGTCTAACACGATTGAATAGTTCTTGCCGCCATTATTATCCCACTTCTCAAATTCGTCGCCGGCAGTAGGAGTGTTGGTGCGCAGCAGCAGCAACGAGTATTCGACCGTCGCACCCCGCGGGCCCCACACTTTACCGATGAAGCGGCGAGGCAAAGGCACCGTCTGCACCATCTCGTACATGGCCTCATCCGCAATCCCTTCGCCCTCCTGGTCGTGACCGGGCGCATTCTTATCGTAATGAAGCGCGAGGCCCTCCAGCCGTGCCTGCGACCAATTGGGCGCGCTCCATCCGCCGACACTCCATAGCAGCCTGACCTCGGTAACCCGCCCTTCGTTATCGACGTAGGGAATTTCCTGCGCGACGATTTCCTCGGTATAGACCTGCGAGAATCCGGTGTGGTGTTCCCCCCCGCCGCCGAATTGAAAATGCAGCAAGTAGTTGTCCTCACCGTCCAGATAGCGCGGAATTTCAATCGCAGCCTGACGGACCTTCGGATTGGTATTGGGAATGACCGCCATCACTTCGGCCTCGTCGTTGCCCTGCCATTTCGCGGGTGCGCCGAGGGCCGACCAGGTAAAGCGAATTTCGACGGAATCGACCCGGTCGTTAGGATCGACCCAAACCTTGGTTAGCTGAAACATGGAAGAACTCCTCAGGCGGGTTTGAGGGCAGCGGGGTCACACATGTTGAGTCGGACTTCGTAGGTCCGCGCCGTTGGCATGCCCATGAAGAGCGGGCCTACGCGTTTGAACAGCTCGCGCGCCAAATCGCTGTCGGCGTAGGCTGCCAGGTCCTGCTGAGTTTCCCAGGTGGAGATGCCGACGATCTCGTTCCCGCTCTGGAGAACTTGATTCAGGATGCAACCCTTTTGCTGCTTGACGCGCTGGGCGAATTCGTTCAAGACCGCCCACGCTTCGTCGGCTTTACCCTGTTGAATCTGGCCGGAGAAAAGACGCGTATGCATTGCGGGTCCCTCGCTATGCTGGTGCTGGCTAATTTCTGATCCCGTATAGCACTCACTCCAGCCACCCACAAAATGCTCGCGCGCGGGCGCGCCGGTCGCTATTAGCAGAGCTTTTGTGCACGCGGCGGCATTAGCAACCATGCTTTCAAACGCGAGCCATGCTTATGAATCACAATCACGGTGCCAAGGCCGTTGAGGTTTCGCGCAATCGCGAGCAATGTGCTAACCGATGTGCAAGACGTGAAATTTGCCGACTGTCTCCGTGACTACGACCCGCCCGTCGGCAGCAGGCTAAGCTCAATGAGGGACCGCTAGATGGCAAACGCCCGCGAAGAGGCTGCGCCGACCTTTGAAACGTGGAAGCTGCGGCTCGAACAAGCTGCGCCGGAGCAATTGCGCGAGGAAACCGACCGCTTCATGCAGGTGCTGTCGGCGCTGGGCACGCCGATGATAGACGGCGCGAAAGTCCATTTCGTGTATCGCGATGCGCACGCGAGAGACGTCAAGCTAGCCGGGGAGTTCAACGACTGGAGCCGGCGGAACAACGCGATCCAGATGGATCGGTTGGCGGAGACCGACTTTTTCTGGCACACCCTTACGGTTCCGGCAGCCGCGCGACTCGAATACAAGTTCATCGTCGATGGCGAATGGAAACCCGATCCGCTGTGCCCCAATCGCATCGACAACGGAATCGGCGAACAGAATTCCTTCTTCGTGGTCGGCGAATTTCATGAGCCGCCCGAACTCGAATGGCGCGACAATATCGCTCACGGTCGAGTCGAAGAATTTGATTTCACCAGCACGCGATTGCGCAACACGCGCCGCGTCTATGTTTACCTTCCAGCCGCCTACGATCGCGACGGCGAAGTGCGCTTCCGGTCTTTCTATGTCCACGATGGCGGCGAGTATCTGGACCGCGCGCGGATGTCCACGGTGCTCGACAATCTGATTCACACAGGTGAGATTCCACCGCTCGTGGTGGTGATGATCGATCCGGTCAACCGCATGCGCGAGTACTGGGCGGACGACGATTATCGCGACTTTCTTTGCTCCGAATTCCTCCCCATGATCGACCGGCGCTATCGCACTCAACCTGATCGCGAAAACCGCGGAGTGATGGGCGCGTCGCTCGGTGGACTGATCTCGACATACGTAGCACTCTCGCAACCGCAACTTTTCTCCAAGGTCGCGGGCCAATCGAGCGCGCTGCATCTGGACGAGGACAAGCTGGTCGCTCTGCTTGATGCGGATCGCGATCTCGATCTGACCTTCTATTTCGATGTCGGAACCTACGAGCCGCGCTTCATTCCGGCGCACGAACGCTTCGTCGCTCGCTTGAGGGAAAAGCACTGGCGATGCCTTTACCAGGAGCTCGCCGGAGGTCACAACTGGACCAGTTGGCGCGCGCACCTGAAGGATTTGCTGGTCTTCCTGTGGGGCAAACCGTCGTGAGCGCGGCGGCTCAAATTTCATCGGGTCCGCGCATCTACAATCTGTTCCCACTCCTGGCCGGACCGTTGCCGCACTGGAAGCCCGATCTGGAACGGGCCCGCCGAATGGGATTCGACTGGGTATTCATTAATCCAATCAATCTTTCCGGGTTCTCCAGGAGCCTCTACTCAATCAAGGATTACTACGCGATCGACCCGCGCTTCATCGATCCCGCAGCGGGGCCGCCCGAGAGCCAGTTGCGCGCGATGATTGCCGATGCGCGCGGCCTCGGGTTGCGGGTGATGATGGACTTCGTGATTAATCACACCGCGTTCGACTCGCCGTTACTCGCTGAGCATCCGGCTTGGTACAAGCGCGGGGCGAACGGAAAGCCGGTTCATCCCGGAGCTAAGGACGGCGATCGCATTGTGACCTGGGGCGACCTGCTGGAAATCGATAACACCACCGATCGCGACGGACTGTGGCGCTACTGGATCGCACTGGCCGAACATTACGCAGACTTGGGCGTTGAGGGCTTCCGCTGCGATGCCGCCTACAAGATAACCGGAGCGCTGTGGCCAACGCTGATCGCAACCGTCAAACAGCATCGCCCCGGGACGACCTTCTTCGCCGAGTCGCTCGGCTGTCCCTTCGAGGACACGGTGCGCCTCGCGCAATCGGGCTTCGACTTTATCTTCAATAGCGTCAAATGGTGGGATTTCACCGCGCCGTGGTGTCTCAATCAATACCGGCAGACCGCGCCGTTGGTGCCGTCGATCAGCTTTCCGGAATCGCACGACACCGAGCGCCTCGCCGCAGAACTCGAGGGCGATCAGGCTGCGGTAAAAATGCGCTATGCTTTCTGTGCCTTGTTTGCCGCTGGTGTAATGATCCCAATGGGGTTCGAATACGGGTTTCGCCGCCGCTTGGACGTCGTGAAGACTAGCCGCGAGGACCGCGAAATTCCGGCATGGGACATTTGCGATTTCATCACGACGGTCAATCGGCTCAAACAATTGCGGCGCGTGTTCAACGAGGAAGGCGCGATCGATGTGCTCGACCTCGGCAATGCGAATTTGCTCGCTATCGTAAAATGGTCACGCGACCGTCGCGAACGCGCCCTCATCATAATCAACAAGGCCCGTTCGCTCCCGCAATCATTCAGCACCCGACTGGCGGGACAATTTATGGCGGGCGCAACCACCCTCGAAGACCTTTCACCGGACGGCCCGCTCAAGCACACCGCGGATTTTCAAACGTGCACGGTGGCGGCCTCCGGAATCCACGTGGTATGCGCAACTTAGACGCGAAGGCCGCAAAAGCGCCGATTCTTTTGGTTCAATCAGTCGGCGGGTGTATGCTGCGCGTTGGGGGCTGTGGGGATGTAGGTGATCGAACCTGACGGGAGGTCCGCGTTATGTCCCTGGAAAAAGACGATTTCGAACGGTTGCTCGAAGAAGAGCATCCAGGACCCGCCGATCTTGAATCGGCGCTGGTCACGATCACGCTGAGTGACGTGGTCCAGCACACTCCCTTGGTCGTCGAGTCGAACGCCAACCTGGCTGCGGTGATCAAAGACATGCAGCGCGAAGATCGCGGCACCGCGCTAGTCGTCGAGGGCGGGAAACTCGTCGGCATCTTCACCGAGCGCGACGTTCTGATGAGGGTCGCAGGACATCCGATCGATTTGCAAACCAGCAAGGTCAGCGCGTTCATGACGCGCGATCCGGTCACCTTGCCATCCGATTCCGCCGTGGCTTACGCGCTCAACCGGATGGTCGTCGAGGGCTTCCGTCACATCCCGCTAGTTGACGACGACTATCGGCCGGTCGCGGAAGTCTCGATGCGCAACCTGATCGAGTACCTGACAGAGTTCTACAATCGCGATGTGCTCAACCTTCCGCCGGACCCTAACGTGAAGTCGAGCAATCGCGAGGGCGCGTAGCCCGCGGCCGCAATCATTCGCGCGGTTAAAGGCGCGCCGCACTCGTGCGTCTCCTTTATACACATGGCCTCGGTGGTTCGCCACGCGCGCAGCCGGAAATAGAAGAAGTATTCGCGCCGCTGGGCTACACCATCACGCGCGTGGCGGTGCCGCATCACGGGAGCGCCCCCGAACTGCTCGCCAAACTCGCAACGTCAACTTTCGGCGACCTCTGCAGATGGGTACACGAAGGCGCCGACAACCTGATCGCCGTGGCGCGGCAATTTTCTTCCGAACCTTACGCGGTCGTCGGCGATTCGCTCGGCGGATTCATTTCGGTGGTCGCGGCTGAACGCGATCCGCGCATTAGTCACTGCATACTGCTCGCCTGTAGCGGCGACTTCTGCGACGCAATGATGCGGTTGCATGCCCTGAACTCCGCCCTCGGTGCGATTGCGGGAAAAATGGCTGAGGTGGGTAACGTCGGCATCGAGGTGCAGGCGCATCGAGCGATCTCCGGGCATTCGGATTTCCAGCACGACTTCGATTTGATCAACACCTTCGAGCCCGAGCGCCTCGCGCGTTTGAAGCGCCTGCTGATTCTCGGCGACAAGCGTGATCCTGTTGCGCCCGAGCGCGCCTGCCTGCACTTCGCCCGCGGCGTCGCCGATGCAACCGTGCGCATGGTTTATGATGAAGGGCGCCATCACCCGATAGGGCAGGACGCGCTCCAGCGCTACGCGGTGCCTTTTCTGCAGAACCGTCCCGTGCCGGAGGTCTTACCCCACTCCAGAACGGTTCAAACAACTGATGATGAATCGGCAATTAAAGCCGCGGTGCGCCGAATCCTGCGGCGTTTGCGTCCGTCGTCGCCTACCTGAGATGGGTAGCTAGCGCGCGGGCGTGAGCGTCTTCAGATCGTAGTCGAGCAGTGCGCCAATGCGATCGATCGCGACGTCAGGCGCGGGGTACTTCGCGACTTCGGCTGGGTCGACTGCGTAGTGACCCTGCCGCGGAAAAACCGTCGTCACGCGTGATCCCCACATCTGCTTCACCGCGCTCAAGATCCGCAGTTTGTCGTCGATCAATACGTAATGCGCCGCGGGATAGCGTGCGGAGATATCATCGAGCTCGAGTTCCTTGTGGATATAGATGAGGACGTTGCCGTCGAAGGCTTCATGCAGTCCGGACCGGCGCACCTTGAGCGGCTGAAAAACCACATCGCCGTCGGAAACGATAACCGCCACGCCGACCTGCCGGCAGCGCTCGACCGCATCGAGCGAGTTCGGATACAGGCGATTCGCGAACGGATAGTTAATCAAATAGTCAGAGACCGCCAGGATATGGAAGTCGCGCGGATACTCAATTCGATAGCGCTGCAGCGCACCCAGATAGTCCGCGTAACCGAGCTGCGTGCGTAATTCTTCGAACAATTCCCAATACTGACGGTTGCGTTCCGCACCGATGGCACGCTCGAGATGACTTGCCATGTCCGCCTGGATGCGATCGTTATCGACCAGCGTATTATCTACGTCAAAGAGAAAGATCGTCTGATCCGATGCCATTCGTTCTCTCCTGTCGATCGACGTCTCGCACGTACATCCAGGCTCACCGTTCGATTATCGGCCTGCTGCAGATGTCAGTAAACGCGAAATTGGCGCCGGCTGCGACTGGCCAATCCCATGCAATACGATGAAACAAGCGAGCATCAGCGGCAACAGATTGCCAGACCCACGTACGTTAATTCGCAGATCCCGATGTCGAGCGATAGCGTGGAAAACGACCGAAACATTGCGGATTGAGCGATCCTGCGACATTGTTGCGATCGCTAATCACTACGCACGCCCACGACGGGTCGCTTGAATCGAGGCAGCGCCAATGATCGAAAGCATCTTCCACATCAACGTCAACGTGACCAACTTCGAACGCTCGATCGAGTTCTACAAGCTGTTCGGCTTTAAGGTCATCCTCGATCTTGGCGTCGTCGGCAGTCAGAAATTGAGCGAGGGTATGCGCTTGCCCAACGGTCGCGGCCGCGCCGTTCTGATGATTCTTGGCGACAATCCGCGTGCGACCCGCCTCGATCTGATCGAATGGAAAAATCCGCAGACCGAAGGGCAGGCTTATTCGACCCCATGGCACGCCGGGATTTGCCGGATTGCCCTGCGCACGCGCACTCTTCAGAAGGACTACGAAGATCTCAAGGCCAAGGGCGTCGAGTTCTGGACCGAGCCCAAAATGGTCGAGGTCCGTGACGGCCGCCAGGAAGGCTTCGTCTGTTGTTCCGATCCCGACGGCACCTTGATCGAATTGATCCAGGTGTAGGCGTCACCCAAGCTCAGATTGATCCAGAAGGAATTCACGATGACCAACCAGATTGGGCTCTTCGAAGCGATTCACACGATGCGCGCGATGCGCCGGCTGATGCCCGATCCGGTGCCCGATGAGCTAATTGCCAGAATTATAGAGGCGGGATTGTGCGCGCCCTCGGGCGGCGATGTCCAGCATTGGCGCTTCGTCGTGGTCAAGGATCCGGAGCTGAAGCGGCAGTTGCAGCGGCCTTACAAAAAGGCGCTCGACCAACTGATGCCCCGTTATCGCGCGGCACCTCCGCCACCCGGAAAAACCGAAGCGCAAAAACTCCGGATGCTCTCCGCGGTCGAGTACCTGACCGACCATTTTCACGAAGCGCCGGTGCTGATCGTGTGCTGCCTCGTCGGTGATTTTGCGAAAGCGGTCGGGCTCGCGAAGATGTCGGGCGCCTCCATCTACCCCGCCGTCCAGAACATGCTGCTCGCGGCGCGCGCGCTCGGATTAGGTGCGACTCTCACCACGCGCCACTTGCTCCACGAGCAGGAAGTCAACGACGCGCTGGGGTTGCCGCCCAATGCGGAGACCTTCGCGATCATCCCGGTGGGCTATCCGATGGGCCACTTCGGTCCGGTCTCGCGCCAGCCGATCGAGAAGGTAACCTTCAGCGAGCGCTGGGGCACTCCCTACAAATAGCCAGGCCGAGGCATGATACCTCGGCCCGGCTCCGATTCGGAGTTAGAGCGGCGCGCCGCGTCCGCGCACGACGTCGACGCTATTCGAGGCCGTACACCTTCGCCGCGGTATCGTGTACGATCTTCCGCAATTGATCCGCCGGCAGTGTGCCAAAACGCTTCGCCACTATCTCCTGCGATCGCGGAAAGGTCGCCGCCGTATGTGGGTAGTCCGACGACCACATGATGTTGTCGGGACCGTAGCGATGCAGTGAATCGACGAAAACCGGGTCGGCGATGAAGGTCGCGAAGACCTGGCGTTTGATGTAATCGCTAGCGCGCATCGGCAGCTTCATTCCACCCACGGCGCCTAGCCGGTTCTGCACCGTGTCGAGCCGATACATGAAGTAGGCCATCCAGCCGACATCGTTTTCGGCCGAAACGATCCGCAGGCGCGGAAACTTCTCGAACACCCCGCCATAGACCATCACCGAGATCGACCGCTCAATCTGATGATGCAGGTTGGCGAGCGAGAGCAGAAAATTACGCCCAGCCCGCTGGTCGGCGCCAGTCCCTTTGCGTGCCGTCAGAATATGCAGCGAGAGGGGCATATTGAGGTCCTGCGCCGCCGCCCAGAAAGGCTCATAGTCGGGATGGCTGTAAGGTCGCTCGTCGGGCGCTTCGGCCCAAATCATCGCGCCCTTCATCCCCTTCTTCGCGATGCGTTCCAGTTCGGCGGCCGCGGCGCTCGGGTCTTCGAGAGTTATCATCCCGAGTGGAATCAGGCGCTTGAAATCGTGGCTGCAATATTCCGCGGCCCAATCGTTGAACGCGCGAAAGCAGGCGGCCCGCAATTCTGCGTCGTCGAGTCCGAACAGCGGCATTCCCATCGAGGTGTAAATAACCTCGGCCCGCACCCCGTCGCGATCCTGATCCTTAATCCGGAAAGCGGGATCCCACACACTCTTCGGGGCGGCGTCGAAACCGCGCTTGTTATGTTCCGGCAATTCGGCCGAAGGCACTCCCGCGCCAAAGAAACCTGCCACCGCCATCGGCGTGATATTCTCGCAGACGAAAAACTCGCCCTCGCGTCCGCTCAGCCCTTTGACCGTATGCGGCGCGCGATCGCGAAAGCGATTGTCCATCCGTTCGGCCCACATCGCCGGCGGCTCGACAAAATGGGAGTCGGCCGAAATCAGTTGATAGTCGGACATGGCGCAACCTCCTGGAATGTTCACGCCGGCGGAAAGCCCGCAACGGTCGTGACGAGATTCAGCGGCGGCCGGATTAGCATTGCGAAAACCAAACGTCCGCCGCACGAGGATTTATTAGCGCGGGCCGCGCGCCATCGCAAACCGAACTTAAGCCATGGTGCGGAGCTTGATCGAAAGGAAAATTTGAACGGCGGATGATTTGCGATAGATCCGCGTGAAAGTCTCAGGCGGCGGAACGGTTATAGCGGTGGGAGTTTCAGGTCGCCATCCAAGGTCAATGCTCCACCGCATTCAGGCGCCGAGCCATCACGCAGTCATGCGACGATCGTGGAATCAATTGATACAGGCAGGCGGTGCAACCTGGCCGATAATCGGCTCGGCGAACCAGAAATTGCTCGCACAACCGACGTTCACGTCGAGCATATCGAACTCGTCATTCTGCCACGCGCGAACGTTTACCACGCGATTGAAGTTATCGCCCTTGTCGATCGCGACGCCGTATTGTTGGACCCCGCTATTCGAGACTCCCGCTACCCCCGAGAACAGGCTGTTGTAATTGCTCGCCGGCGACCCTTTTTTGCACAGGCTGGACGGTCCGGCCTGCGAACATCCGATATAGATTCCCGCAAGGGAATTGTCGGTTACGTCGAAGTTGCCGATGCTGTTGTGGCTCGAACTCTGTGCCCACACGCCGTACCTGCCGTTGCCGGTAATCACTGGCGTCTGCAGCACGTTGTAGCCGCCCTCTAGAATCCGGACGCCGTCATTCTTGTTGTTCGTGGCTGAGAAGTTGGAGAGGTCGGCCTGCTGCACTTTGTTGAGCACGACGCCGGCATCGGTGTTGGAAAGCACCGTGAAGCTGTCGGCCAATGCGTCGGGCGCATCGATCTGAATACCTACGCCAAAGGTCTGGATGGTCGAACCGTTGCCCTCAATGAAAACCCGCGCCGCGGTCTTCATCACGTGAATTCCGACCGCGCTGGTCGCGCCCAGGAGATCGAAGTGGTTGAGATTCAGCGAGACGTTTGACGCAGTAATCACCAGGCAATCGCCGGCCGACGGCGACGACGCAATCAGGTCGCTGTCGACTTCGTAGAGACCGGCCTTGCTGATTTTTCCGCACTCCGTTATCGCCGTCGGTGCAAGTGAATACGCGGCACTCGGAATAGCCGCCGCGGCGGCCAGGGCCAGCGCGAGGCCGATCGCATACGTGGCGGCGACTCTTCGTCCCGGGCGGCGCGGACGATCTGGTTTGGACTGATCTGGTCCGTTCACGGCTCTGCTCTTCCGTACCGCATTTCGAATTCGAGACCGCACGAAGACTGCGGTTGCGTGACGTAAATAAAGATAACTAAATGTACCTATAGCACGAATTGGAAACTATTGGCGAGCGTTAAATTATCCAGGATTTATTAAGCAGATTCCCGACCGCACCCTGACGTCCGGCACGTCAATCCAGAGCCCAGGCGCGAAATCTGTCGCGAGTCGCGGATGTACCAATCAGAGGAGCGGGCCGCGGCGAGTGCGTCCGAGGTGTGCGTAGGCGCGCTGCGTCGCGACGCGGCCACGGGCGGTGCGTGCGACGAAACCCTCTTGCAACAGATAAGGCTCGTAAACTTCGCCGATAGTATCGGCTTCCTCGCCCACCGCCGCCGCGAGACTCTCGACCCCGACTGGGCCGCCGTCGAACTTGTCGATAATTGCCGCGAGGATCGCGCGGTCCATGCGATCGAATCCGCAGGCGTCGATTTCGAGCAGTTCGAGCGCGCCCAAGGCCACCTCGCGAGTAACGATCGGAGCGCCGTTGACCTGCGCAAAATCGCGCACCCGCCGCAGCAAGCGATTCGCGATGCGCGGGGTGCCGCGCGAACGTCCTGCCACCTCGTGCGCCCCGTCGTCGTCGAGTTGAACGCCCAGCAGGCGGGCCGATCGGCGGACGATTTCGGTCAGTTCCGTGCGATTGTAAAAGTCCAGATGATAGTGCTGGCCGAAGCGGTCGCGTAGCGGCGAACTCAACAGTCCGGATCGGGTGGTCGCGCCGACCAGCGTGAACGGCTTCACCGCCAACCGCATCGACCGCGCTCCGGGCCCTTTGCCCACCACGATGTTGAGCTCGAAATCCTCCATCGCGGGATAAAGAATCTCTTCGATCTGGCGGGCAAGGCGATGAATCTCGTCGATAAAGAAAACATCACCTTCATCGAGGTCGTTGACGATCGCCGCGAGGTCGCCGGCTCGCTCGATCGCCGGCCCGGAAGTCGCCCGCAAGTTCACCCCGAGCTCCCGCGCGATGATGTGCGCGAGCGAGGTCTTGCCCAGTCCGGGCGGTCCCGAAAAGAGCACATGGTCGAGCACTTCACCGCGCTGGCGCGCAGCCGAGATCGACATCCCAAGGATCTTCTTGAGCCGATCCTGCCCAACGAAATCGCCGAGCGATCGCGGCCGCAGCGAGAGGTCGAAGACCGACTCCTCTTCGATCGCCGGCGGCGAGACAGCCCGCAAATCCTTGCCGTCGCTATCGGGCGCGGCCTTGCGGCGAGCCTTCGCCGGCGCGGTTACCGTCGGACTCTCGCTCGCTTGAGCGATTTCCGTCAGGGTCTCGGTCTGGTCGTTATTTTTCACCGAGCAACACCGCGAGTGATTTTCGGATTAGAGCTTCGAGCCCCTCCTGCGAACCGTCCGCACCGATCGAATCCACCGCGCGCTTAGCTTCGACCGGCTTGTAGCCGAGGTTGACCAGCGCGGAAAGCGCGTCGTCGGAGATCGAAGGCGCGCCGCCATGGCCGTTGGCAGCGGCCGTCGGACGTTCACTCACGACCAGGTCGAGCGCGGAGATCTTGTCGCGCAATTCCCGCACGCAGCGCTCCGCGACTTTAGGACCGACGCCCGGAACTGCGTCGATCCGATCGACGTCCTCCCGGGTAATCGCGTCAACCAGATCCTCCGGCGACAGCACCGAGAGAATCGCGAGTGCGAGCTTTGGTCCGACGTGCTGCACTCCAAGCAGAAGATCGAAAGCCCGCTTTTCCGGAGGAGTCGCGAACCCGTACAAGGTGATCGAATCCTCGCGCACCACCTGGCGGATTTCGAGTTCAACCGGCAGACCCGTGGCCGGCGTGCGGTAGTAGGTCGCGAGCGGGATGAAGACCTCGTAGCCGACACCTCCGGCATCGACGATCAGGCGTCCGGCCTCGCGCAGCTTGATGCGTCCTGCCAGCGAGGCGATCACGGCTTCACTCCGGCGACCGCGATTGCAGTGCCGATCCGGCGAGGAAACGACTTGCGTGCGACCGGCGGCCGCGGCATCTTCGCGCGGAAGATGTGGCACAGGGAAATCGCGAGCGCATCGGTGGCGTCCTCCGCGAGATCGTCTGGAACGACGCCGCCAAGCGTACGTTGAACCATCGCTTTGACCTGGCGCTTGTCGGCGCGCCCATAGCCCGCGATCGACAGTTTTACGTCGGTGGGAGTGTATTCAAAGAGTTCGAGTCCGCGATGCGCGGCCGCCAGCATCACCATCGCGCGCGCCTCCCCCAGCTTGAACGCGCTCTGAATGTTAACGGCAACGAAGCTGCGCTCCAGGCTCACCGCGTCGGGCGTGTGCGCATCGATTATCGCGATCAGTTTGTCGTAAATGGCAGCGAGCCGAACGGGCCCGCGCAGGGTGCCCGCGCGAATGGTGCCGGCGACGACGTACTGTAGTGCGCCGGTGCGATCGACTATTCCAAACCCGGTGACCGCGTTACCCGGGTCCACTCCAAGTACCCGCATTCCCTCACCTCAACCGCAACCACCGTGACTATCGGTCTCCGCGCAAAACCTCCGCTTGTCAACGCCGCCAAGGCCTTTGGCACGTCGTGTCGAATCGACTACGCCGCGGAGAACTGCGCCATCACTTCATCATCGATGTCGAAGTTCGACGACACGCTCTGCACGTCATCGTGATCTTCGAGCTCCTCCATCATCTTGAGCACTTGCTCGGCCGGGCGGCCCGCAACCTTGACGGTGTTCTCCGGCATCATCGTGACTTCAGCACCCGCCATCGCAATACCGGCCTTTTCGATCGCGTCGCGAACGGCCTGAAACCGCTCGGGCGCGGTCATCACCTGGTAGCCCTCTTCCTCGGTGATAACGTCGTCGGCGCCAGCCTCGAGCGCCAATTCGATCAGCTTATCCTCGTCCGCAACATCTTTCTCGACCGAGATCACGCCGCGCTTCTTGAACATCCAGGCGACCGATCCGGATTCACCGAGGTTGCCACCGTGGCGCGACAGCATGTAGCGCAGCTCGGCGACCGTGCGATTGCGATTGTCAGTGAAGACGTCGATTATCACTGCCACGCCGCCGGCGCCGTAGCCCTCATAGACGATCTGTTCAAGCTGGCCGCCGCCGAGTTCGCCAGTGCCCTTCTTGATCGCACGATCGATGTTGTCATTGGGCATCGATTGCTGTCGCGCGGTCAGCACTGCGGTGCGTAGCCGCGGATTGGCGTTGATATCGCCGCCGCCAAGGCGCGCAGCGATGGTGATTTCCTTGATTAGCTTGGTGAAGAGCTTGCCCCGTTTGGCATCACGAGCACCCTTCTTGTGCTTAATCGAGCTCCACTTGGAATGACCTGACATGACTTGAGCCTCCGGGGCCGCCCTGATTGGCGATTCCCGTCCGATGGCAGCGTAGCATAGACGGCGGGAGTGGTGGGAGTCGAGGCGTCGATCTCGCCCGTTTGAATCGAGGGTAGAGTCAACCAGCGGAAGTGGAGTGGCGATGAGTTGGCGGCAGCACCGAACTCGTGAAGCGGAAACGAGATCGTGAACCCGGAAACGAAGGGGGCGGCACCGAGTTCGGGAAGCGAAGGCCGAGCGGCCGGCCAGATCAAACTAGTGAAGCGGCGACGAAGCCGGTGGCGACATCTAGTTCGCGAAGCGGTGGACGAGTCGGCGGAGCGTCCGCGATCGTCCGCTCGGGTTTGCGGATCCGCGATCGGTCGTCCGAGCTCGCGCGCTCGGGTTTGCGCGCCCGCGATCGCTCGTTCGAGTTCGCCCCGTGGTTTGGGCGTTCGGGTGGCTCCCGGAGCGTAAGCTGGAGGGCGATTATCGGGCCTCCAGGTATTAGCTCTGCAACTAGGGAGAAGAATTTCACCCTCATTTGGGGTGACCTGGACGAAATTCGCTCCCTAAATGAATGTAATACATCCATTTTGAGACGGGTTACTCCTGATCGGGTACCGACCGGGATCCGTTCGCCTCGTTCCGGGTGATCACCCCGACGGGGTTAGCGGTTTGAGCGGTCGAGCAACTTGTCGTCTTCGGGCGGGACGAAAGCGTCGAGACGGTCGAGGAGACGGTGGGGCTCGGGTTCGACGATCAGCATCGAGCGGTGAGTGTCTTTGACGAACCTCTCGGCGACGGCGTGATCGAGAAAGGCGAGGAGCGTGTCGAAGTAGCCCTCGACATTGAGGAGGCCGCTGGGCTTCTGATGAATGCCGAGCTGAGTCCAGGTGAGGACCTCGAAGAACTCGTCGAGGGTGCCGAGTCCGCCGGGCATCGCGATGAAGCCGTCGGCGAGGTCGGCCATGACGGCCTTGCGCTCCTGCATCGAGTCGGTGATGCGCAAATCGGCGAGGCCGGTGAGCGCGAGTTCCCGGTGCACCAGCGACTTGGGAATGACGCCGATGACTTCGCCGCCCGCATTCAAAACGGAATGGGCCAGCTCGCTCATCAGACCGACGTTGGCGCCGCCGTAAACCAGGCCGATGTGGCGGGCGGCAAGGGCCGCGCCCAGATTGGCGGCAGCGGCGCGATAGGCGGGCCGGGCGCCGGGACTCGAGCCGCAAAAAACGCATATCCGTTTCATGATGATTGCTGGCGGACTACGCCGATTCTCTCAAATTTTGCGTAGCGAACGCCACGCAGAACGAAGCGTGTTTCATGATGATTGCCTGTTTCGCTGCTTCAATTCTCCAAGTGCGTGAGCGTTTGTGCAATGTTTCGCCGTTCGACGCTGCAATTGCCGTCGATCGCGCGAGACCTTTCCGGTTCGGGCCGGCCTGATGATCCTCACAGTGCGTCGTTCGGGATCAAAGCAGAGAACCGCGCAGGACCTCTCGCTTCGCTCGGATCAAAGCAGAGAACCGTCAGATCGCAGGCCGGAATGATGGCAGGAGTGAGTTTCAGGCGCGCGGGGGGCGGTTGTCTATGATATTTGATTGTCGGCGATGAGATCTCTTTGTTGCATGCTGTTGGCGCTAGTGGCGGCTGGATGTTTCTATCCGCCGAAGCAAAAGCCGGTGCCGGATGACAACAAACAGATCACGCTCGCCCTGCCCTTCGACCTGGCATGGGACGATGTCCACACGGTCATCGCAAAGAACGCGTTTCACATTATCGCGGAGGACCCGAACAACGGGATTATCGAGAGCCAGGCGCCGGGCCCGTTTACGCTCGACGATGCGGACTGTGGCGCGATGCGTGGAATCGCGATCAAGTATCGCGCGGAGCCGGACCCGGGTTCGTCGGCGGTCTATAACTTCGCGGTGAAGCCGCAAGGCAACGAGGCCAGCGTGATCAGCCTGCAGGCGATCTTCACATCGCCGGTGCAAGTACCGCTGCGGCCGATGAGCGCGCAGAACTGCGTCTCGACGGGATTGCAGGAAGCTCGCCTGTTCAAGCAGATCGAGGAGCAAGCGCATAAGGAGCATCGGCCAGAGTTCAAACCGCCATCGGGATGAGCTTGAGGAATTTTGGATGATGGATCTCGGCGGAGCTACCGTCGGCGGCCGTCGTCAATCCCCAAGGCAATGTGGTGACCAGCTGGGCAAGAGTAACTCAGGAGTCCGTCATGAGAGCCGGGTACTTGACTGATCGTCAGATCGAAATCTTAAAGTCTCTTCGAGACAAAGCTAATGAAAGAAATAAGCACCTTTTAGAAAGCGCTATTAACGATACTTTGCCTAGAGGGGATATACAGGCCGTTTGTCAGACGATTAATGATGAATATCTTATGAGGGGAATCGAAAAAGACTACACTCCAAGCGAATACGGTCGAGAGCTTGAAGACCTTATCGATGTAGTAAATCGACGGCGCATTCTGTGATTATCGTCCGGATTGTCGCATAAGCGATGGTTGGATCAGAAAATACCGGCGCTTAGAGAATGCGATGAGCTTGGAGGAGAGAAAAACCCCTGATGGTCTCTATGAGGCTACAGCGACGCCGCCGCACGTAAAGAACGCCTGGTCCACAACACAGCCAATGCCTGCACGACGCCCAGTCGAGGAATTGAAAGCGCGCGGATGTCATCAACAGGACATAGGAGATGCGCTGTATAAACAAGATCCGAGGTGGGTAGAAAAGCTTTAACAGTCTCGTATCAATCGGAAAGCCAGCGTCTTTGGTGGCAGGACCACCTACCTGCACGACCGGAAGGACTTTGGTACTGCACCAGGTCGTGAGAATCAATTCCGACTAGTCCATATTATCGAGTGCGGAACGGCGCCAGCGCCGCGTTACTATTGAAGTTCACTTTGAGCCCACGCGCAGCTTTCTCTATGAGTAGGGGTCAGGGGGGCGGTTTTCGCTGAAGAGCGTCCAGCCGAAAATTGCGATGAGGATGAAAACGATGAAGGTCGCGACCAGGCTCCAGGTCTGGCCGATGGGTCCGACGACTTCGTCCTTGCGAATCTGTTCGAGGTCGAAGACGTGCTTTTCGCCCGGGGGCGGTCCGCTGACCTGGACCACGCTGGCGTGGCGAAAGAACGCTTTGCCGCGGTTGAGATTCATGAAGCCCCCGATCCTCAGGGCGACATCGACGTCGCCGCCTTTAGGACCGACGCGCAAATAGAAACCGAGCTTGGTCCATCCGTTGGTCCGTTTGAGATCGGCCGACATGATGCTGTCTTCGAGCACACTGATGGTCGCGCCGATGAAAAAGGGCAGGATCTTTTCGGTGCGCGCTTCGACGCTGAAGTAATACCATCCGGGGTCGAGCGCGACGGTTTGCTCCCAGCGCGCGTCGTTGTCGTGATGGGTGTCGACTTCCAGCTCGCCGGGCTCTTTGCCGACGGGGCGAATCCAGATGAATTCGGTGGCGGTAGGGGCGAGGATCCAGGCGTCAACGCGCCAGCCATCGCAGGAGCTACCGGAACCATGGGTGAAGTCACCGTTATTGAGCAGGTTTACGCTGGCGGCGTTTGCGCCGCGGGGCGCGATGAGCAAAGTCATCGCCAGCAAGAAGGCGATCGCGAGGGCCTTGCGCCCGGTCGCCATCGGCTGGGGTGTAACAGTCGGTGAGACGTCGGGGCCTGCGATCAGGTTCACAGATTCTTCCGCGCGGCGCTTCAGGTGTCCGTAGTTTGCGAGGACCGCGCGCAGCTTTCTTGCCGGCAGCGCGACTTCCGTTTGCGGCGTCGGCGGCGTGACTTCAGTCGGTCGCACGGGCCGCGCAACTTCAACTGGTGGCGTGAGCGGTGCGATTGCCGTTTGCGGCGTCGGCGGCAGTTCGGTTCGTCGTCGATCCGGAAGAATTCGAGCCGCGAGGCGAAAACAGCGGCAGCGACGATCTTCGCACGCATCGATCGAGCGCGCCGGCGGTAGCGCGGGCATCGTGCGGGTGGTGTGTGCGGTGGTCAGATCCAATTGCGCAGTCCCGGCCCTTCCAGCCACATCCGCGCATAGTAGCCCTCGCGCGCAATCGGCAGTCCGAGCCATATCGGCAGGAAGTAGATGAAGACGGCCAACGCGCACGCGAGGAACGCGACGCAGACATAGCGGCCGCTGGCTTTGGGAAATGGCCGCAGCGGAACCCATGCGAAAAACAACAGCAAAACGAAGGGCAGGCCGGCGGCGGCGCGATGTTGCTCCGAGAGCCAACTGAACTTGAGGGCGACCGCCATGTGGCCGAGGCCGACTTCGAACGCGGGCACGATCGCGAGCAGCATCGCGAAGGCTTCCCAGGACTCGCAGTCGCCGTGCCAGAAGTCGGCGAGTATGGCAGCGAGTGCGAGATAACCGATGTAAACCGACGGCATGTAGTGGTAGAGGAAGAGGATACGGCCGATCGGAATCCAGATCACGTAGTTCGCGAGATAGCCAATCACGAGAAAGGTGCGCGTGACGCTGGGCCGTTCGAGCGCACGGACGGCCGTGATGGTCATGGCGGGAATGACGCCCCACCATAGAATCGGATTGCCCGCGCCCCAGATGGTCGCAACGGGGCCCTGGGCTTTGAAGTCCTGCCAATAAGCGACGGGCCGCAACATCAGGGGCCAGCTCCACCACGGCGAGGCGTAGGGATGGGTGGCAGTGGAGACGCTCCTTTCGTACCACATCACGTCCTTGTAGTAGTGCAGCAAATCGGAAATGCCGCCCCACCATCCGAGATAGTAATGGGGCAGAAAGCAGGCGAGATAAAAGACCGCCGAAATTCCACCGAGCATCAGGACCGCGCCGCCGGCCCGGCGGTAGCGTTCGCTGGAGGGGACCGCGGGCGCGCCGACGCTGGCGGGCCGCACGAGGGTAACGGCGACGAAACCGGTCACGAGTAGAAATGTGATCCCGGGCACGTAGAGCTTGGAGCCGAGGCAGAGTCCGAGCGAGAGGCCGAGGAACAGCATAGTCCGGCGGCGATCGCGCCATTCGGGCACCTGGATAAAGCGAAACATCAGCAAGTAGGAAATCGCGGCGAAGGTCAGGTAAACGATGTCGATGACGGCGATGCGCGAATCGACGAGAAAAAAGCCGTCGGAGAGCGCGAAGATGGCGGCCAGCGTGGCGGCGAGTCGGGAGCGGAACATGCGACGGCCGAGCATGTAAGTGACGCCCGACAGGAGGGTGCCCATGGTGGCGACGCCGAGCCGCCACGCCCACGGAAAATCGCCGAAGAGCTTGATACCGACGGCGATGAGGACTTTGGCCAGCGGCGGATGCGGATCGAGGAAGCTCTCGCCATGAAGATAGCGGCGGGCCTGTCCGACGAAGTGGACTTCATCGAAGACGAGCTCGTTGGGATGGTTGAGATTCCAGAAGCGCAAGGCCGCAGCCACCACCATCAGCAGCAGGACCAATAGAGTATCGAGCGGCAGCCACGGAAACGGGGTGTAGGTTTCGGGCGGCAGCGCTCGCAGGTTCCACCATCGGTGGGTCGCAGTGACGGTCGCGCCGGGCGACTCGACAATCGCTGCGGCGCCGATGGGGTTATTCAAAGGCTTATCGCTTGGTGGCAATGGCGTTTCGCTTAGTGGCAAAGGCTTGCCGCGGGTTGGCGTCCGGGGTTCCGGCGCTGCGTCCATCTCCTCGAGCGATCTGGTCGCGTGGGCCCGCGCATAACCATAAACCACAACGCCGACGAACGCTGCCAGGTTCAGCAGCGATGCCGCCATCGCGATGGTATCGCGCGAATCGAGAAATACGGTGGTCTGGAGGGTGCGCAGGACATACCAGAGATTAAACAGGCAGGTGAGCGTGAGCAGGATGAAGACGCCGAGCATCACAGGCTCCTCGAAGGCGAGGGGCAGCGCGAAGACCACGGCGGCATAGAAATAGCGTTCGTGCATGCGGGGCGCGAGCATGAAGAAGCCGAATATCGCGAGGAACGAGGCGAACAACAAGTTGCGGCGATCGGCGCGGCGCCACAGTATCCAGGCGACGAAGAGATAGAGCGGCACCAGCATGCTCATCCCGATCGCATAGTAGGAAACTCCGGAGAGGGTGAGGGAATCGTGGACGCGGAGGCCGCCAATCAGCGCCATCAGGTTGAAGGCGTTGACGGAAGTTTCGCTGTAGTAGGCGGCGCCGCTGAAGTAGAGCTGGGGAAACCAGATCCATGGATGGCCGATCTGGAACGGCGCAGCGCCGATCACGATGATCGCGGCGAAGGCGAGCGCACCGCGCCACCATCGGCTGGGCGGCATCCGCAACAGAGTCCAGACGGCGATCGGCGGAAGCAACGAGAACGCTTGCGGCTTGATCAGAACGGCGAGCGCGGCGAGTGCCCAAGCGACCTCGAACTCACCATCGATCAACATCGCGATACTGAGGAAGAGCGCGAGCGCGAGCGGCGAATCGGTTTGGCCCCATACGACCGAATCGAAGAGAAAGGCGGGATTGAGCGCGACGAGAGCGAGCGCGATCCAGGCCGAGCGTGCGCTGGCGGTGCGCCGAACGAAGAGATAGACGGCGACGGAGAGTGCGAGGTCGCCGATCAGGGGGGGCATCTCGACGATGGCTTTCAGGGTCTCGCCGAGGCCCGCGCCGACCGCATTGGCGAACGCGCCGGCGGCCCATAAGGCGTAGAGATAGCCGGGCGGGTAATCGAGAAAGTAGCCTTCCTGGTAGGCGCGGGCGGGCCCCTGGGTGGCGATCTTGAGGGCCCACGCTTCGTAAGTGCCGATATCGACGCTGAAGCCGGTGAAGAACTGCAGGGCGAAGGCTTTCAGTATCAACAAGCCGCTGAGCAGCAGGAGCACCCGCTTTACAGCGCCGTCGCGCGGCAACGGCCGGGCGAGGAGCCACAGCGCGTAAACGATGAGTGCGGCGAGGATCGCAGCGGCGAAGACGCCCGGCAGTTTGCCACTGGCGATTGCGGGCGAATCGACGGCGGCGGCGAATGCGGCAGAGGGCATCGCGGCGACGAGGGCGATGGTCAAGGCGGCCGCGATAGGCGGCCGGGCGTCAGAGGGCCGCATGGAATCGCGCGAACGGATATCTTTGCAACTGCATCATCCTGCCGGTTTCGAGTGCGCGCGCCCGCCGCGCCTCGTCGCGCGCGTTGGCGGCGTTGGCAAAGGCGGCGCCGCAAGCGGCCCCACAATCAACACTGGAACCATCGCGCGCGCAGATAACATATCGCACCGGCAACAGGAGATGAACGCCCATCGCGTGAATGGTCGCACGCAACTGGCGGCTGACGCGCGAGGCGGACTATATTGAAAGCGGACGAACGCACAAGGTTTGCGCGCGCCACGCGGAGCAGACGTCAGAACCTATGTGAGAGAACTGGGAGGCTCAACCGATGAAACTCGTTCACGCCACCTGGGAACCGGCAGGCAGCGGCCCATTTCCGACAATTTTCGCGATGCACGGATGGGGTTCGAACGCGATGGACTTGCAGGGGCTCGCCCCGTACGTCGCGGACGGCCGCTTCCTCGTGATCTGTCCGCAGGGATCGTTCGAGGTCGAGATCGGCGCGATCAACGGATACGGCTGGTATCAGATGCGGCCGGGATCGCAGCCCGATCCAGAGAAGGTCGATGCGGCGGTGGACGAATTGCGCGGTTTTCTCGACGAGGCGAGCGCACGCTATCCGGTTGACCCGAAGAAAATCGTGGTGGCGGGATTCAGCCAGGGCGGGATGATGGCATACAACCTGGCGATGCGATGGCCGGAGCGCTTCGCGGCGCTGGTGGGAATCGCGACCGCGTTTCCGGAACGGCTGTCGGAGCTCGTCACGAATCACGAAGCGGTGCAGCGGCTGCCCACGATGGTGCAGCATGGACGCGCGGATCAGGCGATCGACATGACGCGGGCGCGCAAATCGGTGGAGGCGCTGCGCGAGCTGAAAGTGCCGGTGGTATTCAAGGAATACGATTGCGGACATGAGGTGGCAGCCGACGGCATCCGCGATCTTTCGGCGTTCCTGATCGAAAAGGTCGCGCATGAGCGATGAGCCCGCGCGATCGGTCAGTGAGGAATTGGCGCGACTGCTGACGGTGTTGCGGGAGTTGCGGGAGCGGTGCCCGTGGGATCGAGAGCAAAGCATCGCGAGCCTCGGCAAACATCTGGTCGAGGAAGCCTACGAAGCGCTGGACGCGATCGAACGCAACGACCCGCGCGCGATAATCGACGAACTAGGCGATCTCATCGCGCAGGTGATCGCGGTGGCGGTGATCGGCGAGGAGCAGCAGCGCTTCGACCTCGCGAAGATCCTGCAATGGGCGGCAGACAAACTCGTGCGGCGTCATCCGCATGTTTACGGCGACACATCGGCGACGACTTCGGCTGAAGTGATCGACAACTGGAACCGAATCAAGCAAGAAGAGCGGAAAAGCGCGGGAGCGACCTCGGCGCTGGGCGGAATTGCGCGGACGCTGCCGTCACTCGCATTGGCGGAGAAGCTCGGATCGCGGGCGCGTCAAGCCGGGATGGACTGGCACGACATTCACGAGGTGCTGGGCAAGGTGCGCGAGGAAATGGACGAGGTGGAGGGGGCGCTCGCGTGCAACGATACCGAGGCGGCGGCGGGGGAACTCGGCGACATGCTGCTAGCGCTCGCGAACGCGCCGCGGTTTATCGGGCACAACGCGGAGGAGACGCTGCGGCGCGCGTGCGACAAATTTATCGAGCGCTTCGGCACGGTCGAGCAGATCGCGGCGGCGGGCGGACTCGACCTGAAGCAGATGCGGCCGGCCGAAATCGACGATCTGTGGAATCAGGCGAAGCTCAAGCTGGCGCGGAAGTAATCGCGAAGGCCGCCTAGAAATTGTGCGGTTGCATGTAGATTGGCGCGGGAACGCCTTCGCCCGCCGGGAAGCCATTACTGTTGGTGCAATCGGTGATGGCGGTATTGGCCGCGTCATTACACGACCGGCGGGATTGGCTATTGGCACCGCATCCACTGAAGAGCAGGAGTACCGCTAAGGGCATCGCGAGCGCGGCGGGATACGGTCGATTCATGGGCCGTTTCTAGCAGCCGCGATGGAGAGAGACCAGCGTTCGCCGGCCTTCGATGGACGGAGGAAGGCTTGAGAATTTCGAGCGGATCGCGGGACCATGCGTATTGATCGCGCGCGCGTGGACTGTTACTTATGACTGGTTATGCCGCATATTCCAGTTCATCCATCGGCCGAGAAGCGCCATCGTCAGAGTCTGAAGCGCCAGCAGCGCAACCGCGCGGTAAAGACGCGGGTCCGCACCGCGGCGAAGAACGCGCTCGAAGCTATCGCGGGGAGCGACAAGCAGGCCGCCGCCACCGCATTGCAGACAGCGATGAAGGTTCTGTACAAGGCCGCCAGCAAGGGCACGCTGCGCAAGAATACGGTCGCGCGCAAGGTGGCGAGGCTATCGCGGCGGTATCATCGCACGCATGAGGCGGCGAAGTCCGAGGCCTCGGCGCAGAGCTAGCCGTTTCGGGCGGAAGCCGTCGATAGCGGATCCGCCGGTCCCATCAGATCCAGCAACAGGGCTGAAATCGCCTGAGCGCGCTCGCGAATCAGGCCGTTCTTGAATTTCGCATCGAGATCGCAAGCGCGCCGATGCGCGCGCAGCAATCGTTGAGCGCCGAAGCGCCGCCCGCCGTCGATCGCGCGGACGACTAATTGGCTGCTCGGCGGCATCCCGAGGACCCTCGCGACATCGGCGGGGGTCTTGCGTTTTTCGAGGACTGAAGCCGCGACCAGCATTCGGCGGAGCAGAGGTATCACCTCCAGCGCGAGCAGTTCGATCGGGTCGCGACCGATCTCGATCGCGCGATCGAAGAGCGCGAGGGCCTCGGCTGGCCGGCCGCGGGCGATGCTGTCCGCCAACTCGAACAACTCGGGAATACGCGTGCGGTCGCCTCCGCCGGCGAGCGCAGAACTCTCAATTCTAGCGCCATCAGCATGAGTGATTGCTGCCTTCGCAATCGCGTTGGAGATAGCGGCGAGATCGCTACCGTGGCGTCCCACCAGCAGATCAACCGCATCGAAGGAAAGCTTGAGCCCAAGGCTTTGCGCGAAGACTTCGGCGTATGGTCCGACCTGGTTGTCGTACGGCCGCATGCAATTGATCGACAGGCCGATTTTCTCGCCCACGCGCCGGACTTTAATGGGAGCGTTATCGCGCTCGTAAACGAGCACGGCGCGGGCCTGCGGGGCGATTCGTTCGAGGGCGGCACCCAACGCGGATTCATCGGCAGCGCTACCGCCGCGCCCCTCGGTCGCGTCGCCATTATCGTTGTCGTCGGCAGCGGCGCTCGCGCGATGGGTTTTCAGGACGCGGCATGCGATCAGCCGCTTGGGCGCGAAGAGATCGGCACCCTCGAGTTCACTGATGGTCGCGCCGTAGCCGTCCGCGCCGCCGACCTGGAACGGCCGGTACTGAAAACCATCCGCGGCGAGCCGAACGCGGAGGGCATCGAGGACGTATTCGCGCAGGAACGCTTGCGGGCCGGCGATCAGATAAACGGAAGCGGGACTGCGAGCGCCGCCACGGAGAAAGTTGAAAGCGTTGTCAGCCGGCATCGCGCGCCCCACCAACCCGCAGGCCGCAAGCGCGCAGTGGACGCATCGGAGGCCTAAAAGCCCTCGCTCATGGAAGCGTAGAGATTCTGCGCGAGCGTCGTCATCGCCTGTTGCTGCGACGAGGCCTGTTGGGTCTGCGCAACCTGGATATCCTGCATGTTGGCGATATCCCGCGAGCGCAGGTTCTGCTGCACAAAATAAGGCGACGTGGTTACGACCGACTCGCCGACAACCGGGGTCTGTTGGGCACTGCTGATGCCGCGCGAGGACCAGATCAATTTATGATCGTGGGCGTCGGTGAGAGTGGCGTCGCAACTGATGGTCTGGGTATAGATGGTCGGCTCGGCCGCGGAGTTGAATGAAATCGGAACGGAATCGGCGTAGATGATATCGCCACTCAGGATGAGGTCGGCGTCGGAGCTATTGTCAACCAGTGAAAGGCGCTTGCGATCCGCGATTTCGTCCTCGACGTAGCGCATGAACTGGTCGTTGAGGCCGGTCTGCCGCGTGCGATTGCCGAATCTTTCGACGTAGATGGTTTTGGCTTGCGGCGGAAGGCCACTGCCGTCTGCGGCGAAATGATAACCACATCCAGAGGCCGCGAGCGCGACAATCGCGAGTGCGACGCGCGTGAGTGTCGCGGGACGCCAATCGCGGAGATTACTCCGCGCCGATATGCACTCGAGCGCCGCGCCGATTCGATTACGCCTGAGGGGGCTTGGCCGGATTGCTTTCCTCACCTTTGTCCTTCAGCTTGAGCCGCGCCGCGACTTGATCGAGCACCCCGTTGACGAAACGGCCCGATTCCTGATCGCCGTAGGTCTTGGCAAGCTCAATCGCTTCGTCGATAGTCACGCGCGCGGGAATATCTCCCAACCGCAGCAATTCGAAAATCGCCAGCCGCAAAATATTATGGTCCACGCGCGAGAGCCGTCCGATCGACCAATGCTCGAGCACGTCGGCAATCTGCCGATCAAGGGCGACCTGCTCGCCGCGCACCCCGGTAACCAGGCTGACCGCAAACTTGCGCGCGACGTCCTCGGCCGGGAACGCGTCGAAAAAAAGCGCGAGATCATCGGTCGAAGCGCCGCCGCGAATATCGATTTGATAGAGCGCCTTGAGTGCCAGCTCGCGGCCAATATGCCTGGTTCCCATTGTCTGGATAAATGTCAGAAGCTCGCGCGGCCGCGCCCGTTATACTGCGCCAATTGTCTCACGGCGTTCAGGTCGCAACCTTGAGCTGGGTGAAGAGGTGGCCGAGTTTTTCTTTCTTGGTGCGCAGGTAATCGATATTGCCGATGTGCGGCTCGACTTCCAACGGCACCCGCGTAACCGTGACGCCGTAGCGCTGCAGGCTCTCAATCTTGTGCGGATTATTGGTCAACAGGCGAACTTCGCCGATGCCAAAATCGCGCAGGATTTGCGCCCCGATACCGTAATCGCGGAGATCGTCCTTGAAGCCTAATTGGAGATTCGCCTCGACCGTATCGAGGCCCTGATCCTGCAGCGCATAGGCTTTGATCTTGTTGCCCAGCCCGATACCGCGTCCTTCCTGATGGAGATAGATGATGACGCCGGCTTCGGAGGCCATGATTTGCTTAATCGAGACCGCCAACTGCTCACCGCAATCGCAGCGATTCGAACTGAAGACGTCGCCGGTGAGGCATTCCGAGTGCAAACGCACCAAGGCGGGCCGGCCACTGCCGACGGTGCCCTTGACCAGCGCGAGATGCTCGCGGCCATCTACGATGTTGCGAAATACGATCGCCTCCAACTCACCGTCCGGCACAGTGAAGCGGCTTTCGCCGACTCGCTGCACCAGGATTTCGTTGGTGAGCCGATAGGATACGAGGTCGCTGACGAACACCAGTGGCAGTTCATGCGACGCCGCGAATTCGCGCAATTCCGGCAACCGTGCGGATTCACCGTCCTCGCGAAGGATCGCGCACAACGCCGCCGCCGGACGCATTCCGGCACTGCGCACCAGGTCAACCGCGCCTTCGGCACGGCCCATGCGCATCATCACGCCGCCGCTCAGCGCCATCAGGGGCAAAATGTGACCGGGCATCACGAGGTTTTCCGGCCCGGATTTATCCGAGGCGAGGACTCCGATCGTGGTGGCGCGGTCACCCGCCGAAATGCCCGTCGTGACGCCTTCACGCGCCTCGACCAGGGCACCCGCCTGCTCGACCAGATCGCCACCGAGACTCGATGGCACCAAGGGGATACCGAGTTCGCGCAGGCGCTTTTCGGGCAACGCGACCGAGACCACTCCGCGCCCTTGAATCACCATGAAGTTGACGTGCTGCGGAGTAACCTTTTCCGCCGCCATCACGAGGTCGCCCTCAGCGTCCTCATTGTCGCTGGAAACCAGCACGACCATGCGGGCTGCGCGAATCTGGCTGAAGGCGTCTTCCAATACCATTGCGGCCACTTCTTTCAATCTCCGAA
This sequence comes from Binataceae bacterium (SeqCode), assembly GCA_036489375.1. Taxonomy (GTDB): domain Bacteria; phylum Desulfobacterota; class Binatia; order Binatales; family Binataceae; genus JADMIL01. The sequence continues at coordinate 703 of DASXFX010000084.1, read as the reverse complement.
GCTCAATCCTAGCACCCAGCGATCCGCCAGCGCAAAATCTTTCAAGCGTATTAGACCGCGATTACCGTCAACCGACTTTTCGCTGGCATGTTTTACGCGCCCGGTTAGCGACGTTTGCGCGACGGTTGGCCGATAACCTCAGCCTCGACCATCAGATCGGTTCCGACCTGGGTCACGCGCAGCGGCCCAAGCCGAATCGAGTCGCGGACCGTACGCGATATCAATCCTTCGACTGCCGCCAGGCCGCCGCCGAGGATGAGCGGGGCGATGAAGAACGTGACGCGATCGACGATACCCGCGGCGAGCGCGGCACCGGCGAGGTTAGCCCCGCCTTCGAGCAGGATTTTGGACCACCCGCGGCTGCCGAACTCGAGCGCCAACGCGGCCAAATCGATTTTACTGCCAGCGGCCTTCGCCGCGACAATCTCGGTGCGTCCTGAGCCGCGCCGATCATGATAGAGCCGTTCGGCACGCGCACGATTCGCCGCAGTCGTGACGACGATCGTCGGCGCCGACGAGCGCTGGCGAAAGATCTTTGAAGTCGCCGGGGAGCGCAGCCGCCCATCGATAATTATGCGCACCGGATCGCGTCCGCCCTCGGTGCGGCAGGTGAGGCGCGGGTTATCGGCGATCACGGTCGCTGCGCCGACCATCACAGCGTCCGCCTCCCGCCGCCATTGATGAACCAAGGCGCGAGATTCCG
>DASXFX010000111.1:0-10419 GCA_036489375.1 Binataceae bacterium (SeqCode) | reverse complement strand
AAGGATACGACCGCATACGGCACCAGGACTGAAATCAAGAACCTGAATTCGTTTCGTTTCGTCGAGAAGGCGATCGAATACGAAGTCGCGCGTCAGATCGAGACGATCGCGGCGGGCGGCCGCGTCCTGCAGGAGACACTTTTGTGGGACCCGGTGCGCGAGGAGACGCGCCCGATGCGATCGAAGGAGTTCGCCAACGACTATCGCTATTTCCCCGAGCCCGACTTGCCCCCGCTGCGCGTGACTGGCGAATGGATCGAGGAGATCAAGTCCGCGATGCCCGAGTTGCCGGCGGAAAAACGCGCGCGCTTTATACGCGAAATAGGGCTGACGGAATATGAGGCGGGCGTCCTCACCGAGGATCGCGAAATCGGTGATTACTTCGAAACGATGCTCGCCGCCGGCCTCAAGAATCAGAAGACCGCGGCCAATTGGGTGATGACCGAAGTGCTGCGGGTGGTGAACGAAAGCGGCCAGCCGTTGAGCGAAGCGGCGCCCCCCGCGACCGAATCCGGCGCGCTGCTCAAGCTGGTTGAAGAAGCGACGTTAAGCCTCAACGCCGCAAAGACCGCATTCGCCGCGATGTGCAAGTCGGGCAAAGGCGCGGCTGCCGTCGTCAACGAGTTGGGACTGGTGCAAGTCTCCGATGAGGGCGCAATTGCCGCGGCGATCGACAAGGTCCTCGCGACGGAACCGGACAAGGTCGCCGAGTATCGCGCCGGTCGCGACAAGCTCTACGGCTTCTTCGTCGGCCAGGTGATGAAGGCGATGGGCGGCAAGGGCAATCCCAAGGTCCTCAACGAAATCCTCAAAGCCCGTCTGAGCGGCTGACTCCGGCCGCGAGCGGAGGCGCGGGCATCCGTATGAGCGCCGTCGATTGCTGACGCGTACTTGCGCAGCGATCCACTGGATTTCAACGCTTACGGCTGCCCGAAAACGGGAGCGTTATCGCGGAAGTTTGCTTGTCCGATGCGAAATCGATTGCAGAAGATCAACTAATTTTGCATATTGATTTTAGTGCGTATATTCGCGACCAACTCCGACGGGGGACCCGGGGTGTGCGCGTCTCTGTGCAGTATTGCGTTCGTCGCAGGGATTTCGCTGCTGTCACCTCAATTCGCGGGGCGGGCCTATGCCACGCCGCCGGATACTCCTGCATCGGTCCGCGCAACTTCCACCAACGACACGCCTCCCGATGCGCCTGCGGTGCCCGGCCCTACCGCTATCGTCAAGATGAGCGACGACGCACCGATGTACCAGCCCGACAGCATCGTGATTCGCGTCGGCCAGACCGTCGAATGGGTTAATACGGGCGAAGTGAGCCACTCCGTAGTCGATGATCCCACGCGAGCAAACAAGCTCGACGATGTCGCGCTGCCGGCAGACGTGCACGAGTTTTCGTCGGGCAACGTGATGCCGGGCGGGAAGTTCCGTCATACCTTCGATCTGCCGGGAACCTATCGCTACTTCTGCATGTCGCACGAAATGGACGGCATGATCGGCGAAGTGATCGTCCAGCCGCCAACACCGGCGGAAGCTGCGCGCGACGCCTCGCAGATCCAGGCGCAGCCGTGGCGCTCGGGCGATCGCCAGGATCGCACCGTCGGAAGCACTCGTTGATCCGCGCGTACTCGTTTCCGCACCACGTCTCGGGCAGTGCGCTTCAGGTGTATGAAGTGCGGCCCGCCCCCATTCTCACCTGAAAGCTCGGAAGCGAACCGACTCTGGAATTTTAGTTGAGACAGGCCCCTCTGCCTTCGCCGTACAGGTGGAAGCGAAGACCCGGAACGTATATTAGTGCGCGATGAAATTGGACTTCATAACTATAGGCTGGAATCTCGCCTGCGTCGTTGTGACGGTGGTTATTCACTCGTTCGGCACCGTACTGATCATCTCCGAGCGATCGCGTCTCTTTAGTTTCGCGACGCATGGACGCAAGCTGCTTCGAGGCCAATTCGCGATCACTATCATCGTGATCGAACTCCTGACTCTGCATCTCGCCGAAATCGCATTCTGGGGGTTATGTGTCCGCGCGCTCGGATTATTCGTCAATTTCGAAGACTCGATATTCTTCGCCGGCGTCTCTTATACGAGCCTCGGCTTCAACGGAACCATCCTGAGGCCAACCGAAGGCTTCTCGGAAGTACTGATCTCGATGATGGGCCTCCTGATGTTCGGCTGGTCGGTCGGTATCCTGGTAACCACCGTCATCCGTTATGAGAAGGTCTCAGTCGGATGGGACCCGGCGAACGATGCGCCAATCAGTCCCGACCTCGGCTAAGTCCGGGCCGCCATGTAATAGGCAGCCCCGCCGCGTGCCGTCGGAATAGCTATTTCGGGCCGTTTGGCGGCGACGCCACCGCTATCCCTTCGGCAAGCCTAACTGGCGCTCACCGAGGATGTTGCGTTGAATCTCGCTGGTGCCGCCTGCGATAGTATATTGGCGCGAACTGAGTAATCGATTCAGCCAGCGCGGCGCGTCGGGTACGCTTGCGGTCGGCTCGCCCAGAATCGAGTAACTGCCGAGCAACTCGCTAACGAACCGTGCGATACGCACGCCGAGCTCCGATCCGACCAACTTTAAGGTCGAGCCTTCGGGGCCGGGGGGCAAGCCCTTGAGCATGCGCGTCAGCGATCGCAAGCGCGTGTACTTGGCCGCCTCGCATTCGATCAGGAATTGCGAAAGCTCCTGCCGCACCCATTCCTGGTCCCATGCCGGCCGGCCATCGATCTCGAGGGTGCGCGCTAATTCCGCGAGTCGCCGCACCTGCTCCGCATGACCGCCGCCGCCGGCCATCCCGCGCTCGAAGGCGAGCGTCGTCATAGTCACCTTCCAGCCCTCATTGAGTGGACCGACGATGTTCTCCTTCGGAATCTGGACATTGTCGAAGAACACTTCATTGAAATGATGATGCCCGTTCATCACCACCAGCGGCCGCACCTCGACCCCCGCACTCTTCATGTCGTCGATGATCAGGTAGCTGATGCCCTTGTGTTTGGGCGCGTCAGGGTCGGTGCGCGCCAGCAGGAACATGCGGTCGGCGTACTGCGCGCCCGAGGTCCAGACCTTCTGACCGTTGATTACAAAGTAGTCGCCCTTCAATTCCGCGCGCGTCTGCAGTCCGGCCAAATCGGAACCCGCGCCCGGCTCGGAGTAACCCTGGCACCAGACGTCGTCGGCCGGCAGGATCCGCGGCAGGTACTTGCTCTTCTGCTCAGGCGTTCCCCATTGCATCAGGGTAGGACCGAAAAGGCTGACGCCCGAATAGCCCGGTAGCACCGGCGCGCGCGCCTTGAAGTATTCCTCGTCGAAGATTACTTGCTCGATCAAATGGGCTTCGCTGCCGCCGTATTCCTTCGGCCATGACAGTCCGACCCAGCCGGCCGCTGCGAGTTTGTGCTGCCACGCGCGGCGCTTTTCGAAGATCTCACGATTGGGTGCGATCCGTTCGTCCATCGGATCGTCGATGCATAGATCGGGCGGCAGGTTTTGCTCGAGCCAGATACGCACTCGCGCGCGAAAGGCTTCCTGCTCCGGCGTGTACTCAAAATCCATCAAATACCTCTTTCATCGACGAACCGGGATAGTCAGATCAGCTCCAGTTTCAGGACAAGTTAAAGGTGCGCGCGCCGTTGTCCCAGAAAATCTTGCGCCGCGCCTCGTCGCTAATCGGCTGTTTCATCATCGCCTCAATTCCCCAGGGATAAGTGCCATCGGGATGTGGGTAATCGGTATCCCAGGTGAAGTTGTCGGCGCCGACCAGATCGATCGCCGCCTTCATCGTCGGTTCATCGCCGCGGAAAGCGACGCATACGTTGCGTTTGAAATACTCAGTCGGGCGCAGTTTCAGATACTCATGTTCGGCGTTGCCGCTGAAATCCCAGTGCTGCTCCATCCTTTGTAGCCAGTACGGCACCCAGCCGCCGTCGGCCTCGACATGAATAACCTTGAGCTTGGGGAATTTCTCGAAGATCCCGTACCAGATGAGGCCCGCCATCGCGGCCATCGCCTCGAACGGATGCGACAGGATGTGCCCGCTCACGTGCGTGTCCATCCGATCGCCGAAACCCGGGACCGCCGACGAAGCTGACTCATGCGTCGAGATCGGCTTGCCGATCTGTTCGATCTCGTCCCATAGCGGCAGCAGCTCGTCGTCCCAGAGGTTATGACCGCCCACCGGATTCGGCCGCATGTAGTAGCTGACGCAGCCCTTCTCGGCCGCCCGGCGCGCTTCCTTCATTGCTTCTTCCACGCTCTGCATCGGCAGGCCCGCCGCCCATTTGAGCCGCTTGGGATCGGCCGAAGCGTAGTCGCACGCCCAGTCGTTATAGGCGCGCGTGCACGCCGCGAGCAGCTTGATATCGCGGAACTCGCGTCCGAGCATCTGGCCCGCGACGGTCGGATACATGATCTGCACATCGACGCCCTGCTCATCCATATCGTGCAGGCGACTCTGCGCGCTGAAGCCCTGCTCCTTGGCGGTGTCGAAGCGCTTCATCGCCTTGGCGACGGCGCTGAGGAAGGCCGGCGCGGCCATCGGATACTTACCCTTTTCGCGCACGAACGATTCGCCCTCAACCAGGAAGGTGCGCCGGTTGGAGTCAGGCGCGCGGCCGATTTTTGGAGCGCGATCCTTGAAGCCATCCTCGATATAACGCTCCCAGAGCCATTCGGGCTCCATCAAGTGAGAATCAGTGTCAACGATTTTAAATCCGTTTCTCATAGTCAGTTCACCCCGAGTGGTAACGATGTAACTGCATAATCCTATTAATGTGCTAACTCACTTCAATACCTAGTTCGCAGACAATCCAATGCTGTACATCCGGCTTTATAGTTGAGGCATGATCAACGCTTTGACGCCCTTGCGATTGCGCAGCAATTCGAACGCCTCGACCCCGTGATCGAGATCGAAACGATGCGTGATCATCGGCTTCATATCGATCGCGCCGCTCGCCACCATCGCGACCGCGCGCCGCCAGGTCTCGGGCATCCGCACCCGCGAGGGGATGATCTTGACGCCGTGAAAAAAGAGCGATCGCATCTCGGCGCTCGGAATATCGCGCGCGGGCCATCCGAGTTCGACCACCTCACCGCCGCGTTTGACCAGGTGTCGCACTGAATCGAGGAAGCCGGCCGCGTCGAAGACCACGTCCGCGCCATGCTCAGGGACCAGCGCCCGCACCTGATCGACCCAATCGCGGTCGGAAGCGCATACGGTTTTGAAGCCCATCTCGCGCGCCAGTGCCAGCCGCTCCGCGTCGGCGGCCAAGCCGGTGATCACGATCGAAGACAGACCGAGCGCGCGCGCCGCGAGCGCGGTGCACAAGCCGATCGGGCCGGGCCCTTCGATCACCGCGCTGTCGCCGGCTGCGAGCGACGATTCCTCAATCGCATGCAGACCCGTCGCGAAAGGCTCGAGCATCGCGGCCTGCTCCATGTCCATCGCCTTCGGGACGACCCACGAATTGCGCACGGGCGCGATCGAGTATTCGGCAAATGCCCCACCTAGGCGCCCCGGAGTATGGCAAAAATTGAAGCGCCCCGAAGTGCACGCCGGGCAGCGTCCGCACGGCCCGAACGGATCAAGTGCAACGTGATCGCCGACCTTGAATCCGGTCACACCCTTACCGACTTCGACCACCTCACCAGCCGGCTCATGGCCGATCACCGCGGGCATCGAGGGTACCGCACGCTCGGCCCCAAGCTCCCACAGATAGATATGAAGGTCGGAGCCGCAGATGCCACAGGCTGCAACCTTGACCAGCAGCTCCTCGGCACCGGGCTTGGGCACGGGGACGTCGACGATTTCGACGCCGAGTTCAGGTTTGGTTTTGGCGATCGCTTTCATCGTGGTCGGTGCCTCCAGCACTTATTAATACGATTGCCGGGCCGCTCCCGTCAAAGTCTTTCAGTGCCCGTCGCTGCGCAACGATTGACGCCCTCGAATACTTGACGCAAGGCGGCCATGATGGCGTGATGAGCGACGTGGCGGCTCATCCGACGAACTCTGGAGCCCAGATGCTCACGGCGGGCGAGGCGGCGGCGCAATTAGGCGTCAAGCTGGGCACACTGTACGCCTACGTCAGTCGCGGATGGCTCAAAAGCTACCGTCGCAAGGTTGGGCGTCAAGCGCTGTATCGCCGCGCCGATATCGAGGCGCTGCGCGGAGTGATTGCGCCGGAGCGCGGCGTGCGCGCGCGATCGCTGCCCGACGCGTCCTCCTGGGTAACAGTGGCGCAACCGCCCAGCGACGGATCTTCCACCGGCGTCATCGTCGCCGAATCCGCAGTTAGCTCGATCATCGAAGGCAAACTCGCTTATCGCGGCTACCCGATCGAAGAACTAGTCGAACACGCCTCGTTCGAGGAGGTCTGCCTCCTGCTATGGAGTGGCGAGCGGCCGCGGCCCGAGGAGATCGATCACCTGCGCGACGGCATCGCCGCCGCGCGCCTACCGGCGCCGGTCGTTGCCGCGCTCGCAGCCGTCGGCGCTGACGCGCCGCCGCTGCTGCGCCTCGCCGTGATGATGCCGAGCCTGGCCGCCGCCGAGCATCGCCTGCCGGCGCGCTCGCGCATCGACCAGGCCCGCATGATCATCACGGTGCTACCGCTGGGACTCGCGCCGCTGGCGCACGAGGGCGGCGTCTCCGCCGGCGGCGCTTCACGCGCCGCCGGCGGAGACGGCGGAATGGCCGCGCGGCTTTGCGGGCGCGTGCTCGCCGACCCCGCCGCGGCCGATCGCGAGGCGCTCGATCGCGTGCTCGTCGCGTGCGCCGAGCACGAGCTCAACGCCTCCACCTTTGCCGCCCGCGTCGTCGCCAGCACCGGCGCGGATCTCTATGCTTCGGTGCTGGCGGCGCTATGCTCGCTCTCGGGACCGATTCACGGTGGCGCCTGCGATCGCATCGAAAGCATGTTCGCCGAGCTCGATGCGGGTACTCGCATCGAGCAGGCGCTCGACGCCTTCGGCGCCAAACATTCGCTGCCGCCCGGTTTCGGACACACCATTTATCCGAGTGGCGATCCCCGTGCGGTGCTGCTCAAACGGGTCGCTCGTGCGACCGCCAAACGCAAGGGGCGCAAGCTGTTCGAGACCGCACTCAAGTTCGAGGAAGCGGTTTGGAAGCGCGCCCGCCTTCGCCCCAATCTCGATTTCTATCTAACCGTATGCGTCCGCATGGTCGGCTTTCCACGAGGGATGCCCGCGGCGATCTTCGCGATGGGCAGGGCGGCAGGATGGATCGCTCACAGCCTCGAGCAGTCGGCCGATAATCGTCTGATTCGGCCCCGCATGCGCTACCACGGTTCGCCCCTCCGCCACTGGCAATAGAGAGTGATAACAGGCTATGGAATTCGGCACCCTCATATTCACCAAGCCCCAACGCGCGATCAGCGATACCAGGCTAATCGAGGAGCGGGGCTTCACTCACGCATGGTTCGCCGATTCCCAGATGATATGGGGCGATGTGTACGCATGCATGGCGCTGGCCGCCGTCAACTCGAAGAAGATCAAGCTCGCAACCGGCATCTCGGTCGCCTCGAACCGGATCCCGCCGGTCACCGTGCATTCAATCGCGACGATCAACGAAATCGCACCGGGGCGCGTGCTGCTGGGCTTCGGTACCGGCCATACCGGGCGCCGCGTGATGGGCTTGCCGCCGGTGCGCTTTGCCGACTTTCGCGAGCAGACGCGCGTCATCCGCGATCTCCTCAAGCACGGCGAGGCGACCTACAAGACCGAAGGCTTGAGCCGCAAAATCCGCTACCTCCATCGTGATCGGCGCTTCATCAATCTCGACGACGCGATACCGCTCTATGTTGCCGCGAACGGACCGCGAACGCTCGGCATCGCAGGCGAATTCGGCGACGGCATCATCACCACCGGCGTCGCCACCCCGGAACGGCTGCAGGCGGTCTTTCGCCACGCCGAGGAAGGGGCGCGTACCGCCGGCCGCGAACTCGCAGAGCGGCTGCCCTGCGTTTCCTTGACCCAGGTGTTGGTGACTCGGCCGGGCGAAGCGATCGATTCGCCGCGCGTGCGTCAAATGGTCGGTCCCTGGGTAATCACCTGCCTGCATGCGATCGCCGCCGGCTATGCCAAACCGCGATCGCTGCCCGCCGACGCGCGCGTAATTTACGACGGCTACGCCGATTACATCGCCCACTTGCCCGGACCGCCCGAGGAGCATTACCTCGAATTGCACAACGGCCATTGCACGTTCGTACCCGAACGCGAGCGCCGCTTCGTCACCGCAGAGACCATCCGCGCGACGACGATGATCGGTCCGCGCGATCAGTTGATCGAACAGTTGCGCGCATTGGAACGGGCGGGCCTCGATCAAATCATCCTGAATCCGCCAATGGACGGCTTCGAGGAATTCGTTGGCGAGTTCGCTCGGGAAATAATCGAGCACATCTGATTACGCACGAGTAACTGTCACCAACGCGACAAAAAGCCGCTCCTTTCCCGTTCAAAGTCACTTGATAATTCCGCGCAGGGGTCGCTTCCGACGCCAATCCGGCTTATGATGCGCACTACTGTGGTGTGGGGCCGCAGAGGACAACCGCTGGGGACGCAGCAGCGAAAGTATCCACATCGGAAGCTCGATTCGCAAAGTGCGCTCTGTGCACAGGCATTAGCTGGCGTAATTTACTTTGTTGTTACGGTCCTATAAAAACTTAACGTTTGCCGGACCTCGTTATGCGCGCGAAGCGCAGTTCGAGTCCACGGCTCAGGGTTACTGACGCAGGAAGCGCCAACGGCAAACTGAAGAGGGAAATGTCGAAGATTCGGATCGCAATCGTCGGGGTGGGTAACTGTGCATCCTCCCTGCTCCAGGGTCTTGAATTCTATAAACATGCGACCGATGGTGCGCGGCAAAAGCCCGTGGGCCTGATGCATTATGACCTCGGCGGCTACGTCCCCGGGGACATCGAGGTGGCATGTGCGTTCGACGTCGATTCGCGCAAGATCGACCGTCCGCTGGAAGATGCCTGTTTCTCGCAGCCCAATAACACCGTCACCATATGGCGTGATCTGCCGTCCTACGGCGTCACCGTGGATATGGGCGAGATCCACGATGGTATCGCACCGCATATGAGCTCGTACCCGGCAGATCGGACCTTCCTGCCGGCGAACGCGAAGCCGGTCGATATCGAGAAGCGGTTGCGCGAGAGCGGCGCCGAAGTGATGCTCTGTTATCTGCCCGTCGGCAGCCAGAAGGCGGTCGAACGCTACGCCCGCGCCTGCATGGAGACCGGCGTCAGCCTGCTCAACTGCATGCCCGTGTTTATCGTCTCGAACGAAAAATGGGCTGCGGAGTTCACCGAACGCAAGATTCCGGTCGTCGGCGACGACGTGAAATCGCAGCTCGGATCGACCATCCTCCATCGCACCATCATGAAGCTGTTCGCCGATCGCGGCATCAAGCTGAAGCACACCTATCAGCTCAATACCGGCGGCAACACCGACTTCCTCAATATGCTCGATCGCGCCCGCCTCGGCTCCAAGCGCACCTCCAAGACCGAGGCCGTGCAGAGCAACCTGCCCGAGCGGATGCCCGACGTTGACGTCCACATCGGGCCGTCCGACTACATCCCGTGGCAGAACGACAACAAGGTCTGCTTCCTGCGCATCGAGGGCGAAGGATTCGCGGGTATCCCGATCGAGCTCGAATTGCGGATGTCAGTACAGGATTCGCCTAACTCTGGCGGCGTTGTCATCGACGCGATTCGATGTCTGAAGCTGGCGCGCGACCGCAAAATCGGCGGTCCGCTCTACTCCATCTCCGCCTACACGATGAAGCATCCGCCGCGCCAGATTCCCGACGACATCGCCCGCGACCGCGTCGAGAAGTTCATCTCGGGCGAACTCGAACGCTGATCTCACCGTCCGTGGATTCACGCGCGGGAGAGCTGAAAGCTCCGTAACGGTTCAGCTTCTCAGGCTTTCTGCCGTGCTCTCGCCTCCCTTCGCCGGGGATTTTCATTCCTGCGACTCCATGGCTAGAATCTCCTCACGATGTCCATTCTCAAGGACAAAACGATTGTCGTTGGCGTGAGCGGTGGGATCGCCGCTTACAAAGCTGCCGAACTAGTGCGCCTGCTGATAAATCGCGGCGCGAAAGTTCGCGTGATGATGACGCGCAACGCGACCGAATTCATCACTCCGCTAACGCTGCAAACCCTCAGCCTCAATCCGGTCGCAACAGAAACGTTCAGCCTGACCCAAGAGTCCGAGATCGGCCACATCCGGCTGGCCGATAGCGCCGACGCGATCGTTATCGCGCCCGCGAGCGCCAATCTCATTGCCAAGGCGGCCGCCGGTATTGCCGACGATATCGTCACCACCGTTCTGCTAGCGGCGCAATGTCCGATTGCGTTCGCGCCTGCGATGAACGTGCATATGTACGAGCATCC
>DASXFX010000065.1:0-10758 GCA_036489375.1 Binataceae bacterium (SeqCode) | reverse complement strand
TCACACGGTGACGGATCAGACGTCGGTGCTGCGGTTTATCGAGGACAACTGGAAGCTGGGACGGCTGGGCGATCCGCATTCGTTCGACTTGAAGGCGAATCCGATCAACGCGATGTTCAATTTCAGTTTTTTGCCGCTGGCGCCCAAGCTGCGGCTGAATCCGGATACGGGGATGATCGCGGGTCCTGCGCCGTGGTGAGGCGGGGAGATCGGAAGCAAAATGCATATAAAAGATCCGCCGCATCCGGGCGACTCTATCCGGACGGAAATTGTTGGACCCGCCGGGCTGTCGGTGACGGCGGCGGCCGCGGCGCTGCGCGTTTCCCGCCCTACCCTGTCCAGTTTGCTTAACGGCAGGGCTTCTCTTTCCGGTGAGATGGCGCTGCGGATCGAGAAGGCGTTTGGGGTGAAGATGGACACGCTGATGCGGATGCAGTCGGCTTACGATATCGCGCAAAAGCGCAAGCGGGAGAAGGAGATTCACGTGCGGCGGTTCAAGCGCAGCGCCGACATCCATCCGTGACGGATGGGGTTGATTTGAAAAGAAAAAATCGCGGGACCAAAGGCTGCGGTGCTTAAGAGCGGTGTCATCTTGTGATCGCAGGGAGTCGGTAAAGGTTCCTCCCCGCTGAAAGGACTCCAGGGAGTCTGCTTCGGCTAGGCGGGGAGGTCGTTCCCTGCTTCGTTCGTTTTTGCGCGCGTGATAGTTCAATGGGCGTGCGAGGTTCCCAATGAGTGCGGCGAAAGAGACGCTGGCCATCCTGGTGGGGGGCGGACCGGCTCCCGGTATCAACGGCGTAATCGCATCGGCGACGATCGAGGCGATCAACTGCGGCTTGCGTGTGATCGGATTGCGCGAGGGCTATCGCTGGCTGGTGGAAGGCGACGCGACGCATACGGTGGAGCTGCACATCCCCGACGTCAGCCGGATTCATTTCACGGGCGGGTCGATCCTGCTGACCTCGCGGACGAATCCGGCGCGCGACGAGCGGAGCCTGCAGAATGTGGTGGAGACGCTGACGCGGCTGGGGGTGCGTTACCTGGTCTGTATCGGCGGCGACGACACGACCTTTGGCGCGGCGAAGATCGCAGAGCGCACGGAAGGGCGGATCGGAGTGGTGACGGTGCCGAAGACGATCGACAACGATCTGCCGCTGCCGGAGAACGCGCCGACTTTCGGTTTCGAGACCGCACGGAGCGCGGGCGCGGCGATCGTGGAATCGCTGATGGAGGACGCGCGCACGACCGGTCGCTGGTACGTGGTGGTGACGATGGGGCGCAAGGCGGGGTCGCTCGCGCTGGCGATGTGCCGATCGGCGGGGGCGACGCTGGCGGTAATTCCGGAAGAATTTCACGGAGCGAATTTCGACCTGTCGCTGGCGGTCGATACGATCGTCGGAGCGATCGTCAAGCGGCGATCGATGGGCCATGACAACGGCGTCGCGGTGGTGGCCGAGGGAATCGTGGAGCGGATCGATCCGGCTTCGCTGCCGGCGGGGCCGGGAATTCAGCGCGACGCGTATGGGCATGTGAGTCTGGCCGACGTGCCGCTCGGAATGGTCTTGCGCGATCGGGTGCGCGCGGCGCTGAAGGAACTCGGCGTGAGCGCGAACGTGGTGGCGAAGGATATCGGCTACGAGTTGCGTTGTGCGAAGCCGGTGCCGTTCGACACTGAATACACGCGGACGCTCGGTTACGGCGCGGTGCGCTATCTGCTGGACGGCGGATCGGGCGCGCTGATCGCGATCACGAGCGGGCGGGTGACGCCGGTGGACCTGGCGGACCTGCTCGATCCGGCGACGGGTCGCATCCGGGTGCGGATGGTGGATGTCTCGACGGAGTCGTACCACGTGGCGCGGTCGTACATGATTCGGCTGGAGGGGCGCGACCTGGAGGAGCCGTTGCTGGCGAAGGTGGCGTCGTGCACGAAGCTCGGCAGCGAGGCGTTCAAGGCGCATTTTCAGGCGACGGTGGCGGCGACGGCGCTATCGATTCCAATCACCCAGTTCGCGAAGTAAGCGGCAATGGCTACCGCCGGAACTCAGGCGACGGCCACCGACCTCAATCAGCCTGGCTCTATCGATACGGTTACACTGGTATCGATTCTGAACCGGGTGCGGGCGCAGGCGGCGGCCGACCCGTTAAGCAATCCAATCCTGCTGTTCGCATTGGATCTGACCCTGCGGGTGGATCGGCGCGAGATCACGCTACAGGGGCTCGAAGACCTGGTGCAGCGGCTGACAGCAGAGGCGTTTGGCGATCGGGCCGAGCGCCTGGCGCATTACCTGGGCGAGACCGCGGTCGCGGCGAACCATCAAAAGATCACCGAACTGATTGAACGTGAGGCGCGCAAGGGCGGCTTCGAAGAGTTTCGCGCGGCGGTCGAGCGGGCGGCATTTGGCGTGGTGTTCACGGCTCATCCGACGTTTTCGATCACGCTGGAGCTGGCGCGGAGCCTGGCCGAAATCGCGACCGGGCAGACGGTCGCGGGAGAGGCACTCGATGCGGCGGGACGCGCGGAGCGGATGGAGGCGGCGCGGCGCGCGGAACATCGGCCGCCGGCGGAACTGACGCTCGAAGTGGAGCACGCGTGGGTGACGGAGGCGCTCGCTCACGCGCATGACGCGATCGAGAACGTCCAGCGGACGGCGCTGCGGGTGGCGCGCGAGCATTGGCCGGAGCAATGGACCCTGCTCGCACCGCGGCTGGTGACGCTCGCGTCGTGGGTGGGGTACGACCAGGACGGGCGCACCGACATGACGTGGACGCGGACGATCGCGGCGCGGCTGAGCGACAAGCTCGCAATGATCGAGCGCTATCGCGGCAAGGCGGAAGCGCTGGAGCGGGCGGCGAGCGGGGATTTCCTGCGGGCGATTGAACCGATCGGCGCGATGCTGGCGACGGCGGCGGCGACCGTGCGGCGTCAGCGGGAATTGCTGGCGGCGGCGGAGCGCGACTCGACGCAAACGGCGGCATTCGGGCGGGCGATGGTAGCGGGGCGCGAGAAGGCGTTGGTGGAGACTGCGCCGATCGTCGCGCTAATCGAAGCGGCGCTGGGAGTGGCGCCCGATGATGCGGCGCGCGAGGGGCTGTTGGTGCTACGCGCGAGCCTGAAAACGCATGGGCTGGGGCTGGCGCATATCCACGTGCGGCTGAACTCCTCGCAACTGCATAACGCGGCGCGGCGGCAGGTGGGACTCGAGACGGAGCCGAACGATCCGGCGAATCGGCGATCGTACTTCAACACGATCAACGATCTGCTGGGGCGGGTGCGGCCGCTGTCGGTGAGCTTTCGATCGTTGATGGAAGAGCGCGCGTCGGCCAAGCGGCTGATGATGGTGGTGGCGCAGATCGTCAAGTTTATCGACGCGGAGACGCCGATCCGGTTTTTGATCGCGGAGACGGAGACCGGCTTCACGCTGTTGGCGGCGCTGTATTATGCGCGGCTGTTCGGGGTCGAAGAGCGGGTGGAGATTTCGCCGCTGTTCGAGACCGAAGAGGCGTTCGAGCGGGGCGAGCGGGTGATCGAGGAGGCGCTGAAGAGCCCGCATTATCGCGCGTACCTGGAGCGGCAAGGGCGGGTGGCGGTGCAATTCGGGTTTTCCGATTCGGGGCGATTTATCGGGCAGATGCCGGCGACGTTTCGGATCGAGCGGTTGCGGCTGCGGATTGCGCAACTGCTGGAGCGGCACGGGCTGAGCAAGCTCGAAGCGATACTGTTCAACACGCACGGGGATTCGATCGGGCGCGGAGGGCATCCGCTGACGCTCGCGGATCGCTTGCGCTATGCGGCACCGCCGACGAGCCGGGCGGAGTTCGAGCGGCGCAGGGTGCGGGTCAAAGAGGAAATCAGTTTCCAGGGGGGCGACGGCTATCTGCAATTCCTGACACCGGCGGGAGCAACCGCGAGCATCAGGGAGATCGTCGCCTTCGCGTTCGATGTGAGCGACGAGACCGGCAACGATCCGATTTACGCGGCGCCGGATTATACGGCGGAATTCTTCGCGACGGTGCAGCAGGAATTCACCAACCTGGTGGACGATCCGGACTACGCGGAGTTGCTGAGCCTGTTCGGGACGAACCTGCTGTATCGGACAGGGTCGCGGCCGGTGGCGCGCGAGGCGGAGGAATGGGGGCGGCCGTCGAAGATCGAACATCCGGCGCAGTTGAGGGCGATAACCAACAACGCGATTCTGCAGCAACTGGGCTTCATGGCGGTCACGCTGTTTGGAATCGGGCGGGCGGTCTCGAAGGACCCGGAGCTGTTCCAAGCGATGCGCGGACGGTCGGCGCGCTTTGGGCGATCGCTACAGATGGTGGCGGCGGCGATCGATCGCACGGAGATCGACGTGCTGCGGGCGTACGTGAACACGCTCAATCCGGCGATGTGGCTGAACGGGGCGGGACGGGCGCGGCGTCCGGCGCGAGTGAAGGCATTGCGAGAACTGGCGCGGCTGACCGAGCGGCTGGATAGATACGATCGGCTGGCGCGGCTGGTGCGGCGGCTGCAGGCGGATCAACTGTGGCTGCTGGAGGCGATCGAGCCGAACGAGACGGTGCAGCGGCGGCGGTTGATCCTGCTGCACGGAATCAGGGTGGCGGTGATTCAACGCATCTGCATCCTGGCGACGGAGATTCCGAGTTTCAGTCCGCAACTGGGGGTGTCCCGCGACGACATCCTGGCGCGGATCATGGAGCTGGACGTGCCGAGTGCGGTCGAACGGCTGCGGCTGATCTTTCCGCATCAGGATGGGGCGGCGGACACGCTCGATGATTTCGGCGAGGAGTCGCAATACCGGCCAGAGCCGGCGCTATCCTACGCGGTCGAACACGACGCGCTATTCGGGCCAATGTTGAAGCTGTTCGAGCTGGCGCGGCGCATCGGAACGGCGATCACTTACGAGATTGGGGCGGTCGGCTAGCCGGGTATTTTGTTAACCTGGGGGTCGGCGTGACGATGCATCAAGCGCCACGCGCCGTCCTCGCGGCGAAAAATCTCGGTGACGCGCAAGACCAGCATATCCTCCACGGATTTCCCGACTTCGCGCACGCGATTGGTCTCGATGCTGACGATGTAGGCGAGATCGGCACCCTCGACGGCACTCAAAATCTCGCGTTCGTAAGAGCCTCCGGCGAAATGCGCGGCGGCCCAATCGAGGCGCGGGCCGAGCTCCTTCCATCCGCGCTCGTTACCGCCGAAGCCGCCGAAGACGGTGACATCGTCGGAGTGCGAATAGAGGTTTTTGAGGTCGGTTGAATCGCCCTGCAAGAGGTTGCGGTTGGCGATAGCCCCTTGAACCTGCGCTTCTTCCCACGTTTTTGCGGGCATGCGTCACTCCTGGGATTTCCGGCTCAGGAATAGGTGGAAACCATTCAAGAGGGATTTCGTCCTAGAAGGTAATCGGGGCGCGGGGACGCATCAACCGGGACCGGAACGAGGTTGTTTTGTGGAGCGTCGGCAGAAGAGCGTCGATAGGGGGAGCGAGCGCAAATCAGAGCGGCAGCCCGCGCAACGTCGTTAGGCGTCGAACAGGGCTGCCGCCACCAGGCGAAACACGGTCTTAGTAGCTGCTGGTTTTGGTGCTCGAGGAATGCTCGCTGCTGGAGTCGCCGTTGGGCGAGCTGTCGTTCGAATTCGAGGACGACGCTGAATGCTCAACGGTCGAGGTGGATGGTTCCACGGGCGCGACGACGACCGGGGCGGGTGCAACGACGACCGGAGCCGCATAGACAACGGCCGGAGCGGGCGCCGCAGTGGTGGTGGTGGTGTTCGAGCTGGTGGTATCGGTAGAATCGGCGAAAGCGAAGGGCACGGTTGCAAACAATGCCGCGACGCCAAGAGCGAGAGTTGCCGTCTTCAAAGAATGCTTCACAATGATGTCTCCGTTAGTTCTCGAGGTGCTGGGTGCACTTTCAGAGTAGGGTCGCCTTCAGCGTTGCAGCAAGGAGATGTGCCGAGCCGAGTGCAGTTTGAGTGCCCTGGAGAACGAAGGAAGCGGGGGTTGAGGGCGGCTTTGCTCATTCGTGATGATGGACGTAGTTAGAGAACCGCTCGCGCGGCGTTTGTATAAATGATTGGGTCGGACGAAGTGGAGCGACTCATTCATCCGTTCGGCTGTTGGCGCTTGAGACTGAGTCGATTCGCGTGGGTCGCAATCGCGATCGCAATACTGTGGGCGAATGGATGCGCCTCGAAGGCCCAGTCGAACGTCATCGCCGGCGGGCCCAGACCAGGGGATGGTTGCACGGACGCGGATTGGAGACACGCAAATCAATACTTCCGCGATGAGCAAGCTGAGGGCCGGGTCGATGATACGGATCCCTCGGACTCATCCTTTGATCGGGGACAGATGCGACAGGAATGGAACGCAATTAGCGGATCGTGTCGCAAGCACCTGAGCGAGTAGGCCTACACGGTTAGAGCTACTATCGGTCACCAGCGACTACGGTGCTGCCAACCCCAATACAGGAGGGGACTGGTGGCGGTGAAGTTCACGTGTGGCCTGCCGTCCTTCATCTACGCCTCGGAGCCGTCGTCGGCTGAGAGAGGCAAATGTAATTCCGAGATGTGCGTCGTGAGTTCCGACATCCTTAAGGGGATACCGCCATCAACCTGCCGGCCTATCCGATAACAACTTACACCTGAAAGAAAAATACTCGCGGCTGGGCTTGAGCGATTGTGTGAACGGCAATAGCTGCGCGGGGAGAGAACGACAAACCCAGGCGGCTGGTGGCGGATCTATCGTAAGGGCGGCAGCGCTGGAGATTGTGCAAAAGAAGCTGTAGAACTCGGGCAGCGGCGCTGGAGCGGTGGATGCAGGCGATCTTCGCTCTGAGTAAGAGCCAAGCCGGCGAGGCTGATGAACCGGCGTGGCGATCATCCCTTGCGAAACCAGAAAGCGACGCTATCTAACCAGAGGTTGAACGCGGACTCAGGGTTTCGACGACGCCGTCATACGACAGTCAGTTATTCCAAATAGCGTAGGAGGATGAGGACTATGCTTATTCCACTCTGGGCGTTTAACGTTTACTGGCTCGCATGGTTCCTCCTTTCAGCGGTGGCTATCACTTGGGACTCCAAGTACATGCTATGGCCGCTTCTCATAATGTTCATAGCTGCAGAGACGTTCGGGATTCTTTTAACAGTTAAAGATTCCGGCACGCTGACGGAGACTACGGCCAAATATGTCCCCGAAGATTTCACCTTCATCTTTATGGGCCTAACGCTTTGGCGTCTCACGCAATGGCTTTCGGGTTCGGTTTGGATTGTGTGGGCACTTGGTGCCTGGCTGCTCCAGCATTTCATCGTGCACTATCAACACAGAAATGTGTCTGATGGATGGGACGCGCCGCGAAAGCTAAAAAAGTGGGTGCAAGAAAGTACCCAGTAAATGTAGTCGACTTATAGTTCTCATTAAGTCAGCGGCTAAATGCAGCAGGCGTGCCTAAGGTCATATGATTCTACCGCGCTGAGCTAAAGACTATTTTTTTGTCGGGAGGCTCGACTCGCTTCCCCACACCAAAGCTACAATTGTTGCGTGAGAGTGAGTGGCTAGTTGCTTTTCTAAATTACCTTCATTGCGCGCAGGTTGTTGCGTTCATCCGGGCCAATCCCCAACTCCTGCAGAACCTCGTCGGTGTGCTCACCCAGTTTCGCGGCGCGCGTGCGGATTCGAATCGGTGTGCGCGAAAATTTTGCTGCCGGGCCAGTCAGAGGCACGGTCTTGCCATCTTCCTGCTCAATCGGCTGCAACATATCGCGATCGATCACGTGGGGGTTGGCGGCGGCTTCGGCGTAGGTGCGGACCGCCGCCGCCGGAATTCCTGCCTTGGCGAATTCGCGTTCGACGTCAGCGACGGATTGCGTCTTCATCCAGGCCTTTACCGCTTCGTCAGTTTGGTCGCGATGCTGATGCCGCGCGGCCATCGTCGCGAAGCGTGGATCACTGACCATGTCTGGCCGTCCGATTATTTTCGCGAGCGCACGCCAATGGGGTTCCAGCAGGACCGCCAGGAAGACATGACCGTCGGCGCATTCGAAGGCATCGACGGGCGCAGAGAACAACGATCGATTCCCGATTCGTGGCATCGGATAACCAATCGCGCCTAGTGTGAGGTAGCCATTCGATTGAAACTGGATCGAGTCCATCAGCGATACATCTATATGCTGCCCTTCTCCGGTCGCGTCGCGATGGCGTAGGGCGGCGAGCGCGGCAAGTGCTCCGTGCAAACCGGCAAGGTCGTCTCCCAGGTAGGTCGCGCAACGGACCGGGCCGCCATCAGGCGATCCGTTGAGCGACATGAAACCGGAAGCCGCCTCAGCTACCGGATCGTAGCCGGGACGATCATGGTCAGTTCCGAATTGCCCGAAGCCGCTGATCGATACATAGACGATATCCGGCTTGACCTTGCGGCAATCATCGTAACCGATACCCCACTTGTCGAATGTACCGGGCCGGAAGTTCTGCACGACGATGTCCGATCGCGCGGCCAGCTTCAGGAAAACATCACGACCCGCCGGTGTCCGCAGATCAAGGGTCAAGCTGCGCTTGTTGCGATTCACGGTCGCGTGCAGGAAGCTGACGCGACTGCCCTCGCCGGTCACAAAAGGCCCTACTCGCCGCCCGACCTCGCCCTCGGTCGCCTCGACCTTGATGACGTCTGCGCCAAGGTCCGCGAACATACATCCGCACATCGGACCCGCCCAACTGGTGGTCGCTTCGAGCACGCGCATTCCCTGCAATGGTCCCGTGAGATCCCGGCGTGCGTCTCGATAGAAGTGCTGCTTCTCCATCTGGTTATTTCCTATCGCGTGAGTTTTCTATGACGCGAGCAAGCCGGTGGCAGACTACAGCACACCGAGCGTGCGGCATAATGATTCGGCTGCTTCCCCGAGAGGTGCAGAAGGCGGTGGATTGATTGGTGGAGCAGAAGGGATTTGAACCCTCGACCCCTACGTTGCGAACGTAGTGCTCTCCCAGCTGAGCTACTGCCCCACCGCCGGAAGTAATCTTATGACGAAAGGATCGTCTTGAGATAGGCGCGCAACCTATCAGCCAGCTCAGCTCGTTTCAACCCGAACCCTATCTGCGCGGTGATGAAGCCGACCCGGTCGCCGAGATCATAGCGCACGCCCTCGAATTCGTAGCCATAGAGTTTGCGCCGCGCGGAGAGCGCGAGCAATCCGTCGGTAAGCTGAATTTCACCGCCCGCGCCGGGCTTGCCCGCTGCGAGCAGCGGAAAGATATCGGGGGTCAGCACGTAGCGCCCCATGATCGCGAGATCGCTCGGAGCCTGATCGATCGGCGGCTTCTCGACCATTCCGACCAGTTGATGAACCCGCGGACGCACCGCCTTGACCTCGACGATGCCGTACTTCGAGAGCTCGCTGCGCGGCACTCGCGTCAGCGCCACCACCGGCACGTCGTCCTGCTCGGCAATATCGATCAGTTGACGGAGGCACGGCCGCGGTCCGTCGAAAATATCGTCCGGCAGGATGACGGCAAAGGGCTCATCGCCGACCGCATCGCGCGACTGCAATACGGCGTGGCCCAAGCCCAGCGGCTCATGCTGATAGGCGGTGCTGAAGCGGGCGAGGCTATTGGTGTAGCGCACGACTTCGAGCAGGTCCTGCTTGAGGCGCCGCTCGAGCAAGCGTTCAAGTTCCGGCGCGGTCTGAAAGTGCTCGAGTACGGTAGTTCGTCCGGGACTCAGCACGAGGATGATTTCCTCGATGCCCGAGGCGACGGCTTCCTCGACCACCATCTGGATGGCCGGCTTATCCACCACGGGCAGAATTTCCTTGGGGATCACCTTGGACGCGGGGAGCATCCGCGTGCCCATCCCTGCCGCGACGATAACGGCCTTGCGAACCTTCATCTTGAACCTGTCAATGTGGGGCCGGGTTGGGAATGCGCGGGTGTCTCAACGTGCGGTACCGACGCGTTCGCGAGCTTCCTGGGCAGATTTGCAGGCAATGCACAGGGTGGTGACGGGGCGCGCTTTGAGGCGCTCGATCCCGATCTCGTCGTCGCATTCCTCGCAACGTCCGTAAACGCCGCTCTCGATCCGGCTGAAGGCTTCATTGATCTTGGTCAGCAGCTTGCGTTCGCGATCGCGCATACGCAGTAGCAGTGCGCGGTCGGATTCCAGGGTCGCCCGATCAGTGGGGTCGGCGTAGGCCTCTCCAGGCTTTTCGTTCATGCTCCCGAGCGCGCGATCGGCTTCGTCGAGGATCTCGCGTTTGCGCCCTTCCAGGAGACGGCGAAAAAACTTCAGCTCCCTTTGCCTCATACGCCAACAGCAACCGTGAGATAGAAGCATTGATCATAATTGTGGCGTACTCTTATGTAAAGTCAGGAATCATGAAGACGGCATATCTCGACGCATTTTCGGGCCTGAGCGGCGATATGATGGTGGGCGCGTTGATCGACGCGGGGGCGGACGCCACGGCACTGGATCGCGCGATGAGCGGGCTCGGGCTGCATGGCTATCGCATCGCGACCCGCCACAAGGAAGTCAACGGAATCGCGGCGGTCAAGTTCGAGGTCGAGGTGAGCGAGGCGCAACCGGAGCGCCATTTGGGCGAAATCCTCGCGATGATCGCGCGCGCCGGCTTGAGCCCGCGCGCGACTCGCGATGCGACCGCGATCTTCGAGGCATTGGCCGAGGCCGAGGCCAAGGTCCATCGCACGACGCGCGACCACGTGCACTTCCACGAGGTCGGGGCGGTCGATTCGATCATCGACATCGTGGGCG
>DASXFX010000063.1:0-79901 GCA_036489375.1 Binataceae bacterium (SeqCode) | reverse complement strand
CTCAGCTTCGTCGATAGCGACGCTCGCTGTCAACGCGAAGAGTGTTCGCGCCATAGCGGCAGGGGGGCGGGCGAATGCCCGCGCCCCTGCCGCTATGGCGATGCGTTGCGCGAGGTTGCGACTGCAAGTCGCAACCTCCCGCCGGACGGCGTCAGCGACCCGCGGCCGCAAGCGAAAGATCGTCGGCGACCACGCGATGCGGGTTGTAGTAGGGCAGCACGTGCTGCCCGATCAGGCGCAGCGATCGCATGATGTTCTGATGCGGGATTTGACCTGCCTGCTTGAAGAAGATGACCTGGTCCACGCCGGCCTTCTGGAAGGCTTCGAGCTTGCGATTAACGTAGTCGGGATTGCCCACGACGATCATGTCGTGATCCTTCAACTGCGCATCGGTGGCTTCCGCCGGATTCTGTTCGAGCGCGAAGACGTTGCGGATGTATTCGTATGAATAGAGTTCGTTCTTCGCCATCAACGGCTCGAACAGTTTGGCGACATTCTTGAAGAACCAGCGCGCGCCGGCGAGCCCGATTTCCTCGTCTTCCTTGTTCTCGCATACGTGGCAAACGGCGACCGCAGCGAAGTTCTCGTTCGGCACCTTGGGGATCAAGTCGCTGCGCTTGGTGCAAGCCTTGCGATATGAATCGAGCGACTTCTGGACCTGCTCCCAGTTGAAGTTGAAGCTCAGCACGCCGAGTCCGCGATCTCCCGCCATCTCGTAGCTCTCGGGCGCCGTGCACGCCATCCACATGGGCGGATGCGGTTTCTGGATCGGCTTGGGCACGACGCGCCGCGGCGGAATCTTCATCAGTTTGCCGTCGAATTCGAGAATATCGTCGGTCCAGGCCTTCACAATGATTTCGAGCGCTTCACGAACTTCCGCGCGAGTGCGATCGTAATCGACGCTGAAGCCGTCGAGTTCCTGCGCGGTGGTGGAGCGCCCGGTGCCGAGTTCCACCCGGCCGTTGCTGATGATATCGAGCACGGCGGCCTGCTCTGCCACCTTAATCGGATTGTTGAACTTGAACGGCAGCAGCCGCACGCCGTGAGCGATGCGGATGTTCTTGGTGCGCTGGCTGACGGCGCCGTAAAAGACTTCGGGCGCCGGGCTATGGGAGTACTCCTCCAGAAAATGATGCTCGACCTCCCAGACGTAGTCCATCCCGATGCGGTCGGCGAGTTCAATCTGGGCGAGCGCTTCCCAATAGACGTTGTATTCGCTGCGCTCGTGCCACGGGCGCGGCGTTTCCATTTCGTAAAGCAGGCCAAACTTCATAGTTTCCTCCCTCAAGCAAAGCGAGCTTGTTCAGTGGCGCGATTGTCTAACTTTTCGCGCCGGTTTGCCAAGAGATTTGCGCTTGAAATCTTTCCTCCGCGGCAACCATTTCTAATTTCAGAGCCATGGCGCCCGCGCCGATGAAAAACGCCAAGGAGTCAAATTGGCTGTGGATGGACGCAGTGGACAGGGATGCGGTGACCGGCTTGAAACGGTACAATCCGTAGGATTGAATTTCGCAAGGAACACCTTGGGATGGTATCGCGGTCAAAATCAGCGCCCATAACGAAACCTGACGCGCGCCGCGTAACGCCCGCAGTGCTGGTGGTGCACGGGCCGAATCTGAACCTGTTGGGCGAGCGCGAGCCGGCGGTTTACGGCAGTACGACGCTCAGCCAGATCGACGCTCAACTAAACGGGCTGGCGCGCGAGCTGGGGTTGGCGCTCGAGACCTTTCAATCCAATAGCGAAGGCGCCATTGTCGATCGCATCCAGGCCGCGCGCGGTCGTATCGATCTGCTGATCATTAATCCCGCCGCTTATACCCATACCAGTGTCGCGATTCGCGATGTGATCCTGGCGACTGGCGTGGAATGTATCGAAATGCACCTCTCAAACGTCTATAAACGTGAGCCATTTCGTCATCATTCGACTATCGCGGACATAGCGGTGGGGCGGATAATGGGATTCGGTGCGGACGGTTACCTGATCGCGTTGCGGGCGGCGCGCAACCTTATAGATGCGCGAAGGGCGAAAACGTGACAGGCGAAGCCGCGCGCCTCTGGGGTAGGGTGGAGTGCCAGCAATCTCCGCGGGCATGTGGATGGAATTGAGCTCAAGGTAATCGATGGAAGTCAGGGAACTAAAGACATTACTCGCGCTGATGCAGGATTTCGGACTGGTCGAGCTCGAGATCGAAGACAAAAAGGGCAAGGTGCGATTGGTGCGGGCGGGCGCCGCCGCGCATGCGATCGCGCCGCTTCCGGCAGTCGCGCCAATCACGGCTGCCCCGACCCCTACGCCCCATCCGTCGAAGGCAAAGAAGGCAGCCGGGCCATCGGCCAACGGTGCGCGCGATGCGGAACCGCCGGTGTTGACGGAAAATCAAAAGCTCATCGAGAGTCCGATGGTGGGGACGTTCTACCGCGCCGCCTCGCCCGATTCGGAACCTTTCGTCGAAGAAGGCGATTCGGTTCGCAAGGGCCAGGCCCTATGCATCATTGAAGCGATGAAGATGATGAACGAGATCGAAGCCGATGCGGGCGGCCGGATCGCGCGCATCCTGTGCGAGAACGGACAGCCGATCGAGTACGGGCAACCGCTGATGGTGCT
Organism: Binataceae bacterium (SeqCode); assembly: GCA_036489375.1. GTDB lineage: Bacteria > Desulfobacterota > Binatia > Binatales > Binataceae > JADMIL01. The sequence continues at coordinate 77,296 of DASXFX010000063.1, read as the reverse complement.
TGATCTCGGTTAAGTACGATGCGGGGAGTGCGAAAATTAGAGTGTGGGAGCTTTGAGCACGGTGTGCGGGCTCACCGGGTGAGAGGCTGACGATGTTCAAGAAACTGCTGGTGGCGAACCGCGGAACGATTGCGATCCGCATAATCCGCGCGTGCCGGGAACTCGGAATCGACACGATTGCGATATTTTCGACCGCCGACAAGGACGCCTTGCACGTGCGCATGGCGGATGAAGCGGTGTGTATCGGGCCGGCCGCGGCGGAAGACAGTTACCTCAATATTCCCTCGATCATCAGTACGGTGCTGACCTACGGCGCCGACGCGGTTCATCCGGGATACGGCTTTCTCTCCGAGAACGGCGATTTTGCCGAGGCGTGCCGGCGGTCGGGCGTCAATTTCGTCGGGCCGCGTGCGCGGCATATACGTTTGATGGGCGACAAGCCGCGCGCGCGCCGCATCATGAAGCGTGCGGGCGTCCCGGTGCTGCCGGGAAGCGAGGGCACCGGCGTTACCGAACTCAAGGACGCGCAGGCGGATGCCAAGCGGCTCGGTTATCCGGTGTTGATCAAGGCGGCCGCCGGCGGCGGCGGCAAGGGTATGCGCGTCGCGCGCGATCTGCAGGAACTGACGCGGCTGTTTCCGCTCGCGCGCGGTGAGAGCGAAGCGGCCTTCGGCTCGCGCACGATGTACCTGGAGAAGTATCTCGAGCGCGCCCGTCACGTCGAATTTCAGATACTCGCCGACAACAATCGCAACGTAATCCATCTGGGCGAGCGCGATTGCTCCATTCAACGTCGTCATCAGAAGGTGCTCGAAGAGGCGCCATGCCCTGTAATGACCAAGCGCCTGCGCGAGAAGATGGGCAAGGCGGCGGTGCGCGCGGCCACCGTCGTAGGCTATTCGAACGTCGGCACCGTTGAGTTTCTGTTGGCCGACGACGGTCAATTCTACTTCATCGAAATGAACACGCGGATCCAGGTCGAGCACGGCGTGACCGAGATGGTGACGTCAACCGACCTGGTCAAAGAGAGCATCCGGATTGCGGCCGGCGAGCCGATGGGAATCAAGCAGCGGCAAGTCGAAATCGACGGCGCCGCGATCGAGTGCCGGATTTACGCCGAGGACCCCAACACCCATCTGCCGTCGCCGGGCATAGTCAGCAACCATCACGCGCCGGGCGGCCTCGGAGTGCGCGTCGAAACCGCGTTGTACGATGGGTATCGGGTGCCGGTGCATTACGATCCGTTGGTCGCGAAGCTGATTGTGCATGCTGACAGTCGGGATCTCGCAATCGTGCGCAGCAAAGCTGCTCTGCGCGAATACGTAATCGATGGCATTCGCACCAACATTCCGCTGCACCTGAAGATCCTGGAAGATGCGGATTTCAAACGCGGCCACTTCGCGACCGATTTCCTCAAGCGTTACGAGAACGCGCCGGCGGCGCCGGAAGCGATCGAACGGCCCACCGCCAAGGCGTCGTGAACGGCGCGCGCGGCGCATGGGTCGGCCCGCATCGCGTAGGTCGGCCGTCGGATCGGTGATCCAGACCGGTTCTAAGTCCCAATCGATTAAGCTTAAATGAGACCGATGTCTTTTTATCTTCGATTCATTCGCGGCGGTGCCTCCAGAACGATAGCGGCAATGGTCATCGCCTTGGCGACAGTCAGCATTGCCGCGGCGCAATCGTCGGATCTGCCGGTGGGCGGGCTCGGTTCGGGACCGGCGTCGAGTGCAACTTCGGGCTCAGGCGCGCCCTCCAGCGGACCCAACGGGTTGCAAGGAATCAGCGGCGCGACTGCCAGCGGAACTCCCAAGGCGGAGATCAAGGATAAAGTTTACGATTTTGGGACGGTGCTCAACGCGGTGCCGGTCGCGCACGTCTTCAAGATTCACAATGCCGGAACCGGCACGCTGCTGATCGGTGGCGTCCAGACCTCGTGCGGATGCACCGCGGCGAAGCCGACGAAAAGCGAAGTCGCGCCGGGTGAGGATTCGGACATTGCGGTCTCCTTCGACACGCGCTTCGACAACGGGCCGGCGACCCGGACGATCACGGTCGGGACCAATGATCCCGCCGCGAAAGAGATCGTGCTCCAGCTCAAAGGCGACGTGAAAGTACAGGTCGAGGCTGCCCCCGCGCAGGTCGCCTTTGGCGACGTCAAGCAAGGTAGCAATCCGTCGCGGCAGGTGACTTTGAACGACCTCGTGGCGGCGCAGGATGCGAAGGCGGCCCAGAACTTCCAGGTCAAATCGATCTCGCATGCGAACTCCGATATCAGCGTGACCGCGGCGCCGCGGACTGACGGCAAACCGGGCGCTGTACTCACCGTGGCGCTGCTCAAGACGATGCCGGTCGGGGCTTTTGACGACACCATCAAGGTCGAGACGAGCCGCGCTCCGGTTGATGTCACGGTCTTCGGCACGGTCCAGGGCAACCTCACGGTGAAGCCGGCCCAGATCTCGTTTGGCGTCGTCCCGCACCATCAGGGAACCTTGCGTATCGTACGACTGGTCAATGCGGGCACGCGGCCGGTGAAAGTTACGGGAATTACCAGTTCGAGCAGCAACGTGAGTGCGACCGTGGAACCGGTCGCAGCGGGTAAGGAATACAAGATTACGCTGTCGCTGCGGCCTGACACCCCGGATGGCGCCTTGCGCGGACAGGTCGCGATTACGACCGACGACCCGGAACAGCAGACGCTCAACCTGCCATTCTACGGCATCATCGGATCGTTTCGGGGATAATTCACGGCCCGACGCCAACGGTCCGTTCCGGTCGAGGTTACGTTCCGTTCCCGTCGAATGATCGCGATTTACGGGTCATGCGCGTAGTTGCGACTGGTTGCGCGCGCCAGTTGTCTTGAGTTTGGGCGCCCAACTATAGTCTTGGCAGGCGGGGGAGGCCGGTGGCGGAGCGCGTCCGCCGGCGAGGCTGGGGCTACAGTGGCGACGAGATTCGCTCGGCTTAATCCGTTTTCATACTTGCTGCGCAAATTGGTCGATCTGGCAACGGTGCTGCTGACCAAGCCGGTCGCGCGCTACACCCTGCGCATCCCAAATGACCTGACCCAACTGCACAAATACATCCGCAAGGGCGACGTGCTGCTGGTCGAGGGCAACGAGCGCATCAGCGAGGTGATGAAGTACCTGTCGCAGAGCTCGTGGTCGCACTCGGCGCTGTACGTGGGCGACGAGGCACTCCATCGATCGCCCGAGCTGCGCCGCGAGCTAATCGAGAAATTCGGCGATGAAGCGAACTACCTCCTGGTCGAGGCGCTACTCGAAAGCGGCGTAGTATTGGTGCCGCTGAGCAAGTATCGCAACTTCAACATCCGCATCTGCCGGCCCCATCAGTTGACCGCGGCCGACCAGCGCCTCGTAGTCGGTCACGCGCTCGATAACGTCGGCAACACTTACGATTTGAAAAACCTGCTGGACCTCGCCCGCTACTTCCTGCCGGTGAGTATCGTGCCGGCGCGCTGGCGGCGTCAGGCGCTCGAATTCGGCAGCGGCGACCCGACGCGGGTAATTTGCACCAGCTTGATCGCCGAATGTTTCCGCCGCGTGCGCTTTCCGATCGTCCCGCGCTACGAACCGCTGCCGCACGGGATGGAAGCGACGCCGAGCCGCTACGCCTGGCTCGAGCGCTTCGTGCACAAAGCCCAGCCGTCGCATCTGCTGCGGATGGTTTCGCCGACGCTCACGACGCCGCGCGACTTCGACCTCTCGCCCTATTTCGAGATTATCAAGTTCAACGTGATCGAGAGCTCGCGCTTCGATTACCACAAGCTGCTTTGGGTCGAAGAGCCGGGTCCGGCGCAAGCTCCCGCGATCACGCAACCGCCAAGCGCGCAGGATCCCGCGGCGGCAGCCCACGGCAAACAGGAAAAATCCGCCTGATCGGCGGGTTGGAGTAGAGGCCCGATTGCGCTAACTTCGGAGCCGCCGGATCGCTTCGCGACGGCGTTCGATGCAGGCAGCCGGAGGACCCGAAGTTGGGACAGAACGAGGAACGGATCACGAACAAGCGCGAATCGCTCGAAAAGACGATCGCCAAGATTCTCCATCGCTACTGCAACTTCGGCTGGGCCAATTACTATATCCCGGGCGAAAAGTTCCCCAGCCTGATCGAGGAGTTGGTCGAGGTCGCAAGCCCGGCCGGCCAGGTCGGACAGGAGGAACTCGTGCAGTTCTTCCTGCGCACCCAGCGGATGGAATCGGCGCAGGATCGCGCGGAGAAGCTGCAACAGGAATTCGCGATCACTCGCAAAGGCTGACGCCGAATGCGCAACGGCTGACCCGGGATGCGCAAAGACTGACGCCGACCATGTAACGGCTGACGCAACATCCGCGGCGACCGACACCGCACGCCCAAACGCCGACTCCAAAGACGAAACGACTGACGCGGAATGCGCCGAGATTGACACCGGCCCGCGTTACGGCGGACGCAACAGCCGCAGCGGCCGACACCGCACGTTCAAAGACTGACTCGCTATGTGCACGCTGGCCGACACCGAACACGCACAGACGCCGACTCCAAAGACGAAATGACTGACGCGGAATGCGTCGAGATTGACACCGGCCCGCGTTACGGCGGACGCAACAGCCGCAGCGGCCGACACCGCACGCCCAAACGCCGACTCCATTCTCTGGGGTGGACGCCGGCCTTCGAACCACACTGTCCACAAGAATCTCTCGTATCTGTCGGGCCATGACTAAATTTCGCCCGTCCGCCGTGGTATGATGGAAGGAGCGAATTTGAGGGAGACGCGCCAGCATCATGCCGATAAATCAGACCGAACCGCCGCAGGCTCATGAGACGCTGACGAAGAATCCGGGCGCGGTCTATCTCGACGTGCGCACCGAGGCCGAGTTTGCCCAGGGCCATCCGGCGGGCGCAATCAATATACCGGTCGTGTTCATCAAAGGGCCCGGGCAGATGGAGGTCAATCCGGACTTCGTCGCCGTCGCCGAGAAAGTTTTGCCGAAACGAACCCAATTGGTCGTCGGATGCATGGCCGGCGGACGCTCGCAGCGCGCCTGCGAAATGCTCGAAGAAGCCGGTTATGCCGACCTCACCAACGTGCGCGGAGGGTTCGGTGGCGCGCGCGACGGCAGCGGCCAGGTCGTTGTGCCCGGATGGCGCGACGCGGGCCTGCCCGTAACGACCGATCTCGGCGAAGCCAGCTATCAGGCGCAGCTCAAGAAGGCGGGCCTCTGATGGCGATACGGCTGACTCGAATCTACACTCGCACCGGCGACAAGGGACTGACCGCGTTGGTCGGCGGCAAGCGCGTCCCCAAGGAGAGCGGTCGGCTCGAGGCTTATGGCACGATCGACGAGCTCAACTCGATTGTGGGCATCGTGCGGACCTATGTTCCCAACTACCAGCAGAAGTTCGGCGCCGAGTACGCGTGGTATGCGGAAATGCTCCGGCGAGTCCAGAACGAGCTATTCGATGTCGGCAGTGAACTGGCGACTCCGGACGACGCCGTGTACGAAGGGATGCATCGAATGGGCGAGGGCGAGGTCAAGCTGCTCGAGCAGGAGATGGACCGCATGCAGAAAGCTCTGCAGCCGCTCAACTCCTTCACCTTGCCCGGCGGCGGAGTGCTCAACGCGTTCCTGCATCAGGCGCGCACGGTCTGCCGGCGCGCCGAGCGCGTGTGTTGGATTCTGCAGCGCGAGGAGCCGATCAACCAATTCCTGATGGCGTACGTCAATCGCCTGAGCGACCATCTGTTCGTGCAATCGCGATGGGTGGCCAAGCAACTCGACGAGCCCGAATACCTCTGGGATCGGGGGCTGCGAATCGATCCGCGCGCGGCGCACGCGGCCCAGCGTAAAGCGGTAGCCAACGGGTCGAAGTCGAGCCGGAAATCCTGAACCTCGAAGGGGACGTGAGATGGCGACTGACAGATTAACTTTGCGGCAAGCCCAAATCGGCCCGATGGCGAACTTCGTTTACTTCATCGGCGATACCGAAACTCATCAGGCCGCGGTCGTCGATCCGGCATGGGACGTTGATGCGATCCTCGGATTTGCCAGCAAAGAGGGCTACGAGATCGATAAGATTCTGATCACTCACTACCATCCCGATCATCTGGGTGGATCGATGATGGGTCAGAATATCCAGGGCGCGGCGGACATGCTCGGGCGGATCAAGGCGAAGGTCTATGTCAACAAGGCCGAAGCGGAAGGCACCAAGCGCGTCGCCGGCTTGAGCGATTCGGATCTGGTGGTGGTCGAAGCGGGCGATGTCTTCAAGGTCGGCGAGATCCCGGTCAAGTTTTTGCACACCCCCGGCCATACGCCCGGATCGCAATGTTTCCTGGTCGAGGGCAATCTCATCTCGGGCGATACACTATTCGTGAATTCCTGCGGGCGGGTGGATCTGCCGGGATCGGATCCGGAGGCCATGTATCACAGCCTGAACCATACGCTGAAGAATCTCGACGATGCGACCGTGGTGTATCCGGGGCACGCCTACTCCTCGGAATCGCGCACTACGATCGCGGATCAGAAGCGTCACAATATGTATATGCGATTTCCGACGCTGGACGATTTCCTCGATGCGATGGGCGCCAGCCGCTAAGTAGCCTGGCTGAATCAAGTAACTTGGCTGAAAAATGCTTCGTTTGAGTCCTCGACCGATTGCGCGGAGAGGATTCAGGTCACCTCCAGTCCTTCCTGCGAAACGCGCTCACCATGGCCACCAAGACTGAAAAGCTCCAGGCGGAAGTTGCGCGCCTCCGCGATCAGATCGATCGCCACAACTATCGCTACTACGTCCTGGACGATCCTGAAGTCACCGACGCCGAATACGATCAGTTGATGCGCCGGCTCGAAGAGATCGAGCGCGAACATCCCGACTTGCTGACTCCGGATTCGCCAACGCAGCGGGTTGGCGCGAAGCCGAGCGAGAAGTTCGCGGTCGTCATCCATCGCAAGATGATGCTCTCCCTGGCCAATGCAATGGACGCCGAGGAGATGGTCGAGTTTGACCAGCGGATCAAGCGGTTCCTGAAAAATGAGCGTGACGTAGAGTACGTCGCCGAGGTGAAACTCGATGGCCTCGCGATCGAACTGGTGTACGAGGACGGCCGCTTGACCGCGGGATCGACGCGTGGCGACGGCGTCAACGGCGAGGACGTCACCCCGAACATTCGCACCATCAAGAGCATCCCGCTGCGGTTGCTCAAGCCGGCGCACGGTCCGATGCCGAAGCTGCTCGAAGTCCGCGGCGAAGTGATATTTCCGCGTAAAGCCTTCGATCGGCTCAACGCCGAACGAGTCCGCAACGGTGAGGCGCCATTCGCCAATCCGCGCAATGCCGCGGCTGGATCGCTGCGCCAGCTCGATCCGCAAATCACGGCGTCGCGGCCGCTCGATATCTTTTGCCATTCGCCGGGTGCGATGGAGGGAATCGAATTCAAATCGCAGTGGGATTTCCTGCAGGGCATCAAGGCGCTCGGGCTGCGAGTGAATCCGTTGACCCGAGTGTGTTCCAACGTCGAGGGCGTGATTGAGTTTTGGAACGGGCTGACCGAGCAGCGCCACGAACTCGACTACGAAGCCGACGGCGTCGTTGCGAAAGTGAATTCCTTTGCCTTGCAGGAGCAACTCGGCGAGGTCTCACGGTCGCCGCGCTGGGCCGTCGCTTACAAGTTCAAGGCGCAGCAAGCCGAGACGCAGGTGCGCAATATCGAGGTCCAGGTCGGCCGCATCGGATCGCTCACGCCGGTGGCGAAACTGGAACCGGTGGGACTCGCCGGCGTCACCGTTTCCAACGCCTCGCTGCACAACCTCGATCAGATTCGAGAGAAAGATGTGCGCATCGGCGACACCGTATTGATTGAACGGGCGGGCGACGTGATTCCGTACGTGGTGCGCGTGACCAAGCCCGGGCATCCGCGACAGCATGAGTTTGCAATGCCGGCGCATTGCCCGGTTTGCGGCGCCGCGATCGTGCACGAAGAGGGCGAGGTCGGTTACTTCTGCGTCAACGCGAACTGTCCCGCGCGAATGCGCGAGTCGATTCGCCATTTCGCGTCGAAGGCGGCGCTCGATGTTGACGGTCTCGGCGACAAGCTGGTCGGGCAACTGGTTGAAAAAGAACTGGTCAAGGAACTCGACGATATTTTCGATTTGAGGGTGGAACAGATCGCGGGCCTCGAACGGATGGCCGACAAGAGCGCGCAGAACCTGATCGCCGCGATCGAACGATCGCGCACGGTGGCGCTCGACCGCGTGATCAACGGGCTGGGCATTCGGCACGTTGGGGAACACACGGCGCGCCAACTGGCATTGCGATTTCGCACGCTCGAGGCGGTGATGGATGCGAGCGAGGACGATCTCCGCGCGGTGCGCGATATCGGCGACGAAGTCGCGCACAGTATCAGCGAGTATTTCGCGGAGCCGCGCAATCGCAAGGCGGTTATACGCCTCGCCGACAAGCTCAAGATCACGCCACCGCAGGCTCCTGTGGGAGGGCGTGGTGCGCTTCGCGATAAGAGTTTCGTACTGACCGGCACCCTCGAATCGATGTCGCGGGACGAGGCCGAACAGAAGATTCTGGCGGCGGGAGGACGGGTGACCTCGGCGGTGAGCCGAAAGACCGATTACGTAGTCGCGGGCGCCGATCCCGGATCGAAGTTGCGCAAAGCGGTCGCGTTGGGTTTAAAAACGCTGGACGAGCGCGACTTTATCACGCTATTTGAAGGTTAAGCTCGATGCGCGACGCGGATCGTCATGCGCATCTGCGGCTGGTCGTGAGCGGCCGCGTCCAAGGAGTATTTTTTCGTGGCGCCGCGGCGGCGCAGGCCCGCGTGCTTGGGATCGGCGGCTACGCGCGCAATCTTGACGATGGTACCGTCGAGATTGTTGCCGAGGGTGATCGCGCGGTGCTCGAAACGATGGTTGCCTGGGCACATCGAGGACCGTCTGCGGCGCACGTCGAAGAGGTTCAGGTCGAGTGGGGCCAGACATTAGAAAACTTCAATGAGTTCCAGGTTATGTGAGGCTATCGAGAACACTCTTTTACTTGGAAGGGTGGTTAGCTATAGTTTATTAGATCATACAACGTTTATGCGGTCTTCATCGCAGGGAGACTTGCCCGCGACGGGGATGATTGCGAACAAGGAGTGAGACTGAAATGGCTCTACCACCTGAGGCGGCCGGGCACGCCGTCGAGTCCTCGGGACTGGGCGGCGGCAGCGCCGCACACAAGCCGGGGGTACGCCGCGACAGCGTCGTAATCAGATTTGCCGGAGATTCGGGTGACGGCATGCAGTTGGCGGGAATGCAATTTACCGCCGAATCGGCAATTGCTGGCAACGATATCGCGACCTTGCCGGACTTTCCGGCTGAAATCCGAGCCCCTGCGGGCACGCTGGCCGGCGTTAGCGGATTTCAGCTCAATTTTTCCAGCCGCGAGGTCTTCACCGCCGGCGACGAGCCTAATGTGCTGGTCGCTATGAATCCGGCGGCACTCAAAGCCAATATCGACGACCTGCCGCCCAATGGCGTGCTGATCGTGGACCGCGAGGCCTTTAGCGAGGCCAATCTCAAGCGGGCGGGCTACACCTCGAATCCTCTCACCGATCATTCGCTCGACAAATTTCAGGTATTCCAGGTTGACGTCACCAAACTGACGACGCTGGCGCTGCACAGCACCGGACTCAACAACCGCGCGGTTTTCCGCTGCCGGAATCTGTTTGTGCTCGGGATGCTCTCGTGGCTTTATCAACGGCCGGTCGAGAGCACGGAACGATGGCTCGAAGGGCGCTTCAAAAAGACCCCGGAACTGTTGGCGGCCAATCTGATGGCGCTGAAAGCAGGCTACAATTACGGCGATACCACCGAGATGTTCGCGAGCTCGTACGAAGTGCCAGCCGCGAAGATCCTCCCAGGCCTCTATCGCAATATTACCGGCAACAGCGCGACGGCCTTGGGCTTTGTGGCAGCGGCGGCGAGTGCCGGACGTCCATTGTTTCTGGGCTCGTATCCGATTACTCCCGCGAGCGACATTTTGCATGAGCTCGCGAGTTACAAGAACTTCCCGGTTTACACCTTCCAGGCCGAGGACGAGATCGCAGGCGTTACCTCCGCAATCGGTGCTGCCTTCGGCGGCGCGATTGCGATCACAACGACTTCGGGCCCGGGGATGAATCTCAAGGCCGAGGCGGTGGGTCTCGCGGTCAAGACCGAGTTGCCGATGGTAATTGCCGACGTGCAGCGCGCGGGCCCGTCAACCGGCATGCCGACCAAGCCGGAGCAGGCCGATCTCCTGATGGCGCTGTATGGACGCCACGGCGAATCGCCGATTCCGGTGATCGCGGCCTCCACGCCCGCCGACTGCTTCGATTGTGCCTACGAGGCCGTCAGACTCGCGACCAAGTACATGACCCCGGTGATTTTGCTGACTGACAATCAGCTCGCCAACGGTTCCGAGCCGTGGCTGCTGCCCGACGTGAGCAAGCTACCGAAGATCACCGTCGAACTCGCGACCGATCCTAACGGCTTCATGCCCTACAAACGCGACCCCAAGACCCTGGCCCGTCCGTGGGCGGTTCCTGGCACGCCCGGTCTCGAGCACCGCATCGGCGGCCTCTCAAGCGAGGACGTGACCGGCAACGTGAGCTATTCGCCCGCCAACAACGAATTGATGGTGCGGACGCGCGCGCGCAAGGTCGCGGGTATCGCTCGCGAAATTCCGCCGACGGAGATATTTGGCGACGCCGATGGCGGCGATCTGGTGGTCCTCGGATGGGGTTCCACCTTCGGTTCGCTGCGCGAGGCGGTCAAGCAGATGCGCGAGAAGGGCAAGAAGGTCTCGCATATTCACGTCCGTTATTTGAATCCGCTCCCGAGCGATCTCGGCGACCAGCTCCGCAAATTCAAGAAAGTGCTGGTCCCCGAAATGAACCTGGGGCAACTTCTGAAGCTGGTGCGCGCCGACTATCTGGTTGACGCCATCGGCTTCAACAAGATCCAGGGCCGTCCGTTCAAGGTGAACGAATTGACGACCAGGATCGCGCGCGCACTGGAGGACTGACTAAAAAATGGCTACCGCGCTTACTCGCAAGGATTTCGTTACCGACCAGGAAGTGCGTTGGTGTCCCGGCTGCGGCGACTACGCAATCCTGGCGCAGGTGCAGAAGGTGATGCCGGAGTTTGGCATCCCGCGTGAAAATATCGTGTTTATTTCCGGGATCGGCTGCTCGAGCCGGTTTCCGTACTACATGAACACCTACGGCTTCCATACGATTCATGGACGCGCGCCGGCGCTCGCGACGGGCCTCAAAGTTTCCCGGCCTGAGCTCGACGTGTGGGTAGTGACCGGCGACGGAGACGGTTTGTCGATCGGCGGCAATCACCTGATTCACGCATTGCGCCGCAATATCGATTTCAACATTCTGCTCTTCAACAATCGCATCTACGGCTTGACCAAGGGGCAGTATTCTCCGACTTCGGAAGTCGGCAAGGTAACCAAGTCAACGCCGATGGGTTCGATCGATTATCCGTTCAATCCGATCACCGTCGCCCTCGGCGCGAGCGCAACCTTTGTCGCGCGCACTATCGACGTCGAGCAGAAGCATCTGGGCGAAACGCTAAAGCGTGCGCATGCGCATCGCGGCGCCTCCTTCGTCGAGATTCTGCAGAATTGCAACATCTTCAATGACGGCGCTTTCAACGACCTGAGCGATAAGGCGATCAAGGCGGACCATCAACTGGTGCTCGAGCACGGCAAGCCGCTGATCTTCGGCAAGAATCGCGACAAGGGCATTCGCATGAACGGCCAACGCCCCGAGGTGGTCACGTTGGGCGAAGGGGTGACGGAGAAGGATCTCGTCGTGCATGACGAGACCAACCTCGCACTCGCCTTCATGCTGGGGAATTTCGAGGCCCCGATGCCTGCGCCGATCGGAGTGTTCTATGCGATCTCGCGTCCAACCTACGATGCGGCGATGAACGCGCAGTTGGCTGAGGCCAAGGCGAAACAGGGAGCGGGCGATATTGCGGCGCTGCTCAAGCGCGGCGACGTCTGGACCGTTCACTAAACGCTCGCAAAAAGCGGAAGCAAAGGGGCCCGGCGGCATCTGCCTCCGGGCCCTTTTTATTTGGCGGCGGCGAAGGTTCTCTGCTCTACAGGTCTGCGATCGTGTTCGATCAGCCGCCGGCGCGTTCGTCTAATCGCGATAATCGCCGTCGCCGGGACTGGCGCGCTTCGATGGTATTGGAATCGGCTCTTGCTAGGATAAGCGCGCGGAGGCAGCTATGACTTGGCTCGAAGAGCTCGAAGAAATTCGCCGGCGCACCGAAATCGCCAAGCAGATGGGCGGCGCCGAAAATATCAAGCGCCAGCATGACGGCGGCAAGCTCACCGTGCGCGAGCGTATCGATCGTCTGCTCGATGGCGATTCCTTCCACGAATACGGTGCGCTCGCCGGTTCCACCAAGTATGACGAACAGGGCCGCCTGATCGAGTTCCGGCCATCCAACCTGGTGCTCGGCAGCGGTCGCATCAACGGTCGTCGCGTCGTGGTCGCCGGCGATGACTTCACGGTGCGCGGCGGTGCCGCGGACGCTGCCATTCACAGCAAGATGGTCTGGGGCGAGATGCTCGCCGACGAACAGCGGATGCCGTTGGTCCGCCTCGTTGATGGTTCCGGCGGTGGTGGTTCGATCCGCACTTTCGAGACGGTTAAGGCGACCTACGTCTCCGCGATGCCGGGCTTCGATGTCTCAGTGCGTTTGATGGGTGAAGTGCCGATCGTCGCCGGATGCATGGGTTCGGTTGCCGGCCTCGGCGCTGCCCGCGTGGCGGCTTCGCACTTCGCCGTGATGGTGCGCGGGTCGAGCCAACTCTTCGTCGCAGGACCACCGGTGGTCAAGTTTGGTGTCGGCGAGGATTTGACCAAGGAGGATCTCGGCGGATCGCATATCCACGCCTATGTCAGCGGCGCGGTTGATAACGAGGCAGAGAGCGAAGACGACGCCTTCGCGCAGATTCGCCGCTTCCTTTCCTATCTGCCGCAGAACGTCTGGCAAGTGCCGCCGCGCGCTGAACCCGAGGACAATCCGAATCGACGCGAAGAGGAATTGCTCGATCTGATTCCGCATAATCGTCGCGCCGGTTATGACGCTCGCCGCATGCTCGAATTGATTCTTGACCGCGATTCCTTTTTCGAAATCACGCCATATTTCGGCGGTTCGCTGATTACTGGCTTCGCGCGCCTCGACGGCTATCCGATCGGCGTGATGGCGAACGATCCGTTCGTAGTCGGCGGATCGCTCGACGCGTCGGCTTCCGACAAACTGTGCAAGTTCGTCGATACTTGCGACACCTTTCATCTGCCGATTGTCAATTTCTGCGACCAGCCCGGCTTTCTCATCGGCCGTGAAGCCGAGGTCACCGGCACCATCCGCCACGGCGTGCGTGCGCTGTTCGCGGTTTTCCAATGCACCACGCCCTGGATTGCGATCATGGTGCGGCGCGCGTTCGGCGTGGCCGGCGCGGGTCACGGCAAGACCACCGGTCTGAACTTTCGCTATGCGTGGCCGTCGGCAGACTGGGGTTCGCTGCCCCTCGAAGGGGGAATCGAGGCAGCCTATAAGCGCGACCTCGCGGCCTCGCCCGATCCGGACAAGCTGCGGGCGGAACTGGCGGAGCGCTTCAACCAGATTCGATCGCCACTGCGCACCGCTGAAATGTTCGGCATTGAGGAGATCATCGATCCGCGCGATACTCGTCCGCTGCTGGTCGAATGGGTGCGGCAGGCATACGAGATCGTGCCAACGCAACTGGGGCCGCGCACGCGCATGATGCGCCCGTGAGGAAAAGAGGAACGCCGTCGAATGGAGTTACGCAGTCCCGGAGTGGGTAAAGTGTTACGGCTTGCGGTCGCTGTCGGCGCTCAGGTGGAGCGCGGCGAAGAAGTGATGGTGATCGAATCGATGAAGGTCGAAATCCCGATTAAAGCGGCCATCGCCGGTCAGGTCAAGGAGATCCACGTGCAGGTCGGCGATCAGGTCCAGCGCAATCGCGTTCTCGCGAAAATCGAATAGCTACTGCTGAAGCTTCGCAGCCGTCGTCGAATCCGCATATTTGCGCAAGCCAATAGTGCTTTCCGACCTCCGCAGTGGATATTGGCTAAGCTTATTTGCGGCCCCAATGCTCGAAGAACGTGACGTCGGCAGCGGCCTTGCGCGCTGGACGTCCCCAACGGCCCTTCGGATAACCCATCGGGACCAAGATTTCGTTAGCATAGGCGGGAGGGACGCCGAGTAGCTCGTCAACCTCTTCGCCAAATATGTGATGCAGCCCGGTAATCGACGTACCGAGGCCATAGCCGCGCGCCGCCAGACAGAGATTTTGGACCGCCGGGTAGATCGCCCCGTACATCGGTTGCCCGGGCCGGAACTTGTCGTTGTAGCGCTTCACGCACGGAAAGATCAGTACCGGTGCTTCTGCCAGATGATTTGCCAGGTAGTTCGCCGATTTCAGAGTTTTTCCCGCGGGCGAATCCGGTTGAGTCTCCATCACCGCGCGTTTTTCCGGGGTCAGATAGAACGTGTCCCACGCCCGCTTATAGCGTTCGGCGACGAACTGTTTGGTCGCCGCTTCCGTCACAACAAGGAAAATCCAGGGCTGCCGATTGCTGCCCGACGGACCTAGCGTCGCCGCTTCAATCACCCGCATGACGATCTCGCGCGGCACCGGATCGGGCTTCAGCCGCCGCATCGCACGCGTCGTGTAAATCGCCTCGAACAAGTCGAATTCAGGATGGCCGTACATGACGCTCAACCTACCATTTCGCTCGCATGGAAACAGCGCACCAGTGAGATTCGCGACTGGTGCGCGATCGGTTCGTATAGTAGTCATTGATCAGGATCACGGAATCGAGTGGTCTCAAGGCATTTAATAGCTATTGAACGATTCCTGCGAAGGACCATGAAACTGACTATGCCCGAAGCACACGACCCATTATTCAAAGGGCGTCGCGAGCAACCCTGGCCGATTCGAATAGTACATTGGTGCAATGCCCTCTTTCTCATCTTGATGGCGGGTAGCGGGCTGCAAATCCTGTGCGCCTATCCGTACCTCGGCCCGCGCGGCGCGCAATATCGCTGGTACCCGTTTCAAGGCACCCCGCCACCCAAATGGATGCGTATCGGAGAATGGCTCGGTGGCGGACGTCAGTGGCATTTCGCGATCGCGTGGTTCTTCGTGCTCAACGGCATTTTCTACGTGGCGTACTTTTTTCTGAGTGGCGAATGGCGTCGGCGGATGTTCCGTCCGTGGCGCGATCTGAAAGGTGCGATTGCGCAATTCCTCTACTACCTCAGAATTCGTCGGACACCGCCGCCCACCGATTTCTACAACGGACTGCAACGGCTCGCCTATAGCTCCGTGATCATTTTCGGCCTCGTGATGGTGCTGTCGGGGCTTGCTATCTACAAGCCGGTCCAACTGCATTTCCTGACCCTGCTCTTCGGCGGTTACGATGGCGCCCGCGTGGTCCATCTCGCGGGCCTCTGCCTGTTCGCGATGTTCCTCGTCGCGCATCTGATACTGGTCTCGATGCATCCGCGAGAGATCATCAACATGGTCACGGGTGGTCCTCGTGAGTAGGCTGATCACGCGGCGCAACTTTATTGCGGGAGCCGCTGCCGCCTCGATGCTCGCGGGATGCGACGCGCATCCGATCAAGGGATTTCTCGGCGCGATGAAAGACTGGAACGAGAAATTCGAGGGGTTTGTCTTCTCGCCAAGTCGCCTCGCACCAGAACTGCCCGCCGCCGATACTACGCCTGATAACGCGTTTCCCTCCTACTTCATCTCCGACACGATACCCATCGCGCCGCCGGATTGGACCCTTAGTGTTGGTGGATTGGTCGATCGGCCGTTGACCTTGACGCTCGCTCAGCTTCAGCAAATGACGCGGACCGACCTGCGCGTGCGGCATCATTGCGTCGAGGGCTGGTCGGCAGTCGCCGCGTGGCACGGGGTTCGGCTGAGCGAGATCGCGCGGATGGCCGGATTAAAGCCGGGCGTCAAATTTGTCGAGTTCAACTCTTTCGACAATGAGTATTTTTCCTCATGGGATCTCGGTAGCGCGATGCATCCGCAGACCATTCTTGCGTACGGCATGAATGGCCATCTGCTCGGCTCGAATCACGGGGCGCCGCTGCGGCTCTATTCCGCAATCAAGCTCGGCTACAAAATGTGTAAGTACCTTGACGAGATAAATTTCTTACCTAGCCAGACGGGCGGCTACTGGGAGGACCAGGGCTACGATTGGTTCGGCGGCGTCTGAGACTCTTAAGGTCCCTCATCGTGCACCGCCGTTTCAGGCGCCGCCTACATGCACAGAGGCTCCAACGATGATCAGCTAGCGATGCCTGTGGGGCCGTCGAAAGCGCGAAACCTTTCAACGGTGCACACTCTCATTCGTACTGCCGCCATTAACCCTTCGGTAGGCCCAGCACGCGCTCTCCGATGATGTTGTGCTGGATCTCGCTGGTGCCGCCCGCGATCGTAAAGGCTCGCGAGGCCAGCATCCGATAGTTCCAGTTGCCGCCATCCAGCGCCTGCGGTTCGCCATGCCCGAGCTGGCTGTACGGTCCCATCAGCTCGAGTGCGAACTTCGCCATCTTGAGATTGAGATCGCTCAGGCTGAGCTTACCGATAGAGCCTTCCGGTCCTGGCGGAAGCCCTTTGAGACGCCGCGTCAACTGCCGCATATTGCCATAACGCAGCGCCGCCGCCTCGCACGCGAAGCTCGCGATTTTCTGCCGCACGCCGGTGTCGTCCCAGGCGTTGCCGCCATTGCGTCCGATTCGTTTCGCCAACGCCGCGAGGTTCCGCACCAGGTTCATCATGTCGCGGGCCGCTGCGATCGAGCTGCGCTCGAACATCAGCGTCGTTACCGCCACCTGCCAGCCCTGGTTCTTCTCCCCGACGAGATTCTTCTTCGGCACCTTAACGTCTTCGAAGAATACCTCGTTGAAGCCTTTTTCGCCGGTCATCTGGACCAGCGGTCGCACCGTCACGCCGGGGCTGTGCATGTCCACCAGCAGGTAGCTGATGCCCTTGTGTTTGGGCGCTTCCGGATCGGTGCGCACCAGCAGGATGCACCAGTCCGCGCGGTCCGCTCCCGAGGTCCATACCTTCTGCCCGTTGACGATGAAGTAGTCGCCGTCCTCGACCGCGCGCGTATTCAATGACGCCACGTCGGAGCCAGCCCCGGGCTCGGAATAGCCCTGGCACCAGATTTCCTCGGCCGATAGGATCTTCGGCACGTAACGCTTCTTCTGCTCTTCCGTCCCCCAATGGATTAGCGTCGGGCCGACCAGCATGATGCCTAGGCCATTGACGATTCCTGGCGCGCGCGCCCGCACCATCTCTTCGTTGTAAACCACCATCTGCTCGAGCGTCGCGCCGCGGCCGCCATATGCCTTCGGCCAACTCACGCCGACCCATCCGCCCGCGTTCATCTTCCGATGCCATTGGAGCGAGTAGTTCCAATCGTTGTCGTCCGTCCGTACGATTTCGCTGCCGATATCGTCGTTATCGCTCTTGTCGCGCGGCGGGGGCATGTTGGCTTCGAGCCACGCGCGAAATTCCTGCCGAAAGGCCTCGGCCTCATCGCTGTACTTGAAATCCATCGACGTCCTCCCGGTCCGATCCCTTCGCCTGTTGCCAGCTGCGCCCATCGGTCTCAAAGACGACAATGGTTAATGCCGCCTCGACGCTGGTATCGGCCGCATGTTCAGCGCATTCAATGCGCCTTTAACCCCAATCCTTGCCCGAAGATTAACATAGACGCGCCGCATCGCCATCGAAATGCCCTCTCCGCACACGTCGCCCTTCACATGGTTCTTTGACGGCGGACCCGAGTATGCGAAGATTTCTGCGGCCACGTTATGAACATCAGTCTCGACCTGCCCGCCGATCTCTTTGACGAGGGCTTCACCGCCGACGCCTTCGCCGCGCGCGTGCGTGAATTCGCCGTGATCGAGCTGCTGCGGGCCAAACGCATCCACGAACATGAGGCCGCGCGCATGCTCACTCTCGAGCGCTGGGAGCTGGTCGATAAGATGGAACGCGCGGGAATCGTCCCCACCGAAAAGGAATTCGATAAAATCAAGGGTGAACTGGGCAATGCGATCGATTCGATGAAAACGCGAAATCGCACGTCTGGCGCCCCAAGGAGAAAGTCATGAACCGACTGTTGCACACCATGATCCGCGTCAACGACCTTAGCGAGTCGCTCAAATTCTACTGCGACGCGCTCGGCATGAAGCTGCTGCGCAAGCACGACTATCCCAATGGCGAATTTACGCTGGCCTTCGTCGGCTACGAGGACGAGAACAGCCATACCGTCGTCGAATTGACCCACAACTGGGGCACCAAGAGCTACGATCAGGGCTCCGCCTTCGGTCATCTCGCGGTTGGCGTGGACGATCTCTACGCTACCTGCAATGCGCTCAAGGAAAAGGGCGTCAAGATCGTCCGCGAGCCCGGCCCGATGAAGTTCGGCGGCCCGCACATCGCGTTTATCGAAGACCCCACCGGCTACAAGGTCGAGTTGATTCAGACCAACACGGTGCACTCTTAAACTTGAGCGTCAATTAGCCCCGCCTCGAATCTTTCCCCGCGGCCGCGACGCTCGTATGCGTCGCGGCTGCCTGTCGGCCATTGCGTTTAGTGGGTCGACTGCGTCCGCGTAAACTGCGATTGTTCTTTATAGAACCTCCCTGATCTGCGGCGGCGACCAGTCCGGATCCCCCATCCGTCCCGCCGATAGGTGACCGATGAAAGTTGCAGTTTACAAGCGACCCTTCGAAATGGCCGTGATTGACGCCCCGAAGCCTCGGCCTGCCGCCGGCGAGGTTGTCATCAAGGTTCACGCCTGCGGTATCTGCGGCTCCGATTTGCACGCCATCCAGTACGGCGTCGGGATGCAGCCGGATACCATCATGGGCCACGAGTTCTGTGGCGAGGTTCATGAGGTCGGCGCCGGTGTTAGCGGTTATCGCATCGGTGATCGCGTCGCGGCGCTCCCCTTCGCGGTCTGTGGCACTTGCGATCGATGCCGTCGTGGCATGACCGTTCACTGCCTCAACCTGCAGGCGCTTGGCCTCGGCCAACTGCCCGGCGCCTATGCCGAGTTCGTCGCTTGCGGCGCCAACACCCTCTACCGCCTGCCCGATAGCATCAATTCTCGCGACGGCGCCCTGGTCGAGCCGCTCGCCGTCGGCCTGCACGCCGTCAAGCGCTCCGGCATCGGTCCCGGCAAAACCGCCATCGTGATGGGCGCCGGTCCCATCGGGCTCGCCGTCCTGACCTGGGCCAAAGGGAAGGGCGCCAATGTTGTCGTCTCGGAAATCGCCGAGGGTCGCGCCGCCCTCGCGCGCAAACTTGGCGCCGATGCGGTCGTCAATCCCAAGGAGTCCGACCCGGTCGTCAAGGTCCGCGAGATCACCGGCCACAGTCCCGAACTGATCTTCGAATGTATCGGCGTCAAAGGCACCCTGGCCAACGCCATCGAGATGGTCGGGCCGCGCGGCCAGGTGGTCGTCGTCGGTGTCTGTATGGAGACCGATCAGCTCGTGCCGATCATCTGCATCATGAAGGAAGTTAGCCTCGATTTCGTCCTCGGCTACGATCCCGTCGATTTCGACGAAACCATCGAGGCCCTCGCCAACGGCCGTATCAAACCGCAACCGATGGTCACCGATATCATCGCCATCGACCAGGTCCCCGAGATGTTCAACGCCTTGCGCCAGCCGGGTGCCCGGGCCAAGGTGCTGGTCGAATTTCCGCGCTGATTTGAGCGGATCCCTCGTGCCGGCGAGATCCTCCGGCGCAGTCGCGCAATGAGCGAGTGCGGATGCTCTCGCTAATGCGCGAGGAATTCCCGAATCGCCGCGACCGCGACCGGCTCCGACAGCGTCGGCGCATGCCCTACGCCTGCCACCTCGACCAGCTTCGAGCCCGGCAGTACGCGGCACATCCGTTCCGCCGTATCGTGTGCGAGGATGTCGCTGTCGGCGCCGCGAATCACCAGCGTGCGCGCCGTAATCCTCGTGTATGGCACCCACATGTCCAGCGGTCGCGCCGCCGTCCCGGTGCGCGGAATGTTGCGCACCGCCGGATCGATTTTCCACGTCAGGCGTCCGTTCTCCGCGGGCTTCACCGCCCATCGCACGAATTCCCGCAAATCGCCTTCCGATGCGGTCGCAAGAAACGGATAATTCGCCCGGTAGTACGCCGCCACTTCGTTCAGGTCCGCGAAATCGTCCGGCGCTTCGGTGAAGTAATCCGTAATCCGCTTGAGGCCCGCTGGATTCACTTCCGGCCCGATATCGTTGAGCACCAGCCGCGTCACCCGATGCGGATAGCCACCCGCGAAGATCATCGAGATAATGCCGCCCATCGACGTCCCGATCAGCGTCACCCGATCGATTTCGAGCGTCTCCAGCATCGCCGCTAGATCGCTCACGTAGATCGGCGGCGCATACTCCACCGAGGGTCCCCACGCACTGTCGCCGCGCCCGCGCACGTCGATCGACATCACGTGGTAGTCGTTAGTCAAATGCGGCGCCAGGCCGTCGAAATTGTGCGCGTTGCCGCTCAGTCCATGGATGCAAACCAGCGGCGGTTTCGAGGGATTGCCGTAATCAAGATAGTGCAGCTTGAGCCCGTTGGCGCTGAAGTACCTGCTTTCCGCTGACAAATCCTTGCTCCTTACGGGCCGGCGCCATCAACCCCTCCGCCCGCTCTGTTGCCGCCCGTTCAACCGCCTGCCCGCGAGCCTATTAGATTTGCGAGGCCTCAACCAACTCTCGCAGCCGCTCCGGCACGATTATCAGGCGTCGTCCGTCGCGCAGGATCACCCGCTCGTTCTCGAAATCGTTCAGTTGCTCGGTCGTCCGCTGCCGCGATGCGCCGACCAGTTCGGCCAGGTCCGCGTGCGTGACTTTCAACGTCAGCAGGATGCCGCGCGAGTCCTCCGCGCCAAACTTCATCGCGAGTTCCAGCAGTGCGCCCGCCAGCCGCTCGCGCACGCTCAGGCCGACGAAATTCGTATAGCGCTGCAGTGTTATCCACCATCGTCCCACCGTCACTTCCAGCGTCCGGCTGAAGCGCTCCAGCGGCACTCCCAGCACCAGCCCGACGAATGTTTCAGGGCGCACGATACCCACGATGCAATCGTTAAACGCCTCACATCGGAATGGCCTTGTTGCATGCGGTAAAAGCGAAGAAACGCCGAAAATTTCGCCCGGCCCCACCAGTCCGACCAGCACCCGCTCGTCGCGGTTTTGAAACGATAGCTTCGCCACCCCCGACAACAGCACGTAAATCCGGTTTGAACTCTCGCCCTCGAAGAAAATCGTGTCGCGGCGCTTTATCCTTTCCAGCGTTAAGCTTTGCGCAAGGCCCTGCAGCTGGTCTTGGCTGAGCCATGACAACGTCTTGAGTCGCCCTAGTGTCTTCCAGTCGGATGGAGCTTTCGAGACCACGATATTTCGTAGCACAGGCAGCCATGATGTCGCCAAGGCGACCGAACCCACCGAATCGCCGCGCGGAACCACCCGTTCTGTCGCAATCGCGACAACTGGCAGTTCATCTACAGTTGTTCGACTGATGATATCCAGTAAACTTTCACTACGTAGAGTCGAAACAGGCACCGGGCCGATCGACTGTAACAGTGGGTATTCGAGAGGGGGTCTCATCGAATGGGTATCAAAAAGTCGGAAATGTCCGAGGATTTCGGCAAATTGCTCGAGGCGGCGTGGTTCGATCTGCCCGCTGCCGCGATCAAGCGATTGCTCTCCAATGACGACGAAGGCGCCGTCCGCGATGCCGGATGGAAGGCTTACGACGCTTGGGTGCGCCTCGCCAACGACGCCTCCAATCGCATGTACGCGAATCCGACTTTCGGCTCCATCGCCGGACGCGGAATTCAGACCGGGTTGCAGGTCACGCGCGTAGTTGACGCCGTCGCCTCCGCAGTCTTTGGCAACCTCTGGCCCGCGATCGGCTTGCCCACCGCGACCGACGTGCAGGCGCTGCGCGCCGACGTCAAGGCCTTGCGCGAGGAACTCCGTACCGTCCGCGCCGAGACTGCCGATGAAGCGATCGGCGACGAGCGTCAGGACAGCACCTTCGCTCCGCCGCACCGTGGCGATTCCGAGAGCGCGGCCGCCGCGATTATCTGGAATGGTTACAAGCCCGCGCCCAAGCGCGCAGCCAAGGGGAGCAAGAAGAGTGTCGCTCTTTAACGATGTCGCCGGCTATTGGCTCGAGGGTACGCTCCGTTCGCTCGACGCGCTCGGCCGCGGCTTCGGTTCGCAGGTCTCCGCCGATCCGCCGCCGGTAACGCCCTACGACGTGCTGTACGAAGGCGGCAAGGTCAGCCTGCGCCATTACCGTGCGCGCAATCGCATTCACGCCACGCCGATCGTCCTGGTTTACGCGTTGATCAAGCGCCCCTTCGTGATGGACTTGCAGCCGGGCAAAAGCGTCGTCGAGAGTCTGCTCAAGCAGGGCTTCGACGTTTATCTCACCGACTGGATTCCGCCGACCAAGGAAGACGCCTGGCGCGGCTTCGACGCTTACGTCAATCAGGATCTCGCCAACGCCGTGCGCGCCGTCCAGATCGAGGAGAACGTCGATCAGGTCCACGTGCTCGGCTATTGCTTCGGCGCCTTGCTCAGCCTGCTCTACACCGCGCTCCATCCCGAGAACGTCAAGAACCTCGTCACCCTCGCGATTCCGTTCGACATGGGCGTGCGCGAGCTTTCCATCTACCATCTGATGGACAAGGTTGACGACAGCGCGGTCGAACTCATCACCAAGATTTACGGCAATTGCCCGGCCTGGATGGTGAACATGGGCTTCACCGCCATGTCGCCGATCCATCACGCACTCGACAAGTACGTCGGCCTCTATCGCAACGCCGAACGCGATGGCTACGCCGAGATGTTCGATCTGTTCGAGCGCTGGATGTCCAGTGACGTTGCCCTCGCCGGCCAGATCTTCCGCGAGATGACCAGTGATATTTTCAAGCGCAATCTGCTGGCGAAAGGTGAATTGAAAATTGCCGGGCGTCAGGTCGATTTGCAGAACATCACCTGCCCGCTGCTCAACGTGGTCGCCGATCTCGACGACGTCGTGCATCCGTCTTCGAGCCTGCCACTGCCGGAAAAAGTGGGTAGCGCGGACCGTCGCAACTTGACCTTCGCCACCGGTCATATCGGTGCCGTGGTCAGCGCCGGCGCAATCAAAAAGTTGTGGCCGGAAGTCGGCGGATGGCTCGCCGATCGCGACCAATAGACCGCAGAATCGCTTGAAAACGCCGGTTTTTGTCGCACTTGTGACAAATCACCCGGACTGGAAGGCTCGTAAGTGGTTACCATTAAGGCAAGCAAGAAACGCGGGAAGGGCCCGCACAAAAAACTACCCCTGAAAGGGGACGGAGGAGTCCAAATGGCGGACAAAGAAACCCGCGAAGGAATGTACGAGGCGTTTAGCAAGTTAGGTGAGTCTTTCGTCAGCATCGAAGGCGCCAAGAAGGCCGCTGCCTGGTATATCGATACCACCGAGCGCGTTGCCACCCAGGCTCTCGAACTGCAGGAAAAGGCCACCGGTTGGGCCAAAGAGACCCCGCTCGCCTCGATCTTCGAAGCGCAGCACAACATGGCGCGCAAGCTCATCGAGCGCTCGGTCACTGCCGCGCGCAACCTCTGGCAGATCGAAGCCATCTAAGCTGCGTGGGTAGTCTCATCGAACCTTCGATGACTGCCACACGAGCATCTAAGTAGATGCGCAGGCGTTTGGAGCGTCAGGTTACGGCGGTGTGCTATCGCCACGATACCGAAACTCCTTAACTCTCATTCGATCTGACATCCGTTTTGTACGGCGTGAGGCTTCAATACCGGGCCTCGCGCCTTTTTTCGCGTCCGCCTCTTCTGAAACTCCCCTTTTTCCGTTAGGTCTCAAGGTCCCCTAAGCCAAGCCTCGCAGCGAGAGCCCTTACATAAGCCGGGTGCCTGGGATTCCTCCTTTCTTTAGCCTGCTCAGCCAAAAGCGCTCGCGCCTCAGCGACTTGCCCTCGTTTGGCTAGGATGATCGCGCAAACCATACGCGGTGGCTGACCAACGTAAAGCGCCTCAGTCGCGCTACTATATTTCGTCAGGATTGCATCGCGGGATCCAAATCGATCGAAGAATTGTAACGCATCTTGCCCGAGCCGCTCTTGCAGTTCTCCAACAAAACCGCTGTCTTGTCGAATATCCCACCATACATTCGACTGCTGTGGTTCTAGCCTCCCCAGCCTTGTCCGCACGCAGCACTGATATTCTTGAACAAATGAACTTGTGGTTCCCCCGAGATACTTGGCGACCTCGGGAACGTAGACGCCCAGGTTTATGGCGAACTTGCCGTAACGATTCTCTCGAAGGCCGGGGAAGTAGGTAGTCCCAGGGAGATCGAAACTTCCCATTTGCAGATTCACAACTTGAGTCAATCCGTCAGATGTCGCGCGGTTAAATGCGCGTCCACGAGAACGAAAGCCTTTCTGTTTGAAGAACGGGCGAAGTTTAGCGTGCAATTCATCCATTGCCTTCGCCATGTCCGATTTTTCGTGATCGTTCAACGACTTCATCTCAGCTGCGCGCCCATATTTAAATCATTGCCACGGGATACGGATTTCAAACCATTGCTGTTAGGGCACCACAACTGATCATAGGGTTAATGGGTGGACTTCGTATTGATCATCGCATCATAGCTGGCCAATTTTACGCACTTATTTCTATTTATTCCTATTTTCCGTTCGACTCCGTAACATCGCCCATTCTCTGGTCACAGTATTTAATAGGCTCGTCGCCCGGTCTATTAACGCCACGCGATTTGCGCTATACTATTTGTAGCATCACCTCTCTGATGCCGGCAGTCGTCCCCTCAGACACCGCCGTATCCTGCCGCAATCCTCGCTTCCACCCCTGATACCCGCTTTCTAACCAGTAAAACCCTGCAAAGGTCCTTCAAATCACCCCGATCCCATCCGACACCGCCCATTCACCCGAGCATCGCGAGCGTTTATCCATCGAAAACTCACGCCACATGACCATTTTTCACAGGGCGCAGACCGCATCTTTACCAATGGGAAGTCTGAAACCTCGTGAGGTTTCAGTTTCCGAAAAAACCCATGTTCCTCGTTCCTTCACCTCACTTTCCCTCTATCTCAACGCAACCTCGAGCATCGGCAGGGCGGCTATTATCCCGTCTGCCGCCCGCGCGATACCCTCGCATCGTCGCCTTTTCGCGAAACGAACCCATTTTAGCGGCCCGCGGCGATGTCATTCGTCGCGCTCCATCTCGATCGCGCTTTACTATGAGGTCGCATCCGGTTTACTATCGCGCGCACTCCAGAGCATCCAGGAGGCTTCAGACGCGGTGTTTCTCGACTTGACGGTTTCGTCTTTCGACTATCTGGAACAGTTGTCCGCCCTGATGCGCGACCCAATCTTCTACGGTAGCGAGCGCGTCCCGCACGGCAACGGCGAACCCGTTCTATTGCTGCCGGGTTACTTTGCCGGCGACTGGGCGATGGCGCCGATGGCGCGATGGCTCCGGCGCATCGGCTACAACCCATTCCTCTCCGGCATCGACCTCAACCTCGGCTGTCCGCGCGAGAAACTCGAACGCCTCGAAGCTCGCGTCGTCGGCATCGCACGCGAAACCGGCGACCGCGTCGCCGTCATCGGCCATAGCCTCGGTGGAGTCCTCGCGCGATCGCTCGGCGGTTCGCTCCCGACTCTCGTCAGCCGCGTAATTGGTCTCGGCGCGCCCATTCGGCAGGATTGGGACTCGATGAACCGCCGGATCGGTTCGATCATGCAAAGCGTCAGCGAAATGTGGCAGGTGATGGCCGGGACGCCCGAAAATTGCGGCACCTCCAGTTGTGCGTGCGGTTTTGCTGGTGCGCTCGCCCTTAGCGCGCGTCGCGCCCGGGCCTTTGCCTCGATTTATTCGCGCGAGGACGACGTCGTTGATTGGCGCAGTTGCGTCGATGAGGGCGGGATCAATCTCGAAGTTCGCGGGCGCCACGTCGGCTTGACTGTGAATCGCGAGGTCTATCGCCTTGTTGCGGAAATACTCGCGCGCCGCCCCGGTCTCCCCGCGCTCACCGATTGCACCAATGCATTGTGATCAATGCCGAACCACGCCCTGAACCTAAAGTGGAGCAACTCCGATGGCGACATATGAGACCGTGGTTTACGAGCGGGTCGAAGAGAAGATCTTTCGCCTGACCCTGAATCGGCCCGAAAAGCTCAACGCGCTTTCGCTCAAGCTGCTCTCCGAGTTCGATCAGGTGCTGAACGAATTCGAGGCCGATCGCGACGCTAGCGTGCTCATCATTCGCGGCGCCGGGCGCGCCTTCTGCGCCGGCTACGACCTGCAGGGCACGCAGCAGCCCGGCTCCGGCTTTACTGTCAGCAGCGATCGCATCAACCTGCACAAGATTATCGATCGCTGGCAGCGCCTCTGGGCGATCGGCAAGCCGACCATCGCGCAGGTGCACGGCTATTGCCTCGCCGGCGCCACCGAGCTTGCCGGCCATTGCGACTTGGTCTTCGCCAGCGAAGACGCTCAGTTCGGCCATCCCGCGGGCCGCTCGCTCGGCATCCTGCCGACGCTCTCGATGTGGCCGGTGCTGATCGGTCCGCGCAAGGCGAAGGAGTTCTTCTTCACCGGCGACCTGATGAATGCGCAGGAAGCGCTGGCCTCGCAGCTGGTGAATCGGGTCTATCCTAAAGACCAGCTCGACGCGGAAACGTTGGCCTACGCGCGTCGCGTCGCCCTGGTGCCGATCGAACTCCTCGCGTTGCACAAGGCCGCCGTCAACCGCTGGCTCGATATCCAGGGAATTCGCGCCCTCGAACAGTCGGCGGCGGACCTCGACTGTATCGCGCATCAGACCGACGCCGTGAAGAACTGGATGAAGGCCAGCCGCGAACGCGGCCTGAAAGAGGCGCTGAGCGAGCGCGACCGTCCCTTCGCCGGCAAGAAGTAGGCGCCGGCGCCGCTCCTTCCAACGTTGGAAGCAGCGACCCACTCCGCTGCTATGATGTGAGGGAGCGGTTCACTCCGCTGCTTCCAGCCAAGAAGCAGGTGTCACCCCGCCGCTTTCGAGCATGAAGTAGCGGCCCTCCGATCGCATCGATTCACTCGACGCGATCCACGATTCCATCAACCCGATCGCGCCGACCGGTTCGACGCGACGGCGCCCGGCCAATCCACCCCCTGCCGACGCTGGAACGAACACCGACCCACCTTTATTCGCACGCAACTCATCAAGTCGATCGCACGCGGCCATCAACGAGGGCTGACGTATGGTTCCCTCGTCATACAAGTCGCGGAATCGTTCCACACGGGTCGCGCAATCGCGTGATCAGTCGATGGCATGCTCCGTGCTCCGCACCCGTATCGGGATGGGCGGATGATGAGGGATTCTCATGCAGCAGGGGTGGGCAGGACATGAATGATTTCGTTGGCTTCTCGGTTTACGAGCCGGAGATGGACATGAACCGGCAACTCGAAAACTCGCCGCCGGGTTTGGTGACGCGGCTCTTCAACTCATTGCAATGGTTAGGCGTGCGAAGCTTCGATCTGGGCAAGCCGCGCCGATCGATCGATCGTGAACAGCAGGAATACTCACCCCACTGCGAACGTTAGATCGCGCAAGCCCGCCGCGAGCTCGGCTGTGCGCCCGGCTTCCATCCAGATGTCATCAAACGGGCGCCCGATTTTTGTCAGATAGCGATCGGGGAAACCCGCCAACGGTTTATCGAAATCCGCACGCGCTCCTAGACCCTCCTTTGTCAGTGCAGCAATCCGAGCTCTTCCGGCTTCGTGCATTGGTCACCTCCGCCACGGCACCATTCTTGGGATGCGACTACGGTGATGGCCTCCTCAGCGCTGTCAGAAAATCGAAACAGGAAATTCATCAGTGACGAAAAAAGCGCACAAGTCAGTCGCAGTGATTGCCATGGTCGGTTCAATCCTCGTGTCCGCCAGCAACGGACAAACCCAATCTGCGGATCAACGCCTGGCTCCCTTCGACGCTTCAGCCGCTCATGTGGAGGCCCTTGCTGAGAATCCTCACTTCAGGCGCGACGCGCTTTTTGGCGCGAGTCGCAACATGGTCTCGCTGGCCGATCGATGGTCGAGCGTGCGGCCTCTGCTCGTGCAATCAATGGATGACCCCAGCCTATCCTCCGCCGTCGTCTCGACCGAAATTGTACAGGCGTTCACTGCTGCCAAGGCGATTTCCGAGGTCACGATCGGGGCGAGCCGGTACTCAGGCTTCACGCAGAGTGAAACCGCCGCCGCATGGTGCGGCATCAGCGTGGTGGTGGGCTTCAACGATACCGGCAGTGAGATTAAGAGCCTGCTGGGAAACAGCGGCGTGAGCGCGCTCGGCTACTCGAACTCGATCAATCACGGCACCGCCTTTTCCTATGTCGGCACGCCGACAGTGACCAGCGATGCGAACCAGGCGATGATGGGGGAGCCGTCGCTCGCCTGCGCGAATTCTTCGGACTTTTACTACGCGTCGATCTGGGTCGATAGCCTGCAGAGTCAAAGCGGGGTGGCGATCGCAACCTCCACCAATGGCGGCAAGACCTTCTCAGCGCCGTCGATCGCGATTGAAAAGCCGCCCTTCACGCATTTCGTCGATCATGACTGGCTCGCGATCGATCGCGCCAATCCGACCGACCTCTACATCACCTATCTGGACGTTGACTATTCGGGAACTGTTTGCGGCGTTGATCAGAACAACGAGGCTATTCCGCGCTACGCGATCGAACTGGTTTCCTCAACCAACAGTGGCGTTGTCTGGAGCGCGCAACCGACCGTAGTCGAAGAAGAATGCGCCAACCAGTCTGACCCCAACGTATCGTTGGGTGGTCCGCAGGTTGCGATTGGCCCCAGCGGCGAGGTCATCGTGGCGTGGGAGGCAATGGGTGAACATGGTGGGAGCTTGACTGCGCGCGAGATCAGGATCGCGCGGTCAACCGACCAGGGCGCGACTTTCGCCGCGCCGGTCAAGGTCGCTTCCGTCAGTATCACTGGCAACGGCGCCGACTTGCAGGGGTTCCTTCGTGCCAACGAATTTCCGAGCCTCGCGATCGGTATCGGTAAAACCAACGTGGGCGTGGTTTACCTGACTTGGAACAGTTCCGCCTTCACCGTGCCGGATGCAATTTCAACCACCGGCACCTATGGCTTCGCGGATATCGCGTTCTCTCAATCAAAGGACAACGGTACGACCTGGTCCGCCCCGTTGCGAATCAACAATGATCCTGAAGGGGGCGCTCAGCCGCTTTCCGATCAGTACAAACCGTCGATTGGCACCGACAAGACCGGCCGGATCGCCATCTGCTTTTACGATCGCCGCCGCGATCTCAATAATTTTCTGAGTGATCGCTACTGCGCGGCTTCGACCGATGGCGGGATCAAGTGGAGCAACACCAAGATCACCTCAGTTAATTTCCCAGCACTCGTCGGCCAGGACGAACTGGTCGGGCCGGATTACGCGGGCGACTACGACACCGTTGTCCCCGATTCTTCCGGATTGTCCTCCGGTTTTATCGACTCGTATTCCAACAACGCGGCGGGTAATCCGAACGTAATGACGAACAAATATTAGAGGGTTCGTGGGCTATCTTGGACTACCCTATGGCAGCATCTGAATAGTCAATCGAAATCTCATTCAGGCCTAGCTCAGTCGCACACCGGAATTACTACCTGTTTTCGTTCCTTCGGAATTGACAGCTTTTCACTCTCGGACAGCGGAACGACAAAGCATCAAAGATATATGCAATCGAAGATCACCGGGATCGGTTCGGTCGATATGACATTCGACGAAGTCGAATCCTGTCTCATAAATGCACGGACGATTATTGATTCTGAGACATGCAGTCGGTGCGACTCGCGGAGAACTGAGTATTTGAGCGGAAGTATCGAATTGGCACGCCCCGTGCTGGATATATTCCTCAAGTAGTAAAGACGGAGAAGGCAGCGGGGACCATCGGGCTCGGTGAAGATGGTCAGAAGAATCAGCCAGATCCCCGTTGGCGCCAGTGGTTTACAACGAACGACATAATGGACTGGGAATGTTCGAAGGTCGTCTAGGAACAGAAAGAGGAGTACGGCAGTAATGGATACGATCAGAAGTATGTATGTGAAGATACGCAACCTGCGCCGCGGTCAGACGATGACCGAGTATGCATTGATTCTCGCTGCCATCGCAGTCGTCGTGTTCATCAGTTACCAGGTGATGGGCCAGTCTATCAACACGATGGTAAACAAGGTGAATTCGTCTCTGACCTCCAGTTGATAGGTGAGGTCGGATCGCTCGAAGGCCTGGGCTCTCGGGAGACGGCGGCGAAGGCACGATCCTTCGCCGGCGTCCGCCTGCGGATAGGCCATGCGGCAAGCCCCACGGCAAACTCGACGACTTCTCGAACATTGGCGGTGCCGCCACATCGGGTTGGCGATGTTGGTTGGGGCGGCGTGAATGAGGTTGGTGGGAAGAAATGGCGGCATTAGAAGGTAAGGGCTCCGAGCACGGTCACGCCTGGCGTGTGGATCTGGTGGGCGAGGCCACTGAAGTACGCGCTGCGATCAAAGCGGTATTGCTGGGTCTGAGTGAACCTGCGATCGAAGTCGTGGAATTGTCGCCGCAAGCAGCGATCGACGAGGTCGCGGTGCCGGATATCGCGATGGTGATATTCGACGGCAATGAGGCCGCTCCGTTGGGCTATCTGCAGGCTCAGGCCGGGCGTTCGCCACGCCCGCTAATCTTTGGTCTGTTGCAGGATCACTCCGCGGTGCTGATGCGGCGGGTGCTTCACGCGGGTGCCGATGAATTGCTTCTACTGCCGCTGGAGGCGCTCGACGTGACCCGCGCTCTGATGAAGTTGAGCGAAGGGCGGCGCCGGGCTGAACGCGTGGAAGGCGGACTGATCTTTGCGGTCGCCGGTCTGGTAGGCGGGGTCGGTGTCACCACGCTGGCCGCCAACCTCGCCCTCGTGATGCGTTATGTCTTCGGCAAGCGTGCGGCGGTGGTAGATCTGGACTTGCAGAACGGTGGTCTCAACCCGGTGCTCCATCTGGATCCCGAGCAGACCATCGCCGCGCTGATTGAATTCACCAGCCGGCTCGACTCACTCAAGCTCGAGGCCGCACTGACCAAGCATCCGTCGGGAATCTACCTGCTGGCGGCGCCCAAACGGCTCGAAGACGCCGAACGTGTCTCCGACATCACGGTCGGCGTAGTGCTCGATCTCATGCGTCAACTGTTCGACTTCGTCGTGGTGGATTGTGGCAACCACGTCGATGAAAACGCGGTGGCTGCGTGGGAACGTTGCGACGAACTGCTTTATGTCGTCGACCAATCGCTGGTCGCCGCTCGCGGGGCGGGACGTTTCCGTGAATTATTCGGGCGTCTTGGCTTGCGTTTGGATCAGCCGCGGTTCGTGCTCAACAAGTTCGATCCGCACAACGCAGTGAGCGAAGCGGCTCTCGTTCAGTCGATGGGGGTGAGTTGTTTTGCCAGGCTGCCGCGCGACGATCGCATGCTTGAGAAGATGCAGCTGCGCGTGCAGGACCTGTGGCAAGCCGGGCCTAGCTCGGCGCTGGCACGGGCGATCGAAGCGCTAGCCCGTCGAATTAACGCGCGGCGCGAACCGGTCGCCGAGGAAAGTCCGGGATTAGTCACGCGCTTGTTTGGAGCCTTTGGCGCACGGGCCTGACAACATCCCAATCCTGCTCATTAGTCAGTCAATTTCGCAAAGGTCCATCAAGGAATCATCATGAGGCTTGTCGATCGGCTCTCGCAAAACAGCGGCGCAGTGACCACCGCGGAAGCGCCCGCCGGCTCGCTGATTGGAGGCACGGCGATGCGTAAGCGCGACGATATCGCAGAAGGATCGCGCCGGCTCAAGATTCGCGTTCATAACCGTCTGCTCGAAACCCTCGACGTCTCCAAGCTAGACGCCCTCGAGCCCGCGATGGTGTCAGGCAAAGTCACCTCTGCGATTAATGATACGCTCAACGACGAGGGGCGCTTGCTGACCGATATTGATCGGGCGCGCCTTATCAGCGAGATAAAAAACGAACTACTCGGGCTCGGGCCGCTCGAGCCGCTGCTCCACGACGATGACATCACCGATATTCTCGTCAACGGCCATTCGATGGTTTACGTCGAAAAGTTCGGCAAGCTGCATCACACCGACGTGACCTTCCAGGACGACCAGCATCTGATGCTGATCATCGATCGCATTGTGTCCCAGGTCGGACGCCGGGTGGATGAATCTTCGCCGATGGTTGACGCACGTTTGCGCGACGGCTCGCGTATCAACGCGATTATTCCGCCGCTCGCGCTCGACGGTCCAGCGCTCTCGATCCGGCGCTTCGGCAAGCGCCGCTACGATATCGAAGCGTTGGTGGACAAGGGTTCGCTGTCGCGCGAAATGTGCGATTTCCTGCGCGCGATCGTCAAGGCCCGCCTTAATATCATCGTGTGCGGCGGCACCGGTTCCGGCAAAACGACTATGTTGAACTGTCTGTCGGGTTTTATCCCGGAAGACGAGCGCATCGTTACGATCGAAGATTCGGCCGAGCTCTCACTGCAGCAGCCGCACGTCGTTCGGCTCGAAACCCGGCCGATGAACCTTGAGCGCAAGGGCGAGGTAACGCAGCGCGACTTGGTCAAGAACTGCCTGCGAATGCGGCCCGATCGCATTATCGTCGGCGAGGTTCGGAGTTCCGAGGTTTACGACATGCTGCAGGCGATGTCGACCGGCCATGACGGCTCCATCGCCACGATTCACGCCAACAGCCCGCGCGAATCGATCGGGCGGCTCGAGATGATGATGCTGCTCGGCGGCTTCTCGATCCCGCAGCGTGCAATGCGCCAGCAGATTGCTTCCGCCATCAACATGATCGTCCACGTCAGCCGTCTTTCCGACGGGACTCGCAAACTTATGAAGATCTCCGAGATCAGCGGCATGGAAGGCGAAACCATCATGATGCAGGACCTCTTCGAATTCACTCGTACAGAGGTCGGTGCGGATGGCAAGGTCGTCGGCACCTACCACTCGACTGGCATCCGATCGTATTACGCCCATCAGATCGAAGTCGCCGGCTTCAAGCTCGACATGACGCAGCCGCGGCCGTCGGTCCGCGCCAACACGCACTGATGAGACCGGTGACGAAGGCCCAATAGTTTATGGACTTAATTATTGCCGGAGGAATTTTTGGCCTGGTCGTGGCGGTGGTCCTGGTTCTAATGAACGGGGGACACGGCGACAATCGTCGTGCGGCGGAATTGCTCGAAGATGTCACCCGCACTGCGGTCGATCGTACCACCGAAGGCCTGATTCGTACCGGGGGACGCTTGAGTCGCCGGCAAGCGAGCAACCGGCGCGAAGAATTGCTCGAGGTCATCTATCGGATCCATCTGCTGAACAGCCTTGAGGAGCAGATGTGGCAGGCGGGACTCTACATGCGGGTCTCGCAGATGCTGCTGATCATCGTGATGATGTTCGGAGTCGGCTTTGCCCTGAGCAAAGCCATCTTGAGCGACACGCTGATGTCGCTCGTGATCGGATTGGCGATGGGCGCGGTGCCGCTATTTTACATTCGCTTCAGGCGCAAGCGGCGGATCCGCTTGTTCAATCTGCAATTGCCCTCCGCGCTCGATCTGATCAAATCCTCGCTCGAGGCGGGACACTCGTTGCTGCGCGGATTACAGGTGCTGGTGCAGGAATTCGCCGATCCCCTCGGTGGAGAGTTTCGCACCGTGCTGGAGCAAAGCAGGCTCGGAATGCCGCTGACGCGGGCACTCGAGGAACTGCTCAAGCGGATGCCTGAGGACGATCTGCGGCTGCTGGTGGTCGCGATCAAGGTTCAGAGCGAAGTGGGCAGCAGTCTCGCGCAGATCATCGGCAGGTTGTCCGAGATCGTACGCACCCGCCAGCGGCTGCAACAACAAATTCGCACGATGACGGCGCAGTCGCGCATGAGCGGATTGGTGGTCGGATTGCTGCCGGCGATCGTGCTCTCGATCTTCAGCCTCGTGCAACCGGGGTACGCGCGCGTCTTGTTTTTCGATCCTTCAGGAATTCTGGCGCTCAAGCTCGCAATCGGGCTCGATCTGATGGCGCTGCTTACCATTCGACGAATCCTCAAGGTGGATTTCTGAAATGAGCGCGATACTGATCAGCACGGCGATCTTCTGCATGTTGGGCGTGGCTGGAATGGCGGTTTACGTGGCGTTCTACGGCGGCCATCGCGTGTTTCAGGAGCACTTCGCCGAAATGGCGATCAGGATGCAGGCGTCCGAAGGCGACGGGAGTTTCGCCGGGGGCCGCGAGCCGCAAGGATTGGCGCGTTCGCTGTTCCAGTGGGCCTTGCAGCGAATGCCCAAGCCCAAGGCGTCACCATCGTCAGACAAGATAATCCATACCCTGGTGCGGGCCGGATTCGTTCGATCGGGCGCGCTGCGCACCTTTCAATTGGCTCGCATCATCGCATTGGCCGTAACCGGAATTGTCGGGATAGTCGCGGCGACCGTCTTGGACTTGCCCGCCGCGCGAGTGGCGTTAGCGGTCATCGGATCGCTCGCGATCGGCTACTTCGGACCGCTGTACTATCTGCGCCGGCGCGCGAATCGGCGCCAAAAGGATATCGCCCGCCAGCTCTCCGACGTGCTCGATTTGTTGGTCGTTTGTGTGGAGGCGGGCCTGGGGCTGTTCGAGGCGATCAAGATCGTCGGCGACGAAACCGATCGCCAGGGACAAGCGATCGGCACCGAACTGGCCTTGGTCTCGGTCGAAGTTGCGGCGGGCGGCTCGCTTGGACAGGCGCTGCGCAATCTGGCGGAGCGCACCGCGGTCGAGGACATCAGGCCGTTGGCCGCCACGCTCATCCAGAGCGAGCAACTCGGCTCTCAAATCGGGCCCGCGTTGCGCTCCAGTTCGGATTCATTGCGCACCAAGCGACGTCTTCGCGCCGAAGAAGCCGCGCAGAAAAGCACCATCAAGATTTTGTTCCCGCTGGTGCTGTTCATCTTACCCGCGATGTTGATTGTGCTGCTCGCGCCGGCTGTGATTCAGGCCGTCCGTACTCTGAGTTCCTCGTAACAGTCGTTGCTCCGAGGTGGCCTGCCTATTGACGTCGTCGTCCGCTGGCAATATCCGTCGATATATGGGTGAGGCTGCGCTCAAGCAACGTGCCATGGAACTTTGGAACCAAGGCGTCGCGTATCATATGCAGGGCGATTTCCAGAACGCCATCGCTTTCTACAGTGAATCGTTGGAGGTCTTTCCGACGGCGGAGGCTTACACCTTTCGCGGATGGGCCTTTCGTTTTCTCGGGCGTATCGACGATGCGATCGCCGAATGCCACAAAGCGATTGCGGTCGATCCCGATTTCGGCAATCCCTACAACGATATCGGATCGTACCTCATGTCGAAGGGCGATCTGGACGGCGCCGTCGAATGGTTCGAAAAGGCCAAGAGTGCGCCCCGCTACGAGCCGCGTCATTATCCTTTCATGAACCTCGGCCGCCTCTACGCTGCCAAGGGGATGGTCCTGCGGGCAATCGAAGAGTTCGAAGGGGCGCTCGCAATCGAGCCGGGTGAGGCATCGTGCCTCGAGATGATTGAACAGTTGCGGGCGCTGCTGAACTAAAGGTTCCGTGATCCCAATCAACGTTATGCTGAATAAGTGCGATG
Source organism: Binataceae bacterium (SeqCode) (assembly GCA_036489375.1). GTDB lineage: Bacteria > Desulfobacterota > Binatia > Binatales > Binataceae > JADMIL01. The sequence continues at coordinate 41,471 of DASXFX010000063.1, read as the reverse complement.
ATGTCGTTGGGGCACTTGGTATGCGCATGATATCGAACGCGACCTAATTTGGTGGGGAAGGAGTATTTCGATGATGCCGAAGGTTGGCGAACCGGCACCTGACTTTGCACTCATGACTCACGCGGGCAAGCAGATTGCGCTCGCAAAATTACGCGGCCGCAAGGTGCTGCTGTGGTTCTACCCTGAAGCAGACACGCCAGGCTGCACGGCTGAGGGCCGCGGGTTTCGCGATCAGATTGGCGATTTCGAGCAGAACAATATCCAGGTTCTGGGCATCAGCTTTAACGATGTCGAGCAGAACGCTGCATTCGCCGAGAAGCACGAGTTTCCATTTCCATTGCTCTGCGATACCGATCGCAGTGTCGGCCTCGCGTACGGCGCCTGTGCCGATAGCAAGGCGCGCTATGCTGACCGCATAAGCTTCCTAATCGACGAGGACGGCAATCTTGTGCGAATCTACGATCAGGTGAATCCACGCGACCATCCGGCGCAAGTGCTGGCCGACGTGCTCGGTGTATAGATTCCGCGGCGAAGTCTCATTTTGATACCCAGCGCCGCCAATTTGCGGCCTATCAGCCAATAAATTGTCGGCTTAATCTTGCGCTTTCTCTGCGCCTAGTGCCGGCTATTCCTCCCTGCAGTCGCACTCTCGATGGCCTGCTGTTTGCTCTATCTAATGGCGATGGGTTCTTGGGCATATGGGTACGTGTCCGCTGCGGGGTTGCAACTTGGATTATGATGAAACTCGGTTGAACGGTGGTACGGTTGAAGCGGCCGGGGAGGGCGCCGCTGGCATTGATGGCGAGTGGCTTGATGTCGAATTGTTCGCCATTGAGTGTGACGTGATCGGGGGGATGGTGGTGAAGTCGCAGAACATGCGACGCGTGCTGAAAACGATTCAGCGGCTGGGACCGTACAAGGCGTCTGTGCTGATTCATGGCGAGTCGGGAACGGGTAAGGAGTTGGTGGCGCGCGCGCTGCACACGCTGGGTTCAGTGCCGAAGGGCCCGTTCGTGACCTTCAACTGTTCCAACCTGGTTGATGCGTTGGCGGAGTCGCAACTGTTCGGCCACATCCGCGGTGCCTTCACCGATGCGCGCGAGGACTCGCTCGGCTACTTTCGCTCGGCCAATGGCGGGACTTTGTTTCTCGACGAGATCGGAGAATTGCCACTCCATTTGCAGCCCAAGCTGTTGCGCGCGGTTGAGACTCACGAGGTGCAACCGGTCGGCTCGGCGCATAGCTACAAGGTCGATATCCGACTGATAGCCGCGACCAATCGAGATCTTCGTGCGATGGTCAAGGCGGCCGCGTTTCGCGACGACCTTTATTATCGGCTGAATGCGACCGCCATCCTGGTGCCTCCGCTGCGCGAGCGGCGCGACGCGATCGAGGCGCTCGCGGTACATTTCACGGAACATTACAACCGCCTATTCGGCAAACAGATCCGCTTCCTTGCGCGGCGTGCGATCGCCGCCCTGCAGGCCTACGACTGGCCCGGCAACGTTCGCGAGTTCGCGCACGCGATTCAAAGCGCCGTGATGCTCTCCGACGACGATCGGATCGATCTTCCGGTATTCCCCGATTACCTTTCCCGCGCCACGGTTGACGAGGGCACCCGAACCGCAGATTCGATCCCTGACATTGCCCTCAACGGCTCGACCAATGGAAGTGGCGTCGTGCCCGACGCGGTAAGCGGGGCCGCGAGTGAGACGAACGGTCGGACGCGCGAACCCCTGCTGCTCGACGAAGTGATCAAGCGCACGCTGAAGCGTTCGCTGGAGGAAACCGAGGGGAATCGACGGCGCGCCGCCGATTTGTTGGGCATCTCCCGTTCAACTCTCTATCGGATGTTGACGCGCTATGGATTAGCCGAGGAAAGCGGTCGTCGCCAGCTTGCTCGCGATTCTACCCCGAGCGTCGATCAGCGAAACTAAAAATATCACTGCGGCAAGACCGCGGCGTCGCTCGCCTAATCCACTTCGCATCGGCTAGCGGTCGAGTGCAATTAAATCAGCAGAGACATCTCCGCGGTTTGGCGCAATACGCTTGGAACAGGACGGCTTACAGTCGGTTCCACTGGAAACCTTCGCGCGTTCGGGTCAGAATAAGGTGAGCTCAAGCAGCGGCCAGGGCTTTTGTTCCTGCTCCTCCGAGAGCAAGATCCGTCGGTCGCGAGCGAGTCCAGGTTTGTCGGCGAATTACGCGGGGACTTAGAGTCGATTTAGATGGCAGCAGTTGATCAAATCTGGTCCGAAGCGGTTCGGACCCTCGAGCGGAATCAGCCGTTCGCGCTTGCCACTGTGATCAACGTTCGTGGTTCGACCCCGCGCGAAGTCGGCGCCAAGATGATCATTCGTGAAGATGGCCAAGTGGGCACGATCGGCGGTGGCTGCGGCGAGGCCGAGGTTTTTCGCAAGGCGCGTTTGCTCCTCGACGAAGGGACCGGGGCGCGCCTGGCAGAAGTAGATTTAACGGGAGATTTCGACCAGCAGGAGATTGGCACCTGTGGCGGAATCATGGATGTCTTTATCGATTTGTGGGCGCCGGTCGATCTGCCGATGGCGCGCAAGTTGGCCGATTCCGCGCAACATAATCGGGCGGCAGCGCTCCTAACCATCCTCGATCCAGGCACCAGATCGGAGGCTCCGGTCGGAGCCAAGATGGTGATTGATCCGAATGGCTCCGAGATCGGTGCGCGATTGAGCGGGCTCGAAGGTGACGCGCTGCGGCAGCTTGGAGATCGCGCTTCGGATGCGGTAGCCGGACTACTCGAGGTTGACGGCGCAGGTCGCCTTAAGCCGGTCACTCATATCGAAGGCAACGGTTCGCCGCGTCTCTTCGTCGATCCTATAACCGGGGCGCAGCGCCTCATCATCGTCGGTGCGGGTCATATCGCACAGCCGCTATGCCAGTTGGGCGCGATGCTCGGTTTTCACGTGACCGTGATCGACGACCGGGCGTCGTTCGCGAATCGTGAGCGCTTCCCGCAGGCAGACCTTATTATCGCGAAGCCGTTCACCGCTGCGATCGAATCCTTGCGGCTCGACCGGCACTGCTACTTGATCTCCGTCACGCGTGGACATGCGTTCGATGAGGAAGTTGTGCGCGCGGCGCTGAAACAACCGGGATGCTTCATCGGGATGATCGGTTCGCGTCGTCGCTCGCGTGCGATGCTGGCGCGGTTGGCGGAGGACGGCATCGACCAGGCGTTACTCGATGAGATTCACGCTCCGCTGGGCCTCGATATCGGCGCCGAGACTCCCGAGGAAATCGCAATTTCGATTATGGCGGAGATAGTTCGTGAGCGCCGTACAGGCATTCGCGATGATTTCACGCTTGGCGCGAAGGTTGGGCGCTTGCGCCGAAAATTCTGACGGTCTCCGCGAATCGATTTGAGCTCCGAGCGCATCGTCGCGATTCTGCTTGCCGCCGGCGAGTCACGCCGCATGGGGTATCCTAAGCCGCTCCTACGGGTTGATTCCGAAAGCTTCATAGCCCGCACTACCGACCTCGCCTTGGGTGTGGCGGGCCGGGTGGTAATCGTACTCGGTGCTCACGCCGATCGTGTCCGTCCGGCAATCGCTCCGCATCCGCGGATTCTCGTGGTTGAGAATCCGAATTTTGTGCGCGGCCAGCTTTCGTCACTTAAAGTGGGACTGACGGCGGCGATCGACGAGCGCGCAGACGCGGTGATTGTCCACCTTGCCGACCATCCTTTGGTTTCGCCTGATACGTTCCGCGCGACGGTAGCGAACTTCCGAGCCTCAGCCAACCCGATAGTCGTTGCTCGCTATCGCGGACGCCGCGGCCATCCAGTGATTTTCGACCGCTCGGTGTTTGCCGAGCTGATGGCTGCGCCGGAGGATCAAGGTGCCCGGGTCGTGGTGAACGCTAAGCCCGAACGCGTTCTGTACGTTGACGTCGACGACCCAGGGGTGGTCCTCGATCTCGATACGCCCGCCGACTTGGTGAACGCGGGATTGGCGCCGCCTCCGCGCGGCTGAAAGACTTTCTACCATAAGTGTAATCGAGGGGCGCGCACGTTACGTACTAAGCAGAGGTGTGCTCGGCGCGCTCACGAGCAAAACGACTCAGTCGAGGCTTGAACGCCAGCCCCGCGCCGAAGCATGTGAAGTGGGCCGACGCAGCGATGCGGCACAAGCGTCGCCCGCTTACAGTTCGTCGTCAGTCCCCTAGGGAGGACGGTTCCGTCAGGAGCCTATGTCGTGCAGGTATTTGTCCGCCTGATCGGCGACGTCAGGATTTTTTGCGCGGTCGGCGCTCGCTAGCCGTAAAAACTTGACGGCTTCTTCACGATTTCCTTGCTGGGCCAAAATCTCGCCGAGCCGCAGAGCCGCAAACGAGGAAGAAGGATCGACTTCCAGCGCCTTTCGGTAATACGGCATGGCTTGATCCATCTTAGGCGGCTGAAATGACATGTAAGCCTCACCAATGTTGAGGTAGGCGCTAACCTCCTTAGGTTCGAACTTGACCAGCTTTTGATAGACCTCTACCACTTTGCCGAAGTTCGATCGCGAATTGTAATAGAGGCCAAGGTAGATGTAGGCCTCCGGTAGTGTGGGATCGATTTCGGTCGCTTGCCATAGCAGCTTCACGGCGCGATCGCTGTCGGTCAGGTTGATCGCTGCGCTAACCAGTGCGCGCGCGCGGGCCTCATTGGAATCGCCGCCATAGTTTGGTTCCGTGGTTCCCGAGACCGATGGGGCGCTGGCCGCCGCCGGTGCGTTCGGGGCGGTGACGGGCTTAGGCGCTGACTCGGTTACACTCGAATCAGCGGCGCATGCTACTCCGTAGGCAAATGTTACCAGTGCCAGGATCGCGACTAGTCGGGCGAGGGACGTTAAGAATGACAGCCAGTGGCGCATAATAAGCGATCGAATTACCTGCAAGCTAATTAGTGTGGGGCAATGACCTCGCGAAAATCGGCTCTTACTTTTTGCTCCAACCCTCTTCATAGCGGGCATGCATCCTGATAATCGCGCGCAGGTGCTGAAATTTCCATTCGCCGTTGACTTTGACATATTCGTCTTCGTATTTTCCGGCAATCCAGCAGGCGCGGTTATTCGCACGCGAAGTGTAAGGGCAGAAGAGATACCAGAGTCCCGTGGCGCGGTTGCCCGTCACCTCGATTATTGGATTCATCGCGTTGTGCTGTGCGAAGCTGACCGCCTTATGCAGACCCTCGAACATCGCGCGGATCGCGCCATGGCCGGTTGCCGTGCCGAATTCGCCGCCTTCCCAGATGCCGTCTTCCGTGAAGAGCGCGACGATCTTGTCGGGGTCGTAGCCGGTGTCGCAAACATTGCAGTAGCGGGCCTTGAGATGCTTGATTGCTTCGATGTCGGCGAGCACCGTGAGGCGCTCTTCAAGACCGGCAGTGCTCATACGAATTCGGCTCTTTCCACTTGTCGTCGTCCTTAACCGCGTCTAGACCTGTAAGATGGTTACACGAATATTTTAACTTGCAAAGCGTGATTGCGGCCGGGGCGTTTGCGTCGCGCGGCCGAACAGACTGGAATAGCGGTCGAATATGGAGAAAATCACCTTTAAGGGCGCCGACGGAAATGTCTTGACGGGCGTGGACTTTGGCGGTGCCGGACGACGGCCAGTGCTGCTGATTCATGGCGGCGCCGCGCACGCGCGATGGTGGGACTTTGTCGCACCGGCACTAGTCGGCACGCATCATGTGCTTGCCCTCGACCAGCGCGGCCATGGCGACAGCGATTGGACGAGCGAGTGGGGCTACGGCACCCGTCATTACGTGGCTGACCTGTATGCCGTCATCTCGCAGTGGGGACTGGGTGCGCCGGTCCTGGTGGGGCATTCGATGGGCGGGCATAACGTGATGTGTTACGCCGGGCTGCACAGCGAAACGCTGCACGGGATGGTCGCGATCGACAGCCCTCCGTACTACCCGGATCATGCGGTCGCGATGTTGCGCGAATTCGCCGACAAGCCTGCGCGCCGGTTCGAGACGCATGCAGAAGCGATCGCCGGCTTCCGCACGATTCCGAGCGATACGATTGCGACGCGCGAGGTGTTGGATCACATCGCCGAGCATTCCTTTCGCCTGGCGAGCGATGGCAAGTGGGAATACAAGAGCGACCGGCGCACGATGCGGCGTGAGCCGATGAAGGCGTGGGACGGACTCAAGACGCTCAAGTGTCCCGCGCTGTTTCTGAAAGCGGAGACCAGTGTACTTAAGGAGGGACTGGCCGAGCGGATGGTTGCGGTAATGCCGCGCGGGCGGCTCGAGGTAGTGCCAAGGTCGCATCATCATGTGCTGCTGGACAATCCGCCGGGACTAGCCGCGGCGCTGCGCAAGTTCCTGGACGAACTCGGATGAAGACCCGTTTGATCCTCGAAGGCCTCTTATGAGCGCGCCTGTAAGCAAGTTCGTAGAAGGCACGCCGCGACTACATTACCTGGAATGGAATCCCGAGGCTCGCGAGACGCTCGTTCTGCTGCATGGCAATACGGCCAATGCGTGGTGGTGGCAACCTATGGCCGCCGCGATCGATGCCAAGAGGTTTCGGCTGCTGGCGCTCGACCAACGCGGGCATGGTGATAGCGAGTGGGTGCGGCCGCCGGCCTATGCGCCGGATGACTACGCCGGCGACCTGGAGCGCTTTATCGGAGCGGCCGGCCTGGTGCGACCTATAGTAGTAGGCCATAGCATGGGTGGTATCTCAGTGCTGTCATTCGCGGCACGCGGCGGCGACTTGGCTCGCGCAGCGATCGCGGTCGATGTAGCAGTTACTTCGACGCGGCAGCGCGATCGCTTCCTAACCCGGCTTAAGGCCTTACCGACAGTGACTTACCCTGATCTCACAACAGCGAAGGCGCGGTTTCGACTGATGCCGAATGAGGGAGAGATCGCTCCGAGGGTAATCGCGCAGATTGCCGAGCATAGTATCGAGCGTATGAGCGACGGCAGGTACTCCTTCAAGTTCGATCGCTCGAGCTTCTTCGGCGGCGATGGGCTGGATGTGCCCGCTGCGATCGCGCGCATCAAGATACCGACCTTACTGGTTCGCGCCGAACTCAGCCGCATCATGACGGCGGAGGCGAGCGCGAAGGCTGCCGCATCGAATCCGCTGGTGAGACTGGTCGAGATTCCCGGAGGACATCATCACGTGCCGCTCGAAAGTCCGGAACCATTGGCGCGAGCGATCACGGAGTTTGTGACGACCCTTGGATGAGAAGATGACGGGCCGGAGGCCGCCGTTTCGGTGATTGAAGTGCGGCTGATGAACCTGGGTCAGAACTAATACTGATCACCGAAAGAGGCGAGCACGGCTAATGACGTGAAATATTTCACCCCAATTGGCGAACATCCTATTTGATGATTAGACTGCTTTTGACCAGCTAATCCATCAGGGCCGAGTGGGGGGTGAAATCCTTCTGTGGGGTGAATCGGCTCCGTCGGTGAAAATTCATATTTCGATGGAGAATACCGGTCTGTGATAAGGTCGCCGGCGTCAGAGTTCTGGAGTGGGAGCGAGTTGCGCGTGAGGAGTGATCGCGAATGCCTGTGATCAACGAAACTATCTTGGCGCCGCCGTTCGAGGGTGGCGAGTGGATTCAGCAAGGTCCAGTCGATCTGAAGAGCCTGCACGGCAAGGCGGTGGTGCTGGTCGATTTTTGGGATTACACCTGCGTCAACTGTATCCGGACGCTGCCGTACGTCGCGGGCTGGTATCGGCGGTACGCGGCGCTCGGATTACAGGTGGTGGGGGTGCACGCTCCGGAGTTCAGCTTCGCGCGAGACCATCAGAACGTGATCTCCGCGATCAAGCAGTTCGAGATCGAATATCCGGTGGTGCTCGATAACGACTACAGCATCTGGCGTGCGTATTCGAACCGTTTCTGGCCGGCTAAATATTTGATCGATACGCAGGGGCGTTTGCGGTACTACCATTTTGGCGAGGGACTTTACCAGGAGACGGAGGCGCAGATTCAGCATCTGCTGAGCGAGTTGAGTCCGGGGTTGGACTTTCCGCCGCCGATGACGCCGCTGCGCGACGAGGATCAGACCGGCGCGCTGTGCTACCGGGTCACGCCGGAACTCTACCTGGGCTACATGCGGGGCCAGTTTGGAAATCCGGCGGGGGTGACTCGCGATCACGCGACTGACTATGCCGATCCGGGCCGTCATGTTGAGGGCGCGATCTACCTCAGCGGGCGCTGGACGGTAGGGCAGGAAAGCGCGAGCGCCGCCGCGCCCGGCGCTGGAGTGGCGATTCGTTACACTGCGATGGATGTGAACCTGGTGCTCGCGCCGCCGGCGGACAAGCCCGCGCGGCTGGAGATTTCAATCGGAGATGATCAGCGTGCGGGCGCCGACGTAAAAATGGAAGGCGGCCGATCGATCGTGACGGTTGACCGCGCGCGCATGTACAGCCTGGTGGCCAACGAGTCGGTGGCGACGGGGAGTCTCAAGCTGACGGCGCTCGATGCGGGAGTGTCGGCGTATGCGTTTACGTTCATTTCGTGCGTAGTCAGTTAGACCGGTGCGGTCGGGAATCAGGGCTTATTCCTGGCGTGGTCAGTTAGGCGAGTGCGGATGGGCGTTGGGCTTATTCTTGTGCGTGGTCAGTTAGGGAGGCGAGGGCGGCATCAGGTTTAATCGCGGTCGAAACACCGCGGCGCGGTCAGCGCCCTGCAAAAGAGAAACGCAGAGGGAGAACTAACCGATGGCGACATCTGCGGCAAACGCAAGCGACGCTGAAATCCTGGCGGCCGCGCACGCGATCCTGGAAGCGGATTACGCGATCGCGCTGACGGGAGCGGGCATGTCAGTCGAGAGCGGCATTCCGCCATTTCGCGGACCGGGCGGATTGTGGACGAAGTATGGCGAACCGCCGATGAACGGTTACCAGATCTTCCTGGCCGATCCGAAGAAAGCGTGGGAGGATCGAATCCGTCGCCAGAACGACGAGTTGTGGGGACCGCTGAAAGTGGCGAAGCCAAACCCCGGCCATACGGCGCTGGTCGAACTCGAGACGATGGGGGTGCTGCGATTCCTGATTACGCAGAACGTTGACGATCTGCATCGGCAGGCGGGACAGTCGGCGCTGGCGGAGATTCACGGCAACTGGAAGCTGATTCGTTGTATCGCGTGCGGTCGGCGATTTCAGGGCGAGGAGATTCCGCTCGAGGTGCTGCCGCCGCGCTGTCCAAAGTGCGATGGGCTATTGAAGGGCGACACGGTCGCATTTGGGGAGCCGATTCCGCCCGACGTGCTGGAGCGTTGCGTGGAGCATTCGGCGCCGGCCGACCTGGTGATCGTCGCGGGGACGTCGGCCACGGTATATCCGGCGGCGGGCTTCGCGATCGAGGTCAAGCAGCGCGGGGGAGTATTGATCGAGTCGAATCTGTACGAGTCGGAGATCACGAAGATCTGCGATATCAGTTTGCGCGGGCCGACCGGTGAAGTGCTGCCGCGCTTGAGCGCGAAGGTCGCGGAATTGCGCAAGACGCGGCTTTCGTAGGGCGGTCATTCTCGCGCTCCCGAAAGCAGTTGGGCCGTTCTGAATGTTTTGGCGAGACTAAAATGATACCGCAGCAAAACCTGTGCGCAGAACCTGAAGACTTGAAGCTCCTGACTCCAGTATGACGACAAATTCTTCCTGCCTCCTCCACTGATGAAACGCTGGCGAAGCAAATGACGCAGCGAATACGGTCATTAAGGAGATGTGATGAAGAAAATTGATGTAGCTCAGACGGTGCGCGATCTCGAAGCAGGTAAGACGCCGGAGTGGATTGGAGAGCATCTGCGGATTTATCGCGAAAGTGGAGGATTGGAAGGACACTTGTTCGATTCCACGGTTGCAGGTGGAAACGGACTGGTTCCCTCCCTGCTACTTACGACAACGGGCCGCCATTCGGGGGAATTCCGGACGTCGCCCTTGTTTTATGGCTCAATTGAAAACGCCTACATCGTCGTGGGTTCCAAGGGTGGCGCCGACACGCATCCTGGTTGGTACCTGAATCTGTTAGCGAACCCGGTGGTCAAGGTGCAGGTGGCGAAGGAGCACTTCAACGCTCGCGCGCGTATAGCGACAGGCCAAGAGCGAACCCGACTGTGGGAGCAGATGGTCCAGCTATATCCGCCCTATCGCGACTACGAGAAAAAAACGCGACGGCAGATTCCGATAGTGGTGCTCGAAAAGCAGCCCGCCTGAGATCGCCTAGACACTGAGTATCGGCTTCCTAGAGGGTGGGTCGCCGTGTTCCACTAGGGTTGTGGCTCTGAACGGGTCGGTCGCTTAGGCGGCGTCCTGGATGTCGAAGCGAGCCACCTTACCTTCTACAAGACGGAAAATGTGTCCGACGGTTTTGTCCTTCAGTCCGTGGGTCTGTCCCTGGAGCGGTTTGCCTTCGAGATCGCGGACGGTCTGCAGGACTTCGGCAACGATCGCGCCATCCGCGGTGCGCTGAAAGCTCACCGGCTCGACGTGTGGACTGACGATGGCCCATTGGCGGCTCCAGTACTCGCGCACTGCTTCGCGGCCATGAACGTGGCCCCCATCCATGCCGTTGGCCCAGGCGACATCGTCGGCGAGGGCGGCCAGCACGCCGTCAAGGTCGCGCGCGTTGAAGCGATCGTAGAGGTGCTTGAGGAGTTCGACATCATTATCCATTGGTGATCTCCGGGGCATGCTGCGGCGTTGCGTTGGAATCCTTGGATAAATACATATGAACATATATATGTGCGTATGTATTATGGTGCAAGAGGGTGAGCATGAAGAAGCTAGCTGTGCTTTCGACGCCGGGGCATCTGATCAGTCTGGCGGCGCGCGGTTTCGGCCGCTTGAGCGAGGCGCGCCTGAAGCCGTTGGGCTTCGGCGTGGGACATCTGCCAGTGCTGGTCGCGCTGCGGGATGGCCGGGCCAGCACGCAACGGGATTTGGCGCGCTTCGCCAAGATCGAGCAACCGCCGATGGCGCAGATGCTCGCGCGCATGGAGCGGGACGGGCTGATCCGGCGCGTTCCCGATCCGGACGATGGGCGCAGCAGCCGGATTACGCTGACGAAGGTCGCAGAGGCGCGCCTGCCGGAGGCGATTACGGTTTTGCTCAAGGGTAATCGGGAGGCGTTGCGCGGTTTCAGCGACAAGGAGTCCGAGATGCTTATCGCGCTGCTGACGCGGTTAATCGCGAACCTCGATCGGATCGCGGGCATCGAGGCGTCGCCCGGCACGCAAAGTTCCGAGAAGGGGGACTGACCGGAATGTCTATGGAAGGCTGATTGAGTCCGGCGCGTTAGTGATCGATCGTTCGCAATGCTCTGCGCTCACAATGCTCGGGCGGGATTGGCCGAATGAGGTGATGGGACCGTGGGCGCCGCATGCGGAGCGATCGGTGAAGAGCCGGCGTGCGAGGGGTTTGGCGGCGCGGTTGAAGAAGGAGGTGGGACGATGGCCGTCGACTTGGGTATTGGGACGTTGGTTGTCGGGGCGGTGGCCGTCGACTTAGGCGATGGGGCGATAGCGGTAGAGTTGGGCGGCGCGGATGAGGGGATCGCGGGTGTGGGGGGCGCGGGTGAAGACAGAGGCGGCGGTTGAGGCGTAGCGATGCGCTTGAGCAGGAGCATCTGGCCGCCGCCGTCGAAATCGGTTGGGCCGGTGCGCAGCACGGGTTGGTAGCGCGCACGCATCGCGGGCCACATCAGGCGGTAATCGTTGGCGGAAGAGACCACGAAGTCGATTTGCGAATCGGGGTTGGTGACGAACTGGATATTGCGGCCGCTGTAGAAGGCGAAGTCGTAATCGAGACTGCCCCAGTAGCCGACCGGATTGCCGTTGGCGATCCTCATGGTGGCGGCGGCGAAGCCCTTGAGCGTTAGAGTATTCGCGACGGCAGGTTCGACCACGAGATTGACCGCGAGCACGATCGCGACGAAGCCGACGGTTAGCGCGAAGAACATGGTCTCGATACGCGGGCGTGCGCGCAGCAGATAAATGCCGGTCACGATTGCGATCAACGGAAGGACCAGACTGATGATTCCGTGCTGATGCGCGCTGCTGCGCAGGGCGGCGGGTAACTGATCGAGCATGATGCCGCATTCGGTCAGCAGATATCCGATCGCGGACGGTGCGGCGAAGAGCAGGGCGAGGCCTAGGACCGCGAGGACGCCGCTAGCGACGAAGAAGAGGCCGAACCCACGGGTGAAGGCGCGGAGGGGACGCGCGATCATCGCGCGGTGCGAGATCGCGTCGCTCAGGTAGAGCGCGAGAATTGTGGCGAGGGCGGGGTAGAGCGCGAGCAGATAGACCCCGCGCTTGCTCTGCGGCAGGTTGTAAAAAATCAGGACGACGAGAAACCATACGAGCAAATAACCGAGCCGCGGATCGAGGCGGCGGGGATGGCGCACGGCCTGAACGATCGCGAGCAGCAGAATCGGCGTCCACGGCAGGAAGCCCGCGAGCAGCGCGAGTTCCTCGTAATAGAACGGATGCGCGTGGCCGTGATTGACACCGGCGTGTCCGATCAACCGATAGAGGTTCTCGCTCAACAACTGTTTGTGGACGAAGGCAGAGCCGCCAACGACGATTGCCGCGAGATACCATCCGCCGCCGATGACGCCGACGATGATCGCGCCGCGCAGCAGGCGCATTCGCTTGAGGACCTCCCAGCGCCAGGCGAGAGCGATCCAGACGAACGCGACGAGGGCGGGCAGTGCAGCGCCGACGGGGCCCTTGGTCAGAACGGCGAGCGCGAGTGCGAGGTAGAGTATCGTGGTGCGATTGCTCAAGCGTTCGGCGATCGCGAGGAACTCGAAGAAGGCGACCGTCATGAAGAAGGTCAGCGTCATGTCCACGCGTGAGCCGGTGCCGGCCTGTAGATATTGAAAGGCGGTCCCGAGCATCAGGGCGGCGAAGAGGGCGCCGCGCGCTTCGAACATTTTGCGCACGTAGAGGTAGGTGACGAGCATCCCGGCGATGGCGAGACTTGCGGAGGGCAAGCGCACGGTCCAGGCGCTGACGCCGCCGGCGATGAGCGAAACGATAGCCGCGAGCCAATGCATCAGGAGCGGCTTGGAAGGGATTTCGACGCCGGCGCGCAGCGGGAGGATCACGCCGCCACCGTGCACGATATCGAAGACGGTGACCGCCTCGCGCGGCTCGCCCTTGGTGTAGAGCGGCGCGCCGCCGAGGTTGACGATGAAGAGCAGGACGCCGATCGCGAGAATTATGGGAATTGCGATCGGCGGCGACGAAAGCAACTCGAGGCGACGGGCGACCAGTGCTTCGCGGGGATCGAACAGGGAACTCGCAGGTTCAATGGGACTGACGCGCGTGTCGGCGACTGCCGCAGTCACTTCGGGCGCGGTGCCCGGAGGTGCGGCTGGGGCGGCAGCAGACGACGGTTCGGTGGAGGCGGTAACCGGTAGAGGCTTGGTGTTCATTTCAATCGGGTGTGCCGCCGACTAAGATACCGGCGCGACGGCCAAGATGCATCGCCCTTGCGCGCGGGTCGCGACGATCCCGATGATCGCGACGATCGCGGGATCGCTGCGCTGCGGGAGGCTGCGCAAGCTGACGCCGTTGCGCTTCGATGAAAGCCGAAACCGATAGCACTTCGCAGCCGGCGACGACGGGACGGCCGCATAGCGGCCATCAGTTCCGCGTCGGACTTGCCAATGCGGTTGCGACGACGATTATCGCGGCGGTGCAGCCGGTGATCACTCGTTACGGGGCGAGGAATATTGACCCGATGCTGTTTTGCGCGGGGTCGATGACGGTGGCGGGCTCGATCCTGGCGGTGGTGATGTGGCTGCGCGGCGAGATCGGCACGCTGGTTTCGCGTCAGTGGAGCAAGCGGTTGGTGACGTTATCGATCTTTGGTTCGGTCGCGACCAGCCTGACGCTGATTTTCGGGCTGCGCCAGATTGACGCGATCGCGGGCGTGATCCTGCTGCAGAGCGAGCCGCTGTACTCGCTACTACTATCAACGATTTTTCTCGGTGAGCGGCCGTCGCGGCGGCAACTGATCGCGACCGCGGTGATCCTGATCGGAATCGGATCGGTCTTGGGAGCCGGGCGCGCATTCAGACCGTATTCCGCCGCCGCGTTACTCTTTCTAACACCGCTGTGCTGGCAGACCTCGCACGTGATTTCGCTGGGCGTGATGCCGCCGCTCTCGGAAATCTGCGTGACGGGGGCGCGAACGATTTTCGCGGCGATCATATTGAGTGCGATTTTCCTCGTGACCGATTTCGGCGCGATAGGCGCGTTGGTGGAACCGCGCACGTTGATCGTGATTTTCGTGACCGGTGCGCTGATCTACGTGCTCGGATCGTTGACGTGGTACGGCGCGATCAACCGGTTATCGTTGGCGTGGACGACTGCGCTGACGATTCCGGGGGTGCCGATGCTGTCGTTCATGTTCGCGATTATCTTCCTGGGGGAACATCCGAGTGCGCGCGAGATTCGCGGCGTGCTGATTGCGGTCGCGGGGGTCTTATTCCTGGTGCTGGGGGCGGACGCGGGAAGGAAGTCGAGCGACGTTGAAGCGGCCGAAGCGGTGCATCCGCCGTTGACCTGACAAGCTGCGCGTTTGACTATAGGGCGAGATTGTTCTTTGATCGCGGCAACTGGCGCGTTGGATATCGCGAATTGCGCGCCCATCGACAAGCGAGGGAATCACATGGCTCGAATGGTCAGGCACGAAAAGAACGGCCCGTACGAAGTTGCAGAAGGCACCGAGCTGCCGGCGTGGATTTGCGGGTGCGGACTGTCGAAGAACAAGCCGTTTTGCGACGGCACGCACAAGAAGACCAAGGACGAGGCGGCGGACCAGGTGTACGTTTACGACGACAACGGGCGCGTCCAGGTCAAGAATCAGTACTGAATGCGACGATGCGGACTTCTCCCGTGAAAACTCATCGTTGCGAGCGTCAATCGGTGAGAAATCACTTAAAAGACAAGAGCGCCATAGTGACGGCTCCGGTGAGCAAACAATATATGGCGAACGGAAGCAGCGTTCTCGTCTTGAAATACTTGGTTAAGAATTTCACGGAAAAATAAGCCGCAATTGCAGCGCACGCCGCACCTAAGAGAGCAGTCTCGATCGCCCTGCCATTTCTGGAGGCGATCAGGATTGGGAGCTTTAGTGCGGCTGCGGCTGCGATTATCGGAGTTGCCAGCAGGAAGGAGAAGCGGAGCGCATCTTCATGAGCCAGACCGACCATCAGCCCTCCAGCGATTGTCGATCCTGTTCGTGAGAATCCGGGCAGCAATGCGAGAACCTGCATCACGCCCACTCCGGTTGACTGCCGCCACGAAAGTTCCGCCGCGAGGCGCTCGTCAGCGTCGAGCACCCCGGCTCTGCGTTTTGACCTTTTCCGGAGGAGATCCGCAATCAGGAGCAGGACCCCATTTAAGGTGAGAAACGCTGCAACATAGAGCGGCGCAGTGAAAAGTTCCTGCACCTTTTTTTGGAATAGAACTCCGATAATTCCGGCGGGAACAGTACCGACGACGAGCAGCCACCCTAATGTCGCGTCGGGATCCGATGCTATTTTTCTCAGCCTGACGGAGCGCAAAATTCCCGAGATAATGCGCATCCAATCGCTCCAGTAGAAGAAGAAAAGGACCACGGCCGTTGCAAAATGAGTCGCAACGAGAAAACTTAGAAAATAGTTAGCGTTCTGATCGATATTCCACCCCAGGATGTGGGGTAGAAGAATGCTGTGGCCAAGGCTCGAAATCGGAAAGAGCTCCGAGATTCCCTGTAAAATTCCCAGAATGGCGGCTTGAAGAAAAGAAAGCATCGGCTGGTCGTTTCCTCCTGGCGGCAAAGGTCATTCGCTGATTTTTCGTATTTGCGATGAGGTTTGATCGAGCTAAAACGCAACCCCAAGCGCCATCAGGCGGGCGGAACTCGAGATCGGGAGGAACTCGGCCAGGCCCTGGACCGCGCCGAGGACAATCGCTTCGAAGCCGGAAGAAGTCGCCATGGGAATCCTTATTTAGTCGAAATCGTTACTAGTGCATGCAAAGAGTTCCAAGCAGCTCTTTAACTGGCTAATCCATGATTAAAACATTGCGATGCGAGCGCAAATGCGCTTGGCAGGGAGCCGAAACGCTAATAGTATAGGGCTTGGCGGTCGGCAGGTGATAGAGGAGGCCCTTCTGGTCATGGCGCAAGGCTCCAGACGTAAAGTGGTTCCGCTCAGGGATGAAGGTGCGATTGAGGAAGACGCGCGCGCCCCGTTCGCGATCGAACTGCCGAGGGTCGAGGAGCCGCGACGGTTTCCGACGGTATCGACGCTGCCGCGCCTGCCGTTGGTGATTCCGGACGAAATCCTCGACTATTACGGCTGGGTATTTTGCCAAGGCGGCTTTCTTAACCTGCATATGACTTTCGAACAATTCCTGGCGGTGGTGGCGGCGGTGAGTCCTTCGGGCTTGTGCCCGGAGTACGACGACGCAGGCACGCTTTCGGCCAGCGAATAGACCCTCACAAATCATCTGGTAGGAGCATGGTGCCTGCCGCACTTATGCGATCGCGTTCCATCGCGTCATTCGAGTGAGATCGATACGGCACGTCGCTCACGGCGTACCGCGCTTGAGCAAGTTGTTGGGCACCCACACGTTCTCGAAGGGCGTGACGTCGGTGGGCGAGGAAAGCCCGTTGTCTTTGGCAATTTCCTGCCAATTATTCGCATTGCCGGTCGAGCGTTTGGCGAGCGCCTTCAAATCTTCGTTAGGCAAAAGAGTGAAGTTGACCCCGCCGCTCGCAGGCGTGCTGGAGGGGGGCGGAGCCTTTGATGCGAGCTCATCGATTTCCTTGAAGAGCGCGAAGCGACTACTCGCCTTGTAGCTGGCGAGCTGATCGTCGGGGATGCTTTCGGTGCGGACGTTGACGATTATTTTACTCTTACGGGCGCCTTCGGGCAGAATCTGAATTTCGTATCGATAGCGCGGCGGCGTATTGACGAAGAGGGAGAACGAGCTGCTGGGGGTGTTCAAGTCGGCGTTGCGCCACATCGTGATAATCGAATCGTCGGGCTGGCGTTCGAAGAGTATCCCGTCTCCGCGCAGCGCGTCCTCGGTGAGCTCGCGCGCGGTGGTCTGGGGGTAGGGGATTTCGTGTTCTTCGCCGAGGGTAGTGTCGGCCGCGGTCCAATGCTCGGCCTGATGGCGCGTGCCGACATAACATCCGGCGAACGCGGAGAGCATGCAGACTGTGGCGGCGAACAGCCACGAGAGGAAAGACTTCTGGGACAACGCCATCAGGCGTTCAGGAAAACATGCGACGATCGAACACGCAAGCCGTGTCCGATAATACGATCGCGCGATCACGGCGGGATGTTGAAAGTTGGAGCTCGGCTTGTGATACAAAACATGGGCGGCCGCTTATGGAAGCGGCCGTGCGGGATGCCGCGCTGAAAGATCTCGGTGCGGCAGGACTGCGCCAGCGAAATCGCGGAAGGACCATCGCCGGCGGGCGGCGTGGAGAGTAATGGACTTATGAGTGAAAGCGTATCCTACGAACCGGCGCACGTCGTCGCGGTCATCGGGGCGGCGACCTCGGGCTCTGAAATAGCGCGGATCCTGGCCGAGCGGCGCGCGACGGTTATCGTCTTCGAGCAGAATCCGCGGCCGTATGGGAAGATCGAGGATGGTCTGCCGCGCTGGCACGTCAAGCAACGGCGTGACGAATACGAGGAAATCAACAAGCGCCTCGACCATCCGAAGATTCATTATGTACCGCTGACGCGGATGGGGCGCGATATCGATTTCGCGGAACTGCGCGAGGCCTGGGGACTGAGCGCCGTGGTGCTGACCAATGGCGCGTGGCGCGACCGGCCCTTTCCGGTCGAAGGCGCAGACCAGTTCGTCGATCGCGGACTGGTCTATCAGAACCCGTTGATTTACTGGTTCAACCATTATCCCGAAGCGACCTATAACGGTCCGCGCTACGAGCTCAGCCCCGGCACGACCGTGGTCGGCGGCGGCCTCGCGTCAATCGACGTCGTCAAGGTGCTGCAAATCGAGATGACGCTGAAGGCCTTGAAGGAGCGTGGGATCACGGAGGACATGCTGAAGCTGGAGCGCGAGGGAATCGATCCCGTGCTCAAGAATCACAATCTCACGTATGCGGAACTCGGCGTCGCGCCATGCAGGCTCTATTACCGGCGGCGGGTACTCGATATGCCGCTGTCGGACATCGCGCCGGATGCGACGCCAAAGCGCGCCGAGGCGATGCGGCAGGCGCGGGCGAAAATTCTCGACAAGGCTCAGCGTAAATTCCTCTTCGAGTTTAATGAACTCAGCGTGCCCACCGGGCTGGTCGTCGAAGGCGATCGAATGGCGGGAGTTCTGATGAGCCGCACCGAGGCCGCCGACGGCAAGGTTCGGACGATTCCCGATTCCGGACAGCCGGTGCGCGCGCCGATGACGATCAGTTCAATCGGCAGCATCCCGGAACCGATTCCCGGGATTCCGCAGCGAGGCGAGGTCTATCAGTATGTCGATGCGGCGGTGGGTCTCCTGATAGAGGGAACGACCGGCATTTATGCCGCCGGTAACGTGCTCACGGGCAAGGGCAACATCAAGGATTCGCTGGTCAGCGGCACTGAGATTGGCACTCATGTCGCGGAGCAGTACCTGGGCCTCAGCGACGTCAAGCGCGGGGAACCACTTACCGAAGCGATGCGGGAAGAAGCGCATCGCGAAGGCCTGCAGATGGCCAAGAGTATCGACGCGCGCGAACTGGTCGCGGCGCCGAAGATCGCCGAAATCATGGCGCGGGTGCGCAAGCGCCAAGCCGAGGTCGGATACGAAGGCGACTATCGCGGGTGGCTCAAGAAGGTCACTCCGGCAGACCTTCAATAGCCGGCCATTTTTGCTTTGTGGGAACCGTGCCGATAGGATTTTAGCGAGCGTATAGCCGGAGGAACTGCGTGGATCAACTGAAGCAAACCGACCCCGAGATTTACAAGCTGATCAAGGACGAGGAGCGCTATCAGATTGAGTCGATCCGACTGATCCCGTCGGAGAACTATGTCTCGCAGGCGGTGCTCGACGCGACCGGTTCGGTGCTGACCAACAAGTACTCCGAGGGCTACCCACACAAACGCTACTACCAGGGTCAGCGCTATATCGACGAGATCGAAACGATTGCGATCGAGCGCGCCAAGGCGCTCTTTGGCGCCGAGCACGTCAACGTGCAGCCTTACTCGGGATCGCCGGCGAACCTCGCAATTTACTTTGCGCTCCTACAGCCGGGCGACACGATCATGGGTCTCTCGTTACCGCATGGCGGTCATCTGACTCACGGATGGAACGTCAGCATAACAGGATCGTTCTGGCGGCCGGTGCACTACGTGGTTGATCGCGAGACCCAGCGAATCGACTACGATGTGATTCGCGATCTGGCGCGCAAGGAGCGTCCTAAGATCATCGTCACCGGCGCGACTGCTTACCCGCGGCGGTTCGACTTCAAGATTTTCGGCGATATCGCGAAGGAGGTCGGCGCGTATCTGCTGGCGGACATTTCGCACATTTCCGGCCTGATCGTCGCAGGAGCTCATCCCGATCCGATGCCTTACGCGGACGTCGTGATGACGACGACGCACAAGACCCTGCGCGGTCCGCGCGGAGCGATGATCATGTGCCGCAAGGAATTGGCGGAGAAGATCGACAAGGCGGTCTTCCCCGGGTTGCAAGGCGGTCCGCACAATCATACGACGGCGGCGATCGCGGTGGCGCTCAAGGAAGCTGCGACGCCGGCGTTCAAAGAATATGGCCACCAGGTTGTGCGCAACGCCAAGGCGTTAGCGGCGGAACTGACTGCGCGCGGATTCAACCTGGTGTCAGGCGGTACCGACAATCATCTGATACTGATCGATCTCACGAACAAGAAGATCATCGGCAAGAAGGCAGCACAAGCACTCGATCGGGCTGGGATCATTTGCAACTCGAACACGGTGCCTTACGATCCGCGCAAACCGTTCAGTCCTAGTGGAGTGCGAATAGGCACGCCGGCGGTGACTTCTCGCGGTATGGGCGAGGCCGAGATGAAGCAAGTGGGTGCGTGGATCGACGAGGTGGTTGCGCAAGCCGACGACGAGGCGGCTATCGCGCGGGTGAATTCCCAAGTGATCGAATTCTGCCGCCGCTTTCCGGCGCCTGGATGCCTCCTGTCCTGAGTCAAGCTTAGCGGTCGATGACGATCAAGCTTACCTACAGCAAGTCAATCGCGAATCGTAAATAAGCCAATAAACTTGTGTAGAGCGTTCGGATCGTGCCGTTGGGCGATGGCGGCCCCAGCCTGAGTGCCGCTGTTTTTCGAGAGCTTAGTTACCGGTGCCTTCACTCCGGTCGCACTCATCGACATCGACATGCGCGCCGGCGGCGTGTTGGATAGCAGGGCGGCGAGGCCGATCACACCTACAATCATCAGCGATTCGGCTCCGACGGCGCGCAAAAGAGTTCGGCGCGCGGACGGTTGATCGAGCGCGGGGATCAAGTAGAAGCGGTTATAGGCACCGATCATGAGGACCAGGGCGAACACTTCAACTTTGATCGAAAGGACTCGTCCATACGAAGAATAAAGTAAGTGATACAAGCTGTGCCCGAGACCCTCGTACGCGATATAGATTCCGCTCGCAATTAGAATTGAGACCGACCAGGCGGCCTGGCGTGACAGGATTTTCGCGGCTTCGACGCTAACGCGATTGTCGTCGTTGTGCAGACGCGCACCGACCCAGTAAGCGAAGAGCGAGCCGGCCCACGCGCCTGCCGCAAGTGCATGGACGAAGCGCACTACTACTGCGGTTGCGCCGAAGTCGATCGCGTGGCTCTTGAGGCTGCCTAACAGAAGTAGCCCTGCACAAAGGATAACCAGTGCGAGTGAGCGCGCGGCCTCGCGAAGTGGCAACCATGTGACGACCATCAGGGCAACAGCGGCAGGCAAGCGCCATTCCCAGGTGTGTCCGGATTGCGTCTGCGAAAGCACCTCGCCCAGCAGCGGTAAAGCTGCGCGGATACTTACGCCCGCCATCCCGGCGACTTCGTTGACGAACATGATCGGCGAGACCAATGCGACTATCAGCGCAAGGATACGCCACCATCCGAGCAGCGACGCTGCCAACGCTTCGCCGCTTCGTGGATGGCGCGCGGCGGACCAGTTGAGCAATAGGCAGAAGAGGGCGCTGCCAAATATGAGCGCCTGCGCGAGTATGACCGGCCACGCCAATAGCGCGGCCGGCCACTCCGGCGTCATGTCCATCGCGGACATGTTCATGTGGTGGTTACGATCATGGATTATTGACGGTGAAGGTGTAGGAACCCTCGGTGTGATGGGTATCGACGCAGACTACGCGCCATTTGACGGTATAATCGCCCGGAGTCAGCTTGGCGACCGGGACGGAGAGCTGGTATCCGTCGGCACTAACCTGCGGCGATCCGGCGGCCTTGTCCTGGCCGGTAGAATCCAGCACCTGCAGCGAATCGAAGAGCTTCTCGATAGGAGCATCGTACTTGATGGTAACCTGGGCCGGAGGCGCGGCGAGGGTCGCACCTGCAGCAGGATTCTCCTGTTCGGGGAACGAGTGCGCCCAAGTCATCCGAGTCGCACTCACTAATGCGATTACTAGTGGAACTGCGACAGTAAGCAGCTTCCTCGCGCTCATTGACCGAATCCTTTGTTGATTGTCCAGTTGCCGACCTTAGTGAAGATCGAGTCATAGAAGATATCGAGAAGCCCCAGGATCGCGGCATGGTTGCCCGAGACCGAGGCCTGATTCAAGGCGAACTGGGTGCCGATACTGAGTTCGAAGTGGTAACTGACGTAGGCAATACCGGGAGTCGCCAGTAAGCTCGGAAAGGTCTCTCCCGAAGGACCCGTAATTAACTGATCGTAATTGATCTCGTTGAATAGATAGAGATTCCGCAAGGGCCAGTTCAGCCCGATGTCCTTGACGTTGTTGCTGAGGTAGGGCAGCGAATACTCGATAGTCGCGTCGGCAAACATATCGTGACTGGTATGTCCGCCGACTGCCGGGACATAGCCGAAATCACTCTGAATACCGAACGGCCGGAGATATTTGATTCCTTTCCAGTTAGGGAGATCGCCCATGCCTTTCTCCCAGAGAAAGCCCGGGCCGATACTCGTATGATTCTGTTCTTCGACGGCCTGGTTGCCAGTCGGCAGTTGAAGGTTCAGGACGAACGAAACCAGAAATTCGTGTTCGAGCGAGTAATAAGGCGAAAACTTCGCGAACATCTCGAGATTATCCCACCCATCGCGACTGGGACCCTCGAAGGTGGACGCGTGACTCCAGTTGGTGCCGCCACCGACGCTGAACCTCGGCATGTGGTTATCGTCGAGATAAAGGACCTTTTCGATCGCGGACGAAATCGCGTAAGTGTTCGCGTCGCTGCTCTTGACCCATGAGGGTCCGAGAATATCCAACTCGTTGGCCGGAGTAGGATCCTGAGTAATAAGTGGTTCGAGGAAAACGTAGTCGCCAACGACTCCATGGGCGAGGGCCGCCCGAGTGAATAACAAGGCCGCGAAAAACATCGCAAGGCCGCAAAGCCATCTCATGATTAACTGCCTCTCCTATCGATTGCTGCGCATCGCGCACATTTATTCGCCAAGTCCCTTGGCTCCGACGTTGTGCGAGTCGTCAAAAATTGAGATGACGAAAATCGTCGTTCGAGGCGTCACGCATGAGCGATGATTCGCGCTAAGCGCTGATGCCTGTGGAGCTATAGGTGCTGAGGAGTGAGATCAGACGAGAGACTTAGGTGGAGGCGGATCGGGCGCATCGAAGGCGCGATCAGCCGTCGAAGGAATCGAGTCCGACACCAATCGATGATGCTCGATCATAACTGCGACTGAGAACGTAGAAAGTATTGGCAACGAACGGGCGGCTGCACCGATCGCGAAAGACGATAGCGGCGTGCATATATCGAGGTTAAATACCGGCACCGATTCATGGTGCAGAATTATCGGACTGGCTGCGATCGGCAGGCTTCCGAACAAAAGCGCGATTACCAAAATCTGCGCAATCAGCGGAGCATTTTCGCGCTTCAAATTCAAAATAGTGAGTGACCCTGTTCTAGGGCCGCGACCCTGACCTGAACCTTATCGCCGTGCTGAGTGGTTTCCAGTTGAAGTGGTTGGCACGATGCCAGTCCCTGATGCACCTGGTCGAGCTTGTAACGATTTCCGCACAACCGGCAGATGAGATAGCCGTCGGCGACAGTGAAGCCCTTGTGAAAGCGGTAGCATTGCCGGCACGCGTCGAACACCGAGCGAACCACGCCGTCGTCTCCGCGTGCGAGCACGAAGCGAATCAAATCACCGGAAGGAACGCGGTAGCAAAAGAACCGGGCCGAGCCGCGACTGAGATCGGCGGTCGATACGGTTACGACCTCGGTACCACGGACGAGGCTGCAACCGGGCGCGAACATCGATCCGGCCGCGATGGCCGCTCCGATCGCGAGCGCGACAACAAACAAAATTGTGCGGAGTTTCGTCAGTTTCACGCGGTTAGAATAATCGCAGGGCTTCAGCGCCCTTGCAACGCCTCGACTTATGCGCCTGGGAGCCATGAGCTTGACAGCGCGATTGGTGAAACGGGATAAACCCAAGAATGACTACGACCAAGATCGAAAAGGTTCTTAACTGGGGCGTTGCCTATACGCCCGAGATGGACAAGGGCGGTAAGCGTCCGCAGCCGCGCTGGGACACGCTGCGCGATCAGGTGCGCGAGGCGACGGAACTTGGATACGACACGGCAGTCGCGGTCGAGACGCAGCACGATCCGTTTCTCGCATTGGCGATTGCGGCGCAGGAACCTTCGCCGATCGAGCTAAGTACCGGGATCGCGCTGGCGTTCACGAAGAGCCCGGTGGCGACCGCGTACATTGCGTGGGACCTGCATACGATGAGCGGCGGACGGCTGGTGCTGGGGCTCGGCTCGCAAGTAAAGGGACACGTGACGCGGCGCTTTGGGATGCCGTGGTCGAAGCCGGCGCAGCGAATGAAAGATTACGTCGGCGCAATGCGCGCGTGCTGGCATTCGTGGCAGACCGGCGCGCCGCTGAACTTCAAGAGCGAACACTACAACCTCTCGCTGATGACGCCGAACTTCGCGCCGCCAGCGGTCGCGAAACCGCACATTCCGGTGTTGATCGCCGCGGTCCAGGAGCGGATGTTGCAGGTCGCCGGCGAAGTTTGCGATGGAGTCCGCTTGCACGGAATCGTGACGCGCCGATACCTGGACGAAATCGCATTTCCGAATCTGCAGAAGGGCTTCGAGAAGTCGGGCCGGCCGCAGTCGGCATGGAAGAATTTCGAAATTGGCGGCGGCGGATTTCTATGCGTCGCGGCGGACAAGGACTCCCTGGCGCGTGCTGTAGAAAAGATGAAATCAACCATCGCGTTCTATGGCTCAACGCGATCGTATCGTTCGAGCTTCGAGTTGGACGGATGGTCGCGGCAGGCTGAGGAATTGCATCGCCTGTCGGTGCAACAGAAATGGGACGATATGGCGAAGGTGGTGACTGACGAAATGGTGCACGCGTTTGCCGCGGTGGGAACCTACGCGGATATTGCGGCCGTGATCAAGAAGCGCTTCGCCGGCATCAATCGAGTATCATTCGAGATACCACTGCATAACGACAAGGATCGCGGCGTGCTCAAGGAAATCGTGCAGGACCTTCACCGGTCCTGACGCACCTGTGCGCAAAAGTGCTCGGCGCAATCGATCCGCCTTCCGACCTAACGTGGCTAGTGGCGCTGAATCGACTCGATGTACGCGACCAACGCATCGATGCGCGCTTTCGCGCGGGCCTCACTCGCGGGTGTAAATTCTTTGCCTTCCTGCTGAAAGTTGACGCCCCAAAACGGCATGTCGAAACGCTTGTGCGAGGGAACCGATTTGCGACCGTCGATCATGTCTGCAACTTTCTGGGTGGGGAACACACCGCCATTCTTGAGCGTGATGTTGGTCAGGTCCGACGGGTGGATATCGGGCAATACCTTGAGCTCGGGACCGTTGCCCTTGCCGTTATCGCCGTGGCAGGGCGCGCAGTGATTCATGAAGTCCTGCTTGCCACTGACGGGATTTTCTTCGCCGGCGGGATGATAAACGTCGGCGTTCTGCGCCAGCGCAACGATGGGTCGGCCGGCCGCAAGCGCAAGAATTAACGCTAAATCGCAGGTGACGAATGCCAGAGCGTTGATTACGGTTCTCACGCCTATCCTCCAGAACAATCGATGCGCCGGGTGTCGCGCACGCTGCCGCTTCGAGCTCGCCGCATAGGATGACACGGATAGCGGCAAACGCAATCGATGGTTCTCGCGTTCACGGGTAGTATCGCCGATGAGGCGATTATCCGAGGAGTGTCAATCGCCGGAAGCTTAAGGTACCGCAGCAAACGATTTACCGCGACCGCTTTTCATTGCCGCGCTGCTCGGCGAGGACCTTGTCGGCTTGATCTTCGAGGATGGTGCCCTTGAAGAAATTGGGATTCATCCCAGCATGCAGCTTGATCGGATTTACGTAAACGAAGTCGCGAAAATCAGCCTCGCTCATGAGCCCGTCCTCGACACTCTCGTAGGCCTCGACCGCGGCGTTACGCAGATCGGTCAAGTCGTAGTGTCCGAGGTCGGAGCCATAGACCGCATTAAGTCGCGCGCCCAAGGGATTACGCCTGGAGTCGAAGGCGAGCGAAGTCATGCGGTCGTCGCCCTCGCAGCCAAAGAAGAAGTTCGGCACGAATCGATCGTAAATGTCGTCGCGAGTTTCGATTCCACAATGACGCCATTCGTCGCGATCCGCCGGGTCGAGGCCGCCACTGCCCTCGAGTTCCGAGGGAACCAGATTCCCTTCGAGTCGTCCGCGCGTGAACTTTCCGCCATACTCCGCGCAGAGTTTGCGGTAGAGCTCGGTGTCGAGGTTGGCCGGATTAACCTGCTCCATCATCGGCAGGCTGCGTTTGTGCCAGCGCTCGTACAGCGCGCAGTAAAGATTCACCGCCCAGCCGACGCCGCCCTCTTTGAAGGCGAACTTGAGGGTAGGGAAGCGCCGCGTAACTCCGCCTAGAAACAGCGCCTTGCAGATGCCTTCCGCGGCCGCGGCGAAGTGGCCGATCTGGTTGTAGATAAAGCTCGAAATCGAAATGCGCATGCCCCAGTTGAGCCCGAATGAATGAAAGGTCGGGGCGATTCCCAACTCGACGCATTTCGCCCACACCGGATCGTAGTCGTACGCGCTATCGAGGCAGAGGTTGTCCATCCAGGTCATGTGGCGCGCTAATTCAGGCGCCTGCTTCGCGAGGCCCGGGATCGGGCGGCGTACGAAGCCCGCCATCATCACGACCTTGAGGCCGAGCTTGGCGACGTGATCGAGTTCCTCGATCGCTTCTGCCGGAGTGTGCATTGGGACGCAGGCGGCCGGTGTAATGCGATCGGCATACTCGCGGAAAATGTCGGCGTGGTAATTGTTGAAGGCGCGGCACGTGACCCGCCGCAATTCGTCATCGGCGATATGCGACGCGAACAAGCCCTGGCTGGGATTGAGCACGGTGAAGTCGAGGCCCATTTCGTCGAGGCGGCTGTACAGCAATTTCGGCAGAGCGGCAGTCGCGCGGTCGTAAGTATTTTTGGTCGGGTAGGGCCACCATACGGGCCGCGGCAGGCGAAATTCGCGCCGCTCTTCCGGCGTCGCGTGGTTCCAACGAAAATAGAAGGCGGTATCGGGCGCCGTTTTGTAGCGCTCGAGCACCGCGCTGCCACCCGCCTCGCGGATGTAGTCGAGCAGCGCAGGTTCGAACTCGACCACGTGGCCGTCCGAATCGATTATCGGATGGCCGACTCTTTCGCGAATCTCGGCAGAGCGGGTTGACGATGCCTTTCTCTCACTCATCTCGATGAACTCCGTTTTCCGCCAATACTGTGCCGCCGCACTGGCCTCGACGCAATCGATCGCCAGGCCAGGCATCAGCTCACGATGCGTTTCGAGCTTTGGCCGATTCTTCGCCAGACCGCCGAGAAGAGCATAGCAGCGCCCTCTGGTTAGCTTGATAGCATCGCAGATGGCGCGTCCGATTAGCTACTTGATGCGCGAGCCAATCATCTAGGGACGGAGTTCGTAAAGCACCGCGAAGTCATCCTTGATCGGCAGTCGGGTAAAACGCGAAAAGCCCGCTGTGGCAGCCAGTTCTCGCGCCTTGGGTTCGCCCATCGCAGCGCCGATGCCAGCGCCGCCGTGAGCGAGCGAGGTCGTCATGCAATACAGCGTACTCACCGAATAGACCATCTTACCCATCGGCCGGATATTGTCGCCGACCTCATTGGAGATATTGATCTCCTGCACCAGGTAGGTGCCCTCGGGCTTGAGCGCGTGACGAATTCCGCTCATCAGGCCGACGGGATCGACCGAATCGTGCACGACGTCGAAGGTCGAGACGAAGTCGAAGCCGCGCGGCGGCAGTCCGCTGCCATTAGCCACTTCGAAGGTTGCGCGATCGCTGACTCCGGCGGTCGCGGCGTTGCGACGGGCGCGCTCGATCGATTCGGCGTGGATATCGAAGCCGACCACGCGAGCCTTCGGAAATGCCTGCGCGATCATAATCGCCGCGCGCCCACCGCCGCAGCCGACATCCGCGGCAAGACCGCCGCCATTCAATGCTTCGACCACCTGGGGCATCGCGGGAATCCATTTGCGCAGCAGTTTGTGTTCATAGCGCGTGCGCGAGTTGCGCTCCGCAGCCTCGAAGAACGATTGCGGATATTCCGCCTGCGTCACACCTTTGCCATTGCGGAAGGCCTCGGCGACCTTGGGTGCGACACTCACCGCGGCTTGCGCCATCTGGAAGTAGCTACCGATGAAAAACGGCGAGTCCTCGTCGGCCAGTGCGGCGGCATACTCAGGCGTGAGCAAGTAGCTATCGGCCTTGGAGTCGTACTCGACGTAATGCGCCGCGGCCATCGCCCCCAGCCATTCACGCACGTAGCGCGCACTCAGTCCGCTTTTCGTCGCGAGTTGATCGACGGTCAGCGGCCCCGCACCCGCCATCGCCTTGAAGAGTCCGACGCGGTCGCCGATAAAGCACAACGCTCCGTGCACCACCGACGCGACGTCGCCGATTACGGTCTGGGCGACTTGCTTGCACTTCTCAAGATCGATTTCGTTTACGCCTTTTGGCATGCGAGTTCCTTCCTCTGTTGACGCCCGCTCTTACCGGACGGTTTCGGTTCTATTGCGGCGCGATTCCTCTGCTATCCGACCATGGTAAGTCCGCCGCTGATGCTGACCACCTGGCCGGTCGCGTAGTCGGCGTCGGTGGAGGCGAAAAATGCGACCGCTCCAGCCAGATCTTCGGGCTTGCCGAGCCGGCGCATCGGTATGCCCCGTTTCATCGCGTCGAGCACCTTGGGCTGACTCTCCATCACGCCTTGCAGCAGGGCGGTTTCAGTGGGGCCCGGGCATACCACGTTGACGTTTATGTTGTTGCGCGCGAGTTCGCGTGCGAGCGTTTTCGAAAACGCGATGATCGCACCCTTGCATCCCGAATAGACCGCTTCACCCATCGAGCCGACGCGTCCGGCATCGGAGGCAATCGAAACGATCTTGCCGTGTCCGCGCGTTTGCATCCGCGGTATGACCGCCTTGCAGCAGTGGATCACGCCACGGAAGTTGATCGCGATCACGCGATCCCAGGTCTCCGGCGTGCTCTCGACAAACGGTTCGAGCTTGTCCCAGCCCGCGTTGTTAACGAGGATATCGATCGGTCCGAGTTCACGTTCGACGCGATCGGCCGCCGCCATCGCACTATCGAGGCTGGTCACGTCCAGCTTCACGGCGCAGGCTTCGCCACCCGCGGCCTTGATCTCGGCGGCGGTCTGGCTCGCGGTGTCTTCCTTGATGTCTGCGATAGCGACCTTCGCCCCTTCGGCCGCCAGCCGCGTCGCGATCGCCCGTCCGATTCCCTGCGCCGCGCCGGTTACGATTGCAACTTTGCCGTTGAGCCGCGCGATTCCCGCTGCCATCTGCATTACTCCTTGCAGTCTCTGAACTGGCTATTCGAATAGCTAATGAGCGCCGCCCTTCGAGGCCGCATTGAAATCATCCGATGGTCCAGCCGCCGTCAACGATGAACGGAGCGCCGGTGGCGAAAGAGGATTCGTCGCTCGCGAGAAACAGCGCCATCTTCGCGATTTCCTCGGGCTTGCCGATGCGTCCGAGTGTCGAGATGCGGCTGACCGCGCGCTCTGACATGGTGGCGCCGCCCTGTATCCGCGAGACCATCGGCGTGTCGATGGCGCCCGGACAAATCGCATTGACGCGAATGTTGTAACGGCCGTATTCCAATGCGGCGACCTTGGTAATTGCGATGACGCCGGCCTTCGCCGCGCAGTAAGCCGACGAATTGCGCAGGCCGACCAGGCCCGCAATCGATGCGGTGTTGACGATCGCGCCGCCGCCATTCTTGATCATCTCGGGAATTGAGTATTTCATTCCGAGCCATACGCCGCGAAGGTTGATCGCGATGACGCGGTCGAAGTCCTCGTCAGCCAAATCTACAATCCGCTGCGCTTTGCCCTCGATTCCCGCGTTATTGTAAACGATGTTCGGCACGCCCAGCTTTGCGATCGTCGTCGCCACCATCGCTTGTGCGTCCGCGCTTTTCGAGACGTCGGCCTTGAAAGCGATCGCTTTGCCGCCTTCGGCCTCGACCAGGTGCACGGTCTCCTGCGCGCCTTTCTCATCGATATCGATCGCCGCGATCTTTGCGCCTTCTTTTGCGAACAGCAGTGACGCGACCCGTCCCATGCCGGAACCGGCTCCCGTAATCAGCGCAATTTTGTTGGCCAGCTTCATGCGAACATCTCCACATCCGTTATTTTGGGATCGGTAGATCCGCCGGCAACCATAGCGCATTCGCACGCACCGGCGTTAGTCCAATCGGTACGAAGGGACGATAGCAAATATCGGCGCCAGCGTTCGTCGCGATAGCGTTGTCGCGGTGCCTCGTTGTATAGCTCAGCGAAAGTGCAGGAGGAAATCGACGATGGACTACAGCGATTATGAATTCCTGAAGGTCGAAAAAGCGGACCGCGTGGCGACGCTGACCCTGAATCGGCCCGACATTCTCAACGCGGTCAACAGCCGGATGCATCACGAAATCGAACAGATATGGCTCGATTTGGCAGCCGATCGCGACGTCAACGCGATCCTGTTTACCGGCGCCGGGCGCGCCTTTTGTGCGGGTGGTGACGTCAAGGGGATGGCGGCCGGAAAGCTGGTCGGCGGTGGTCCGGGCGGCGATCGTTTCAATCGCGGTCCGATCACGGCGGCTAACGGCCGGCGCATCGTGGAAAACATGCTCGATGTCGAACAGCCGATTATCGGCGC
Organism: Binataceae bacterium (SeqCode); assembly: GCA_036489375.1. Lineage (GTDB taxonomy): Bacteria > Desulfobacterota > Binatia > Binatales > Binataceae > JADMIL01. The sequence goes on along the minus strand of DASXFX010000063.1, from coordinate 11,054 downwards.
CATCAACGGCGATGCGATCGGTCTCGGCGCGACGCTCGCGCTACTGTGCGACATCACGGTGGTCTCGGAGAAGGCGCGTTTCGCCGACACTCACGTGAAGGTCGGAGTGGTGGCGGGCGATGGCGGCGCAGTCATCTGGCCGTTGCTAATGGGACCGCATCGCGCCAAGGAGTTTCTGATGCGCGGGAATTTCATCAATGGCGCCGAGGCCGGGCGCATCGGCATGGTCAACTATGCGGTGCCGCCGGAAGAAGTGCTGACCCGATCACGCGCACTGGCGCAGGAACTTGCCGATGGTCCCACCTGGGCGATTCGATGGAGCAAGCTGTCGGTCAACAAATGGCTGAAGCAGCAGGCCAACCTGATCCTCGATGCGTCACTCGCCTACGAAATGATGACGTTCAAGACCGAGGACCACAAAGAAGCGGTCAGCGCTTTCGTGGAGAAGCGCAAGCCGAATTTCGTGCGATCGTCGGACGAGTAGCTATTGCGGTGGTGGGCGGCGCACCCGCGCCGCCCGCATTCGCAACGATTTCATCGAGGGTCTTCTCGGCGAGCGCGTGCAGCAATAACGCTTGCGCGACCGCGGCCGACTCGCCCCAATGCGCGGCAAGGCGACGGACTTCATTTTCCAGTGGCACCGTAGCTCCGCAGGAATAAGCGGCTCCGATCGCCTTGCGCACGCCGAGGTCGCCTGCCACGACGTGCGGACGACCAAAGGTCCGCGCCAATACCCATTCGGCGCTCCACAGTCCGATTCCGCGGATTGCGGTGAGTCGCGCAATTACCTCATCGCTGGTCAATCGATCCAGAATAGCTATAGTCAGTTCACCCGACGCGATCTCGCGCGCGACATTAATGATGTACTGAGATTTACTGTTGGTAAATTGAAGGGCGCGAATATCTGCCACTTCGAGAGTGGCTATTCGGGCAGGGTCGAGACTGTAAACTATATTGCCGTTTACTTTATGCGCGCGACCGAAGGTCTCGGCCAGGCGCCGCCGACAGGTTGCCGCCCAGCGCAAGTTCACCTGCTGGGTGCTTATACATCGAAGCAAGGCACCGAAGAGATTCGACTGCCGGACCGATCGCACTCCAGGATAACGGGCATCGAGCGCGCGGATAAGCGGATCGCGCCGCGTCAGTTCGCTGAAGTGCGGCAGCGGCATTACGAACATCGTGCGCACGACGTTCGCAATTTCCTCGCGATGGCGTGCGTTTTCGAGTGCCACGCGTACTTCGAGCGCGTCGCCGACGCTCTCGAAGGTGCACGCGTATGCGACCGCTTCCGCGTCAATCACAACCGTGCGCGTGAAGGTGCGCCCGTCCCATCGATCGAGCAAATCGTCGCCCGCGCGGCGAAACATCTCGAGCGACGAGGCGTAGTCGATCGGAGCGTCGATCCGTACTGTGAATTGAACTGGAGACACGGCGGCGGAACGCGATCGTGCGGCCGAGCTCAAGCGCGACGTTTATCCATCAGCGCGTTAGCTTCCTGATGACTCATCGTCTTGCCGCCGAAAACTTCGAAGCTGCCACTGCGCAAAAGTTCGACGGCAGAGTCGCGTGTCGCGGTCATCGCGACCCGCGCCGGCCCGGACGCAGTACTAACTCGCGCAACTCCGAGACGCTCCAGCTCCGCCACGGGCGGCGTTCCGGGAAGGCCCATTACGTTCAGCGGCCCATTCACCGCTTTAGTCAGACGGCCAATAGTATCGGCATCGAAATAGCCCATTGCATATAGGCAGTCGGCGCCGGCCGCGCGATAGGCATTAAGCCGGCTCACGGCATGATCGAAGCGAGCCGCCTTCTCACCGATGCCGAGCAGGTAAACGTCGGTGCGCGCATTGATCACGATCGGAACGCCTGCGGCGGTGGCGGCGGCGCGCGCGCTGCGCACCCGCTCGACCGCATCGGGGATTTCGTAGAGTGTGCGGCCGGCCCCATGAACCGTGTCTTCGAGGTTGATTCCTAACGCGCCGGCGGAGATTACCAACTTGACTGTTTCCGCGACTTCAGCGGGGCTCTGCGCGAAGCCCGATTCCATGTCGGCCGTGACGGGAATATCGACGACGCGCGCGATACGTGCGACCGCCGCGATCATCTCATCGCGCGGCACCAGTTCACCGTCGGGATAGCCGATCGCATACGCAACGCCTGCACTGGTGGTCGCGATCGCCTCAAAGCCGGCCGCCTCGAAGATTCGCGCGCTCATGGCGTCCCAGGCGTTGGGCAGCAACAAGATGCGGCCGCGACCGTGCATGCGACGGAACGCTTCGGCTCTTTTGAACTGCGCCTCCAAGTCCATGGATCGATCCTCCTGCGCTGCGGTTTCGCGGCTTGCGACCGGAATACCGATCGTAGAGTGCTCGCGCGGTGGCGGCAAGCCTCAATGAAAATCGTGGGACGGGGGCACCGCGCCGCGCAGCCGCAATTCCCGAAAGCGCCGGCCACGCACATGAATAACGCCCTGCTGCTTCTGCAACGGACCCTCGACCATCAGCAGCGCGGCGCGATGCAGTACTGTGCGATTAGCCTGAAACAAATCCGGAGTGACTATTACATTCGAGATTCCGGTTTCATCTTCGAGCGTGATGAAAAGGAAACCCTTCGCGGTGCCCGGGCGCTGGCGCACGATTACCGATCCTGCGGCCTTCACCCATTCACCATCCTTCGCATTAGCCAGTTCGGCCGCACTGAGTATTCCGCGCGATCGCAACCGGGCTCGCAGATGGGCCATCAAATGAGGCCCCGCCGTCACGCCGGTACTGGCATAGTCGGCGAGCGTTTCCTCGATCGGCCGCATTTTCGGCAATGCACCCGCACGCGCACCTTCACTTGCGTCACTCGACGCATCGCGATCTCCGATTGATTGCTCCACGGACGGCTCGGCGCCGGCCAGCAGGCTCGAGGGATCGCGCTCGACCGCGGCCGCTTGCCACAGGGCCTCGCGACGCGTCAGGCCAAAGTCGGCGAACGCTCCGGCGTATGCGATCGCGTCCAGTTCGCGCTTGTTGGGCGTGACCCGCGCAGTAAAATCCGCGATCGATGCGAACGACTGCGCGCGGCGCTCGCGCTCAATCCGCAAACCGGTCTCTGCTTGCAGGCCCGCGACGTACTTGAGCCCCAGGCGCAGCGCATGCCGATCGATCGTGCATCTCCAGTCCGAGTGCGCGACGTTGATCGGCAGGATCCTTACGCGATGGCGTTCGGCGTCCTTGACCAAAGTTGCCGGATGATAAAAGCCGAGCGGATAGCAGTTGAGCATCGCGGCGAAAAAAGCCCCCGCATGATGGCATTTTAGATAAGCCGAAGCGTAAGCAATCAACGCAAAGCTGGCCGCGTGCGATTCCGGAAACCCATAGAGCGCGAATGAAGTGATCGAGCGCACGATGGAATCGGCGACCGTCCCGCTGATGCCGTTGCGTTCCATCCCGTCGCGCAGCCGCCGTTCGATTTTTTCCATCCGCAAGATCGAGCGCTTGAAGCCCATCGCGCGCCGCAATTCCTCGGCTTCGCCGCCGCTGAAGCCCGCCATCGTCATCGCCATTCGCAGCAGTTGCTCCTGGAACAGCGGTACCCCCAGCGTGCGTTTCAGGATTGGTTCGAGTGCGGGATGATCGTAACGGATCGGCGCGCGCCCGTTGCGCCGATCGAGATACGGATGCACCATGCGGCCGACGATCGGGCCGGGACGGATGATCGCGACCTCGACCACCAGGTCATAAAAGGTGCGCGGCTTCATGCGCGGCAGCGTCGCCATCTGGGCGCGGCTCTCGATCTGAAACACCCCCACCGTATCGGCCGCCTGCAACATCGCATAGACCGCGGGGTCGTCGGGCGGCAGTTGCGCGAGATCGATCTCGACGCCATCGTTCGCGCGCACCAGCGGAATCGCTTCTTCGAGCACCGCCAGCATCCCGAGCCCGAGCAGATCGATCTTGATAATCCCTAGATCGGCGCAATCCTCCTTGTCCCATTGCACGACGATGCGGCCGGGCATCGTGGCCGGCTCCAGCGGGACGATTTCGTCGAGCGGCCCGGCGCCGATCACCATGCCGCCGCTGTGTTGTCCGAGATGGCGCGGCAACCCCTCGAGCCGGCGCACCAGTTCCACCAGCATCCGTACCCGCGGTGCGTCCGGATCGACTCCGCCTTTGCGCAACAGCGCGGCAAACTCGTCGTGCTGGTCGCGAAACTCATAAACGTAATTCAGCCGCGCCAGGCGATCGACCTGGTCCGGCGGGAAGCCCAACACCTTGCCGATTTCGCGCACCGCGCTGCGCACGCGATAGGTAATTACGTTGGCGGTCATCGCGGCGCCGCGTTCGCCATAGCGCCGATAAACGTACTGGATCACCTGCTCGCGCTGATCGCCACTGGGCAGGTCGATATCTATGTCGGGCCATTCGCCGCGCTCCTCGGAAAGAAAACGCTCGAACAGCAATTCCATCCGCACCGCATCGACGGCAGTTATTCCCAGCGCATAACACACCGCCGAATTCGCCGCGGAACCGCGCCCCTGCGCCATGATTCGATGCTCGCGGCAGAACTGCACGATGTCCCATACGATCAGGAAGTACCCGGCGAGCTTTAGCTTCGCGATTATTCTCAGCTCGTGTTCAAGTTGACGGCGCGTGCGATCGTCGAGGGTCTTCCAGCGTTCGCGCGCGCCCGCCTGCGTCAGCGCTTTGAGGTAGCTGTCGGGAGTTTCACCCGGGGGCAGCGGATAGTCGGGAAACCGGTAGCCGAGGTCGTGCAGCGTGAATTCGCAGCGATCGGCGATAGTGCGGGTCGCGGCGACCGCCTGCGGCAGATCGCGGAACATCGCCGCCATCACCGCGGGCGGCTTCAAATGGCGCTCGTGATTCGCCCACAACGATCGCCCCGCAGCTTCGAGTGTCGTGCCCAGCCGGATGCAGGTCAGCACGTCGAGCAGCGCCCGTTCGAGGTTATCGCCGGTACTCCACGCCGGGCCCGGCCGCACGATTCGAGGCCCACCACGGCTGCCGTCGAGTCCAATCGAATCGGCCGGAACGCAGCTATGAAGTTCCGTCGGCGCTGCGACCGTGCGCGCGCTGCCCGCGGCCCCGCGCATGAAACTGACGTCGTTGGTCGCTACGATCGGCACGCGCGCACTCGATGCCAACCCGATCAGCTTGCGGTTGAGCCGTTCCTCGTCCGGATCAAGATGACGTTGCAGGTCGATAAAGAGATTGCCGGGACCGAAGATTCCGCTCAGCCGATCGCAGAGCGCGCGCGGATCCTCACCGCGTATCAGTTTGCGCGCGAGCGGACTGGTAGCGCCGCCGGCGAGACATATCATTCCCGCGCCAAAGCGTTCGAGATCCTCCAGCGTGATCCGGCTCTCGCCCTTGGCCGGATATTTCGGTACACCGGCCGCACTTATACGCAGCGGCCGCAGCTTGGAGGCGGTGATCATGCGGCACAGATTGCGGTAGCGTTCGCGATCCGGCACTAGCACATAGAGCCGGGCCGGCGTCGCCGAGGTCCCGGCCATCCCGCAGCTCGCCTCGTCGATCACCAGTTCCGCGCCGACGATCGCCTTTACGCCCGCGTCCTTCGCGGCCTGGTAAAAGCGCGGCGCACCGTAAAGCCCGTCGCGATCGCCGAGCGCGATCGCGTCGTAGCCGAGCGTCGCTGCGCCTTCGGCCAGCTCTTCGGGCGGACTCGCGCCTTCGAGGAAGCTGAACGCGCTGCGCGCTCTCAATTCGACGTATTCGGATCGGCTACTCATTAATCGTAAAGCCCATCGACGAACCATTTGCCCGAATACAGATCGCAGTACACGCGATAGACCCCGCCGTCGGCCAGCGCGAGGTCGTAGTAATCGCGCGCGTATGCCGCCGATGCCGATAGGTTCACGAGCCCGTCCGCATCCCGATCGTGATCTGCGCTGCGAGCCGCATCCCCGTTGCCGTTGGCGGCGTGCTCCCACCATTCGCCTTGCCGCCGCCATGGTCCCGCCGCCGAGACTACGCGCGCGCACACGTTGGTGCCGCGCACGAACTCCGGCGTCTCGCGCATGCACATGACCTCGACTTCCTCCGCCGGGCGCATCGTGCGCATTACCATGCGCGCGACGCCGTTGACGGCGGGGGCAGTCCGCGCCGCCGCCGCGGACTGCCCCCCGCCCCCCCGCCCGCGCCGCCGGCGGCGGCGCGAAGCGCCCCACCCGCATCGCCTCCGGCCGATACGAATCGGCCGCCGCGATGCGCCCGACCCGGTCGGGCCCGCACAGCGCCGCGATCCGCGCGATTGCGGTCTCCAGCCGATCCGGCGCGGGCGCTGGCGGCAGGAACAGATCCGCTTGCGCCGCGCGCCCCGCGCGCGGCGCCAGCGTCACCCGTAGCGTCTCGACCGGCGCCACCGGCGGCGCCGCTTCGAGACTCAGCGTAACCAGCGTCAACAGCGCGCGCACTTCGAGCGTCGGGGCCGCGACCGCCACCCGCCGCTCGTCGCGCCGCCGGTCCGTCAGGCCCAGCGCCAGTGTGATATCGCCGGCCGCCAGTCCGCGTAGCTGCAGGCGCGCCGTCAAGTGCGCGATCATCGCGCGCAGCACGAAGGCCAGCGGCGCGATCGTCTCGATGCCGTATTCGAGCTCGATCGCTTCGCTGAATACCTCCGCCCGCGGCCGCGCCGCGACCCGCGCCGATCCTTCCCCCCGCGCGAGCCGCATCAGTTCCGCCCCGCGACTCCCAAGCCGGCTGCCGACCGCCCGCGCATCGAGCCGCGCCAGTTCTCCCAGCCGCCGGATGCCTAAGCGTTTCAGCATCATTTCGAGATCGTCGCCGCGCGTATTGACTCCCAGCTCGAGCAGATCGAGCGGCATCCAATCGAGAAACTCGCGCTCGCGCCCCGCTCCGATTACGCGAGCGCCGCCGCAACGCGCCGCCAGCCGCGCGACCTCCTTGTCGCCCGCGATTCCCACCGCTGCGACCAGCCCTACGCGCCGCGCGCGCCGCACGATTTCCGCCGCCAGCTCTTCTTCGGCCGTGATACTCGCCTCGTCGACATCTTCCGCCGCCCCGCCGTCCTCCATTGCGTCAGCGTCCGCCGCCGCGCACTCCAAGGGCCGATTTTTTCGCGCCGCCCCGCTCGTATGCCGGTAAAATCGCTCCGACCCGGTCAGGTCCACCCACACGCATCCCGGCGCGGCCTCCTCGACTACCGGCGAGATCGATTCGGCCACATCGATCAGCGCGTCCGCCGCCGCCCGTTCCGCCACGGCCGATGGACTGATCGCGAGCAGTTCCGGCACCAGCGCGCGCCCCTGCGCGACCGTCATCCCTGCGCGCACGCCCGCCGCCCGCGCCGCGTCCGAGACCTGGCTCAGTATGCTATGCGGTTGGCAGCCGCCCCCGCGCGCCGTCCCGTCGTTACCGTTGGCCGATCGCCTTTCGACCGCCACGCGCACCACCGCGAAAGGCCGTTCGCGCAGTTCGGGATTCGTCCGCATGACTGCGGCCAGCGGAAAATCCGCGACCATCAGGCAGGCGATTCGCGTCGCCCGCTGCTTCATCTCCCGTTGCGCTTCGCCCGCTATCATCGTGAAGTCTTCAACGCATGCCCGCGCGTCGGCCGGCGTTTGACCTTCCGTTCAGATTCGACGAATCGAATACGGCCGCGGCTCGCGTCTTCGCTCCGGACGCAACCATTGCGGACTTCTCTCTGGAAATGCGCATCGGCGCGGATGCGGATGGCGCGGACTCCGCCGTCGCTCCGGACATCCCGCAGCTTGACGGATCCACGAGCGCCTTCCAGCTTGCGCTGGCGCCCGCGCCGCCGAGCTTGTTGCGCATCACCTGCGCCTCGATCGCCAGGCCATCGAACAACCCCGGCGCCCATCGCGATTCCCGGCTGAAACAGGTCCGCGCGCGCTTCAGCCGCAGGCTCAACGCAGCGAAGGTCCCGCATAGCCGGCGCGATCCGATCACGATAACGGCGGCGCCGCTGCGTTCCGCGGCCCGCGCCAGCCGTAGCGCGGCGCTTTGCGTGAAGGCGCCGATACGGGTGCAGGCGCTCCCACAATCGATCACCACCACGCCGAATCCGTCCGCCGTCAGAATCCATTCGGCCGCCTTCAGCACCATCGCGATCGGCGATCGCTTCCGCGCCGGGGACCATCGATATTCAGTTTGTGCTTGCCCGTGCTCGTCGGGCTCGATCCGTTCGGTCATCCGCGGCGGCCCCGCATAGCCCGCGCCACCGCGACTCGCCGGCAGCACCTCCCGCGCCATCTCTGCAATGATCCGTGAGGGGTAGGGACGCCCACGCTCGATCTCGCCCCGCTGGCATTCGATGTCACCGGCCGCCGTCCGAGAGCCCGCGCCACTGCGACTTACCGGCATCGCCACCCACAGCAGCCGCGCGAGATCGACTCCCGCCGCCGCCGTACTCGCAGGGTCGAGGCCGCCGTCCGCATCGATCCACGCGACGACCTCGCCGCGACCGGTTGCCGCCGCCGCGAAGGCCGCCGCCAGCGAGGTCTTGCCCGCGCTCGCGTCGCCGATAATTTCGCTGATCCGGCCGCGCACGATTCCCCCTCCGATCAGATCGTCGATCGGGGTGATCCCGCACCTCAGCCGGCCCTCTTTGCGCGTCAACTCGCGCCCGCGAAAGACTCCCGCAATCCCACCAAGCCCGTTAAACTCAACCTCGCGGAGCCGGCGGTTAACTTCAAGTATCTCTTTAAATTTATCCGGCGCCCCCGATTGGCGTGGCGCAGCGGCGTGGTCTTCAAGGTAAGCGCATTCGCCCGAGCCATCATGTTCGAACGCGAAAAGCTCGCCCGGACCGTCTTGTCCGAGAGTAAAAAGCTCGCGCGCGCCGTCTTGTTCGGGACCGTAGAGCTTCGTTTCGACGGTTGTGAATGGTAACGCCGCTGCCATAGCGAAACCATTCTTCGCTTTTTCTTCGCTTCCGTCAAACCCCTCATCGATTGAGAGCTGGAGGGGCCCAGTGAAAGATTTCACCCGGCGTGGCCGTCTCCGGATTAGCTCGTAAAAGACTGTCTAAACATCATATAGACCGTCTGCTATGCGGGTGAAATATTTCACGCCATTAGCCACCCACAGACCAATCGATAGCCAGTATTAGCTCCGGCACTGGCCCAGCAGCCCGCGTCAGCGAACATTTTTCGAGCTTGTGCCGGGGCGCAGCGTCGCTCTTGATTAAAGGATCATATTTCTATAAATATTGAACTATGAAGAAGTCAACGGTCATCGGCGCGCTCGGAGCATTGGCGCAGGAGACGCGCCTCGACATCTTTCGCCTGCTGGTGCAGAAGGGGCCCGAAGGTTTGCCCGCCGGTGAGATCGGGGCGCGGCTGGGACAGCCGTCGCCAACCATGTCCTTTCATCTGAACCAACTAAGGTTCGCAGGCTTGGTTAGCTCGCGACGCGCGAGCCGCTCCATCATCTATAGCGCCAACTTCAAGGCGATGAACGATCTGCTTGGCTACCTGACTGAGAACTGCTGCGGCGGCCGGCCGGAGCTATGCAGTCCTACTGTACCAACTGAGTGCGCATCCGAATGTGCGCCTCAGCAATCCACTGTCACGAATAGAAAGAGACGGAGGTTATAGCTATGAAACGGTTTCACGCTCATGTCATGGTCGATGATCTTGCGTCGTCGGTGCGCTTCTACTCGACGCTGTTTGGATCTGACCCGGTAGTTCTCAAGTCCGACTATGCTAAGTGGATGCTGGATGATCCGCGCGTCAATTTCGCGATCACTGCGGGTTCGACTGTGACCGGTCTCGACCATCTTGGCTTACAAGTGGAATCCGACGAGGACCTTGCTACCATCGCAGCCCGCCTCGTCGCCGCTGGACAATCAGTCGCAAAGCAGGAGAACGCATCCTGCTGCTATGCGCGCGGAAACAAGGGCTGGGTCTCGGATCCAAGTGGCATATCGTGGGAGACCTTCCATACTTTCGGAGAGAGCACCGTCTATGGCGACGATGCACCCGCTGGAGGTGCGACGAAAGCCCCGGTAGCAGAGTCGTGCTGCACGCCAGCCCCGTCTTCTAGTAGCTCTTGCTGCTCGTGAGTGAAGGCGTAGTAAAGCGCGCGAAATATGTGCAGGGATAAGGTCGTGGCTAACCGCGAATACAACGTCCTCTTTTTGTGCACCGGGAATTCGGCGCGCAGTGTAATGGCCGAATGCGCGCTGAACCGTTGGGGCAGAGGGCAATTCAGCGGCTTCAGCGCCGGGAGTCATCCCAAGGGCGCGATCCATCCGTTGACCCTGGAACTGCTCAAAGAGCTTAACTATGAGACCAAGGATCTGCGTTCGAAAAGCTGGGACGAGTTCGCCGTCCCCGGTAGTCCTAAGTTCGATTTCGTTTTCACGGTATGCGACCAGGCGGCATCCGAGCAATGTCCGGTATGGCCGGGTCAACCAATCACTGCACACTGGGGCGTTGCCGATCCTGCGGCGTTTGCAGGAACAGAAGACGAGCAGCGTCGGTTCTTCTGGCGCATCTACCGCGAGCTCGAAAATCGTATCAAGGTCTTTACCAGCCTGAGATTCGACGCGCTCGATAGCTTCACGCTTCGGCAGCGCCTCACCGAAATCGGACAAACGAAGCTTACCGACAGATGAGATTAATTGTAGCGATCGGCTGTTTCGCATCGCTCAAGACAGGAGACTGATTCACCATGAGTGCGACGCTGTCGGCGGTGCAGACGCCAATTTTGCGCAGGCTCTCGTTTCTCGATCGTTATCTCACCCTGTGGATTTTTCTCGCGATGGCCCTCGGGGTCGCGGTCGGTGCGATCTACCCCGGAATAAAGGCAGCGTTTGATCGCATGAGCGTCGGAACGACGTCGCTACCGATCGCGATCGGACTTATCCTGATGATGTATCCGCCACTCGCGAAGGTGAATTACGACGAGCTCGGCGATGTCTTTCGTAACCTGAGAATTCTCGTACTATCGTTGGTCCAGAACTGGATTATCGGTCCGATCCTGATGTTCGCGCTGGCGATTGTCTTTCTACGCGACCGACCCGAGTACATGGTCGGCCTT
>DASXFX010000227.1:0-2626 GCA_036489375.1 Binataceae bacterium (SeqCode) | reverse complement strand
CGGTCGGCGCAATCATCACCACGCCGATCCAGAGGAACGGGGGAACCAGAAAGACGGCACTCAGCGCCAGCGCATATCGTCGAAGTCGAGTCTTGCTCATGGGAATCCCTCCCCAACATCAGTGTCCGTCGTGACAATCGTCCCAAACCGTCCTGGTTTGCGTCGATTCGGTCTGTCGAGACGCAGCGCGTGCGGACCATATCGAAATACGAGCCACCCGGCAAGAACAGTCTGGCCCGTTTGCGATTTGCCCGGCGACTTGGGCCGCGGCTCGCACACTGGCGGCAGCGCAGACTACCTATTCGCTTCGAAACTCGGTAAAGCTGAGGTTATACCGCCCGCGGCCGACAATGAGACATTCCATGCTAACCCGAAGCGTCAGCGAGGGAATCATTTACGCCCTCGCTGACGCTTCCGGTTGGTGAGGTCAGCGACCGCGGGCAGTATAATCACCGCATTTGGCGCTGGAAAGCCTGCGATGGCGCCGGTATCCGACAAACCCGGAAACGCCGCCGCCAATTTGTAATTCGCGCACAGGACTGTCCGGTTAACGCAGATAGCAGTCGTCGGATCTCATTGGTATTTTTGAGGTTAGGCGTGATATCAGTTGTCGTCGATCTGAACGCCAGCGTAGCCTTGAGCCAGTTTCCACCCGCTGCAACCCGCCGGGGCCTGGCTCATGCTCAACGACCGCTACATCTTTTCCCAACTGATGGACTTTCTGCCCAGGTACGAGTTCGACCGTTGCGTCGCGCGCTATCAGGGCAACCGAAGGATTCGCAACTTCTCCTGTTTCGATCAATTCCTGTGCATGGCCTTCGCTCAGTTGACGTATCGCGAGAGCCTGCGGGACATCGAAACCTGCCTCCGTGCCCTTCACAAGAAACTCTACCACGCGGGCTTTCGTGGCGCGATAGCGCGGAGCACGATGGCCGATGCCAACGAACACCGCGACTGGCGCATCTACGCGGATTTCGCTCAAGTGTTGATCGCCCACGCACGGCGGTTGTACCAGGCCGCCAGCTTCGGCGCTCAACTGGAGCAAACCGTATACGCGCTGGATTCCACGACCATCGACCTGTGCCTGAAGCTCTTCCCCTGGGCGCGATTCCGTCGCCGCAAGGGTGCCGTCAAGCTGCACACGCTCATCGACCTGCGTGGGAATATCCCTTGTTTCGTGCTGATTACTCACGGAAAGACCCACGACGTCAAAGTCCTCGACACCTTGCCGATCGAGGTCGGCGCCTTTTATGTGATGGACCGGGGATATGTCGATTTTGGCCGGCTCCATCGATTTACACTGGGCCTCGCGTTCTTCGTGACTCGCGCCAAGACCAACCTCGACTTCAGCCGGAGATCGGGTCGCCGCGTAGACAAGACCACGGGACTGCGCACCGACCAGACGATCGTTCTGAATGGTCCGAAGACGTCGGCGCTCTACCCCGACCCGTTGCGTCGCATCAGCTATTGCGACCCCGAGACAGGCAAGCGGTTCGTGTTCATGACCAACAACTTCGACCTGCCGGCATTGACGATCGCGCAAATCTACAAATGTCGCTGGCAAGTCGAGCTGTTCTTTCGGTGGATCAAGCAACATTTGAGAATCAAATCATTCTATGGGACATCGCCGAATGCTGTGAAGACACAAGTATGGATCGCGATCTGCATGTATGTACTGGTGGCCATCGTTCGCAAGGAATTGAAGGTGGAACGCTCGCTGGGCGAAATCCTGCAAATTCTGAGCGTCTCGCTTTTCGAGAAAACCCCTGTTTTTGAGGCACTTTCGATCGAAAAACCCGATTTTGACGATACCACAGGTCGTAACCAGTTGCCACTTTTTGATTTATAACCGGACAGTCCTGTCTCGAGATATTGAGGGGCCGTTACGGTGCGTCCTACTGGAAAGTCACCGACGCCCGACTCGCGCTCGAATACGTCGGGCGCCGGTCCACTATGACGCGCGAGCAACTGCAGGAGCTAACTGAGGCCTCAAAGTTGACGGGGGAGTGCTCCGAGCTTTACCGGTCGGGCAAGTCTGGCGAGGCAATAACCCCGGCGCGGCGCGCACTGGCGATCCGCGAGGAGGTACTTGGTCCAAAGCATCTTGACACCGCCGCTAGCCTGAACAATCTGGCGGCGCTGCTCCAGGATCGCGGCGACTACCCAGCCTCCCGCCTATTTCTCCAGAAGGCGCTGGCCATCCACGAGGAGGTGCTTGGGCCGAAGCATCCCGAGACCGCCTCCAGCTTGCATCATCTCGCATCGGCCGTCAGCGATCAGGGTGACTACGCCGCCGCAAAGTCCCTTTACGGAAGAGCCTTGGCAATTCGCAAAGAGGTGCTGGGTGAGGCGCATTCCGACTACACCAGCACCTTGAACAGATTAGCCGACACGCTCGGGGAGCTCTCTCACTCGCATGCCGAGCGCGAGGACTTCGCGGCAGCAACAACGGCGAGCCGAGAGGCAGTCGCGATCCTAATGAATCACTACGGCGAATCGCACTGGAAGGTGACCGACGCTCGGCTGGCCTTGGGATTTGTAGAGCGCCGCGCCGGGATGACGCGCGAGCAACGGCAGAGGATAGCCGATGCATATCGGCTGGATCGCGAGGTCTCCGACCTGAATC
>DASXFX010000207.1:0-11513 GCA_036489375.1 Binataceae bacterium (SeqCode) | reverse complement strand
ACGCTTCAAAAGACGAATAAGCATTAGACTATGGATCTCACTCCAGTCCGAATCACTTATAATATAAGCACACCTTAGCCAAACCTCGATGAATTTTATTTTTGCATTTTGCAAAGACCGGAGCGGTTGAGCAAAAGGTGCGACATAAGCGGGTCGCGAACGCAATTAGTTAAGCGGACAACCCAATTGGTCGTTCGGAGGCTCGCTCGAATCATGTAACCTCCTGAAATTATTACCTTTTTGTGGTGGCACGGGATTGGCTGTACTTGATTGCGTGAGTTCGAGCACCGCATCGCAACGGCCCGTTTCCGTTCAAGGGAAGTCGTTCTTCATCGCCGGCAGCAAATTCCGGATGAGGGCGATGCGGCTGCCGGAGGTGGCGGTGCACCTGGGACTCACCGAGATGTTCACACTGCGCAAGCGGTTGGAAGAACTCGCAGCGGCTAACGTAAACACGCTGATTCTGACCGAGGCCCAAGCGGACACGATCCTCGGCATCGCAGGCCAGGTGGGTCTCTACGCGATGGTCGAAGTCGCGATCGATTCGACTGACATAGATACCCCGACGCGAGCGCGAGCGACAATCGAGCGGGTGGCGAAGGCAGCCAAACTGCTGCGCGGCCATTCGGCGCTGATAGCACTTCTGATTGATTACAGAGCTGACGATAGCGGTGACTCGAAGCTTGGTCGCGGTGCGGCGCAGAGGTTGCTTGACGCGATCGTACGCGCAGTGCGCGAGACCAAAGCCGGCCTCATGGTGGGCCTCAAGCGGGCGACCGAGGCGACCGACGTGACGGTCGGCGACGAAGATTTCGCTTACTTGAGGGTCGCGAACATGGACTCGGCGGGAATCGGCGCGGCAGTGTGCTCGCTGCACGAGCGCGCCGGCGCGCATCCGCTGGTGATCGAGTTCGGAGAGGAGTTCCCTGGACAAAAGGAAGCGGTAGCGGGCGCCTATCGATTCGGCGCCGCCGGGGTGGTGGCGGCGGCGACGCAGCTTGCGACGTCGCCCGGATGGCAGAAAATAAGGATGCTGAGCGCCAGGGAGCTCCTGCCGTTTGCAGACCTCGATGGAGCCTGCACGGAAATGGCGGCGGCGACTCCGATGGTTTCGATCGTAGTTGCAGCGCGCGACGACGAAGGCACAATCGGCGCCTGCCTCGAATCGATCGGGCGCATCCAGTACCGGCATTACGAGGTGATCGTCGCCGACGAGGGTTCGCGCGATCGCAGTATTGAAATCGCCGCGGCGATGCCCGGCGTGCGAGTCGTCCGCGAAGTTCGCGGCAAGTTCGGCGCAATCGACAACGAGATTGCGCGCAGCGCGCGCGGCGATCTGATCGCTTTCACGCGGGCCGACTGCATTGTCGATCCGGAGTGGCTCGCGATTGCGACGGCCGCGATTATCGAGGGCGGCTTCGACGTCTGTTCAGGGTCGGCGGATTACCCGCACGTGGGGCGTGGGTTGGCGCTACGCGTGCTGTCTTCGCTGGAGCGGAGCGCGGGCCTCGAGAAAGCGTCTCGCGGCGGTGCGCTACAACTCAACGCTTGCAACCTGATAATCCGCAAATCGTCGCTGAGCGCGATGAGCGGCGGCGTATCGCGCATTTTCGACGAGGGCGGTGCCGATGATCCTTGCGCACAGATGCTAGGCGAAGGGATGAGTTCAGGTCGGTGCCCGGCGGGCTTCGTGTGGCGGCAGAGAGACCGCACCATCGGCGAGTTCCTGCGCAATCGAATCCGCCACGCGCGAGACGAAGCGATGGGCAGGACCGTGCGCCAAATCGAGATCGGGCACGATCACGCCCACGCAGCGCATCCAGCAGGACGCTGACAGCCGATCGCATCGAATGCGCACCGGCGGCGGCCGTAACTTCACGCTTGACCGGTTTCCCCTAACAGACAAGATTTGATCGGCACCGTCCGCCGAGGAGAAATCGATGCGCACCACCGCGCAAATCCGCCATCGCTTCGTTTCCAGCCTGCGCCTGGACAGCGCGCAGGCCGAGGTCGAGCGACTCTCGGGTTTGGCGAAGGTGGAGCCTTTCCGCACTATACGGCTGGCGATCCTCGGAGCGAGCAGTAATAACGATTTGCTGTGGGCGTCGGCGCTGACGTACACCTCGAGCCTGTCGCTGGTGCCGATCCTGGCGCTGGCATTTTCGGCGCTGGCTGGCCTCGGCGGCACCGATCGGATTCGGCCGCTGATCGAACGCTACCTGGCGGTAAATTCCCCGGAAATCACTGACACGTTGATGGGCTACGTCAACAACACCAGTGCGAAGGCGTTGGGCGAGGTCGGGGGCGCGATTCTGCTGGTGACGGTCATTCTGACACTGAGCACGGTCGAACAAGCCTTCAATTCGATTTTCAACGTTTCGCGCGGGCGGACGTGGCTGCGAAAATTCTCGGATTACCTGAGCGTCGTATTCACGGTGCCGTTACTGCTGGTGGCCGCGGTGCCGGCGCGATCGGGGTTGATGTTGATGTTGCCGCACGTGCCGGACGTCGGATGGGCGGTTTCGACACTGTTAATCTGGACCAGCTTTTCTTTTCTTTATGTCTTTTTCCCGAATATCAAGGTGCGGCTGGGCGCGGCCGCGATCGGCGGACTGGTCGCGTCGATTTTGCTCCAGGTCGGGCAGTGGGGCTACGTCCATTTTCAGATTGGAGCGGTTCGCTATCACGCGATTTACGGGGGCCTGGCGGCGGTGCCGATTCTGCTCACATGGATTTACACCGCGTGGATCATTGTACTTTTCGGCGCAGAATTGACCGCGGTGTTACAGGGGATCGAACCGACCTTCGAAATCGACCATCGGACGCCGGGCTTCGTGCGGATTGCGGCGCTGCTGATGGTCTTTCGTGCGGGTGAGCGGATGCTGATGCGGACGAACGCGAGGCCCTGCACGATTCACTTGATCGCGAGTGAACTGGGCGTCTCCGAAACCGCGATGCGGCCCATCGTGGAGCGCCTCAAGCACGGCGGCATTTTGATCGAATCGGCGGATTCGTCATTATTCGGTAATCGCGGCCACGAGCTTTTCCTGGCGCGGGACTCGAGCAAGATTCCATTGTCCGAAGTACTCGGATGCCTCGAAAGCCAGACCGCCAACCCGAGCGGCGACCAGCGGATTGCAGCGATTATCGAGAGTGTGTCGGCGGCCGAGCACGAACTGCTCGGCGGACTGACGGTGCTGGATCTCGTCAACGGCAAAATTACCGTTGCACCATCGAGCGTGCCGGCCGCCGTGCACGAGCAGTAAGCGGCGGGTTTACAACGGACGAAACCTCTACAGCAAGATCACTTGAAGCTGGCGCTCATGGCGTACTGACCGGCGCGGACGAATTCGAGCGGAAATAGACGAAGAGTGCGCCTGCAAACAAGATTACATCGAGTACGAGTTCCAGCCACATTCGCGAGCGCGACGGTGCGCCGGCGCCGAAACAGCCGCAATCGAGTGTGAGACCTCGCAACAGAGCGGATGACAGTGCGGTGAAGAACATCACGGAGACGAGTGCGACCGCCATCGCTCCCACGCGCCTGGTCGAGGGCCACAGCAGCAGCAGGCCGCATCCGATCTCGAAGACGGGCAGGCTCAGCGCGAACGGGCCGATAAGTGGAGTGGGCAATATCGCGAACGCCGCGATACTGTCAGCAAATTGCAGTGGGTCCCGGATCTTGTCCACACTCGCATAGAAGAAGACCGCGGCCAGTCCCAGGCTCAGCGCAAGGACGGCGCGCTCGTTGATCCATTTCGCGTGTGCGGTCATGGGCCGTTGCCAGTAGCGACGGGGAGCTTCTCGGCCGACCATTCCTGCCATCCGCCCGTGAAGACGCTGACGTCGCCATAACCCAGCGTCAACAGCGCGTTTGCGACGAGGCGGCTGTCGTGACAATCACCCCCACCACAATAGACGATGATCGGCTTGTCCTGCGCCTCCTTGAGGACGCTGCCAAGCTGCCGATAGTCGTGTGCGAAGTCATCGCGGGCGAGATTCAGCGCTCCCGGCACGTGGCCCTGGGCGAAGAAAGAGGAGGGTCTCGCGTCGAAGATCAGGGTATTTTTGGCCGCGAGAGCGGTGCGGAATTGTTCGAGTCCGACGGTCGCTGCGGGAGCAACTTTGAAGGGCGGCGATACGATAAGCGTCGTCAGCTCCGCGTCGAACCGCTGCTCCGGAGATTGATACATCACGGGCAACGGTGACGATCGAAACCGATTGATAACCATTCCCGCGGCGAGCGAAACCATTGCGAGACAGAACACCCCGGCGAGGTCGCGCACGTATGGTCGATGGACTGCGCGGAAGCTCACGCGGCTAGCGGCAACCATTCGATCTACTCGGCGTGAGTGTGTGGAGCATGCCTACTAGCTGTCTTGCTGTCCACTTTCGGCAAGTCGCTTTCCATCTGCCGTCTGTTCCAAATCACCAGCGATCTTCGCTGGATTCACGTCGAACGCCACATACTGGAGCAGCGGACGGCCGTCGCTTCCGACCAGAAAGAACTCGAGGACATGGTCGACGGACCCGTCCGGCTCGTGTTGCCGTACCAGCTTGAACCGCGCCATCAGCCGATCGATGTCAGCGGGCGGTCCAGTTAGAAACAGCCATCCGTTTCGATCGGCGCCCTGTTGCTTGGCGTAGTTGAGCAAGTCGGCCGGATGGTCATGCTCGGGATCCACAGTGACCGAGACGAACTGCACCTCGGAGCCGAGCAGGGGACCCAACCGATTCGCAATCGATTTCATACGCGAGGTGAGCATAAGACACGGCCCAGGGCAGGTGGTGTAGAAAAAGTCGAACAGCGTCGGTTTCCCTTTGAGGGTAGCGAGTGCGACCTTGTTGCCGTGCTGATCGATCAGCGCGAGATTGGACAGGACATTGGGAGCCCCGCGCACCGCGTATCCCCCCGGAGAGTCGTCATCGCTCGCCCGCTGGTGGCAGCCACTTGAGGTCGCCGCGATCGCAATCGCTAGCAGTATCGTTAACGTGAGGCTGGTACTTATCGATACTGCATTTCGCAGAGAATACATCACAAATCTCCTCAAACTGATCATCGCGGCAGCGAAGTCGTCAGAATACTCATGAGCCTGGTGCGATCGTGCTCCTGCTCAGCCGCGCCTTGGTATTCCGAGCGCTCGCGCGTGGAAAGCTCTTCCTTTTCACGATCGGCGGTGGTCGTACATTTTGAAAGTTCGCGGTCTCGCTCCGCGCCGGCTTGATGCGTTCGTTCCGCACCACGGGAGTCTGGCGTCGCCGCGATTTTCTCGTTGCTGCGATTAACCGCCATATCGACGCACTGCTGCTCCCGCCTCGAAATTTCCGCAGTTTCGCTGTCAGCTTTTGTGAGCTTCGGATTCATAGCAACATTGGAAGCGTCCGTCGCGGCGCATCCGCCAGCCAGGACAGCGAGGGCGAGGGCAAGCATCTTCATCAGGACTGCTATGAAGCTGCCGAACGATACTCAGTCTTCAGCCGTTAAATGTTAACATTGTTAAGCCGCATTATGGACCCATAGTTGAACCTTGAACCCGCGACGATTGTTCCACGGGTTTCGAGGGCAAGAGCGGCAGGACCGCCGCAGATAAGCTTTTTTCGGTAGCAAGTGTTACGTCTGGTGTGAATTTCGCCCGCACGATCCCGTTTCCGTCGATGATAAATGTCACTGGCAACGAATCGGGATCACCGAAACCGTCATCTTTGACGTCGTCGAGCATCGCCGCCGGATAGTCGAACGACTTCATCACGGTGGCGACCGTCGATCGCTCGTGGGGGCGGTCGGCACTCAAGCCAATCATCTCAAGACCCTGGCCATGATACTGCCGATAGAAGGCGCTGAGCGCGGGCATCTCCTGGCGGCAAGGTTGACACCAGGTGGCCCAGAAATTGATCACAACGACCTTGCCGCGCAGCGCAGAGAGGTCGAAGCTCTGACCGTTCAGCTCCGGGACGACGAGCGCCGGCGCCGGTTGGCCAACCTCGGCGACTGCGAACGCGTTTTGCGCAGAGGCGATCATCGCAAACGCGATGATCGCCCCGCAGAGGGCGATAGCGGAGATTGTTGGGCGCATTTCAGGCCACATCGTTAGAAGTCATAGCTGAGGATAGTCTTCAGCAAGTACGGTGTGACTAACTGGTTGCCGTTCGCGTACTGAAACGCGGGAAACTCCACATCGCTATAGAATCGGAAGCCGAACAGCCTGATTTCGCCACCGGGCGCTATCAAAAGACGCTCGTAACCGCTGTTCGGAGTATCGGCCTCGCTGCCGAGATCGTGCGTTCGCGTTGAGCCATAGAACGACAGGAACGGAGCTAGTTCCTTGAGCGGCCCGAGGCGGCCAAAGTTGTAATAGACGCCGAGCGCACCGTTGAATTCTTTGCCTGGCGTATAATTTCCAGTCGTCATAAATGGGTACTCGTACTGGACCTGCAAGTACCATTTGAACGGGCGTTCACGAAAGGTCAGATTGACATTCCCAACCTTTGTCGGGAAGTCGCCAACTTTGTAGGCGCCGATCAAAAGATCGGTACTCCCTGATCCAATCGAGGTATCGCGATCGAAGTTGTTGTACGTATGATCGCCGTTCGGCAGTTTGAATCCAGCCAACAAACCAAGCGACATATCCTCGAGCAGGCCTGTGTACATCCCCCAGATGCGCACGTCGCCGAAATTCGCGTGGTTCCACTGGTTTATCTGATCGGGATTGTCGTCGCTTGCGGTTCTGAAGGTACGAATCGTGTACGGAACCGTCATCATCGCGCCCCAGTCGTGATTGAACATGTACTGGGCGCCCACGGTCAGAAAATCGGTCTTGATTTGCTTGTCATCGTTGTTGCCTGCGGACGACGGTTTGGTCCCGTGCCAATTGATGTATTGGTTCATGAAGTCGTATTCGAGCCACACGGTGCCGCCCGACCCCTTCGGAATAAGTGACGGCGTGCCGACGTCGAAAACGCTGCAGCCGCAGGCGCACGCAAATACAAGACTAGGCAGCAGCCCGATAGCCAAAACGGCTGCGAAGATGAGCCGCCACAATTTTATCCAGAAGTCGAAGAGATAGCCTGACGCTCTACTCAAGAGCGCCGTTGCTGTGCTCCGTAGCATAGACATCCCCAGCGGCGTTGACATTTGCCGCGACGAGACAGACCAAGGCAGTCGCCCACAGGCGATGCCTCGAGCTCAATTCAGAAAAAGCGGGTTTAGCGGAGCGAAGTGATCAGACGATTTTCGGCGGAGGGGTGTCGGGCGCTTTCCTATGATCGAGCAATCGCGAGGGGTGCTGCGGAACCACCGAACCCATGTCGGTGAGAATAAACTCCGGCTCGTTTGTGGCCGGACGGGCGAGGAGCGTGTTGACAACCCGGTCGAACGCTTGCAGCGGTTGGCAAACGTTCATGGTCAATTCCGGTTCACTCTGGCCCGAAACGATTACCACCCCGGTCGTCAATGGAATGCTCGTCCATAGCACCACCAAGGTCAGGGTCAGAGCCAGAGTCTGAAGATCGGATTTTGAAAACAGCCGTCGCATTTGGCTGCGTCCCTTTCTAGACCACTCGTTGCGCGTGTTCAAGTCGCCCGACTGATCGACACACCGTCATATATCGGAACAGCCCGTCCGTTGCATTCCCGCTCTTGCATTACCTCACAAGTAATTGTCGGGCGTTGGTGAATCGGCGACATTCCCTTGCGACGCGAGTCTGCAACTCTGAAACGATTCGCGCCCAAGGAGAAAATCACATGTCGGCAAAAGAAGAAGTTCAACGGGTCAACGATCAGGTGATTGCGGCGGCGACCAAGGGCGACTTCACGCCCTTCGTTAATGTCCTGGCCGACGACGTGGAGGTGTTCGATCACGTCGCGTACCTGTTCGAGGGCAAGGGCAGTTTCCTCGAGTATCTCCAAAGCGTCGTTGCCGGAGCGGAGTCAACGACCTACACACTGCACCAATCCTCGTGTCGAGCGGTGACTGACACGACCGCGGTAGTGAATGCCTACGATCGCCTCGCCACATTTCCGAAGGGTGGTGGCCTGCCGAAGGTGCAATGTGGCCGCGTCACGTGGGTTTACGTCAAGCGTGGCAGCGAGTGGAAGATCGCCAGTGCGCATTTTTCGCCATTGCCGACCGAGTAGGCTGCGCAATCAAATTGAAGAAACCAAAGGTTAAACGGCCCGGCCATCTTCACGCAGAAAATGGCCGCGCCCGCGAAGCATCCACGGAGCGATTTTATGAATATGGAAGAACCCACAGAGACCGTTTACACCGACGCGACCGAAGGCGGAGGCAGCCAGCGAGTGCGCGAGGTGCGCATAAGTATTGAGACGACGGACGTGATGCGACGATTCAACGAGGTGTTTTTGCGTCACGATCCCGCACCGCTTATCGATTTGGTTGCGGAGGATTGCGTCATCGAAAACACCAAGCCAGCGCCGAACGGCGCTCGTCAGGTGGGCCGCGATGCCTGTGTGGCGGCCTGGACAGAAATCGCGACCACGCCGGGCACGCACTTCGACCTTGAAGAGGTCTTCGTAGCGGGAAGCCGGGCGATCATCCGGTGGCGTTTCTGCTGGGGCGAAAGCGAGGCCGATTCGGTTCGCGGCGTGAATCTGATGCGAGTGCGCGACGGCCGCATCGTCGAGGCGATGGGCTACGTGAAGGGCGTCTAGACGCCAACTCGATCATCTGCGGAGTTGCTCGCGTCGATTACCTCCGAGGTAATCGACGCGGGCGATCGGCCGCTGCTAGGGTCTTTCCTATGGATACTCATCGCAATGGAACCGCTGTGGAACCCGGGGGCGTCGGGCCGTTGCTGCGACGCTGGCGCGAAGCGCGGCATCTGAGCCAGCTGGATTTAGCGTTGGACGCAGAAGTTTCCGCGCGCCACATCAGCTTTCTTGAAACCGGCAGAGCGGAGCCCAGCCGCGAGATGCTCCTGACGCTGTCGAACGTGCTCGACGTGCCCTTGCGCGAGCGCAACTTCCTCCTGCTGGCGGCCGGCTATGCACCAATTTACGGCGAGACCAGCCTGGACGATCCTCGGATGGTCCAGGTGCGCGCGGCGGTTGAGGTCATCCTCAAGTCAAACGAACCGCGCAGCGCACTCGCTCACGATCGTCATTGGAACGTGGTCATGGCGAACCATGCCTTCGTTCAATTCCTGACGGTCACACTGGGCAAAGCGCCCGCCGGGCTGTTGCCGCTCAAAGTCTCTACCGCACCACGATTGAACGTGATGCGTCTGTTGTTCGATCCCGATGGCATGCGGAAAGTCATCGTGAACTGGGAGGCGATCGCGAAGTCGCTCTTGAACGAAGCTTATCGGCGGTTGGCCTGGGCGCGCGACGAAACGCTGCGGAACTTGATTGCCGAGCTGCTGAGTTATCCGGGTGTTCCTGCGCGATGGCGTGAACCCGACCTCGAAGCGCCGCATGATCTGATCCTGCCGGTCGAGCTTACCCTGGACGGCAAGATCGCACGGATGTTCAGCACGGTTACGACCGTGTCCACACCTCACGACGTCACCCTGCAGGAACTCCACGTTGAGGTTTTCTATCCCGCCGATGCCGAGACGGAGTCCGTGTTGCAAACCTATGAAGGTGGTCTCCAGCGGGAACCGAAGTAAGTCTCCGGTGAAGCAGGAGCGGAGCAAAAACGGCGGATTTTCGCTAAGCGAAGGCCCTCAGGTTAGCGGGCTAGCAGCTTGTGCAGCGACTTGAGTTCGTCGCGAATCGCTGCGAGCTGATTCTGCGTCGTGCGCGAGAGTTGGCTGTGCGAAGGTGCGGGAGCGCTCTCGCGATGATCTTTCGGGCGATCATGCTCGGGCGCTGCGACAGCTTTCGAATCGTGGTTCGCCTCGCGCAGGCGGTCGAGACCGCTCTCCCGAATGTGTTTCTTGGCCCCGGCGATGGTGTAGCCCTCGCTGTGCAGGAGCCGCCGGACGAGGCGGAGGGAATCGAGACTCTTCTCGTCGTAGTACCGATGTTTCGAACGTGAATGGCGCGGGCGCAGGAAGGGAAATTGAGTCTCCCAGAAGCGCAGCACGTAGGCTTCGACACCGATTAAGCGTGCGGCCTCGCCAATCTTTATTTGACGTTCCGCACCATTAGCCGCAGCCGCCTTTGGCGCGGTTCGCGGTTTTTTGGGCTTCGCCGTTGGATGCGCTCGGGTCATGCCGATGATTTCTCACCGTTGCCCACCCGCTCCTTGAGGACCTGACTCGGTTTGAACGACAGGACGCAGCGGGAATCGATTGTGATCGATACACCGGTTTGAGGATTTCGACCGCGACGAGCTCGCTTGTGATTCACAGCGAAACTCCCGAAGCCCGAAATCTTTACCTTCTCACCCCGGCGCAGGCTCTCCTTGATTATACCAAAAATCGCCTCCACCACATCCCCGGCCTCTTTCTTGGAGGTGCCTACCCGCTCGTAGATTAGTTCCACGAGATCGGCTTTGGTCATGCCCTGCGGCGTACCGTTCTCTCCGACCGGCTAGCGCCCGCGCGGTTATTAACGTAGCTCAGCCCCTAGTAGAGCTTTTGCCTGTTCAATCAATGCGGCGTGAGCGCGATTGACCTCTTCGTCCGTTAACGTGCGATCCTTTCCGCGATAGCGACATGCGAGGGCGACGCTCTTTTTTCCGGATGGGAGTGGAGCGCCCTCGTAAACGTCAAATAATTCAACGCTTTCGAGCAGCGGCACTTCAATCCCGGAGACCCCAATCCGCACCCGATCAGCCGGAAAATCGCGCTCAAGCACCAACGCGAGGTCACGCCGTACGGCAGGAAACCTGGGCGGTGTCGTTATCGCTTGGCGTGCCAAAGATTCATAAGCGAGCAGATGTTGCGAGTCAAGTTCAAAAAGCACACAAGGGTCAATTAATTCGAGTCGTAGTGCTTCCGCTGGGTGCAATTCACCAAGCACGCCGACTTTTACGCCGTCGATTTTGGCGATCGCGGACCGCCCCGGATGCAGGTACGGCGCGGTCGCTTCGGTCGGCTCGAACTGGACTTTTTGGGCGATTCCGAAGGCGCGAAAGGAGGCTTCAACGATGCCCTTGATGGTCCAGAATCCGGCCTTAACCGCGGGCTGTCCGATGGCGCCCATCGCGTAGTCGCCGTAGCTGACCGCCGCGATCCTTTCGGCTTCTCCCGGCTTGCCCTCGCGCATCCCGAAGACCTTGCCGATCTCGAAGGCGTGAAAGGCGGTCGCCTCGCGGTTGAGATTGAAGCGCAATGCTGCGAGCAATCCAGGCAAGAGGCTGCGACGCATTTCAGATAGTTCGGCCGACAGCGGATTCGTCACGAGCAGCGGCTCATTATTGTCGAGACCGGGAAAGCGCGCATTTTCCGCCGGTGCCACGAAGCCGATGGTCTTGGCCTCGACCAGGCCGCAGCCGATCATGACGTCACGTGTCCGCCTTACCATCGCGCGTCCCGGATTCGGCGGATTAGCCACGGCAGCACGCGTCGGGATGGTCGCGGGAATTTCGGCGAGGCCGGCCAAGCGCGCG
>DASXFX010000185.1:0-5536 GCA_036489375.1 Binataceae bacterium (SeqCode) | reverse complement strand
CTGGGAATTCCCGCGATGTACCAGGGCGGCACGCTCGATATGGGGATTACGCCTTTCGTCGCCAAGGCCAACGGCGTGTACGATCAGACGCGGCCGCCGAAGTACTACATTGAGTTGGACGGCGCCGGCCACATGGCGTGGACCGATTTGCGTTCGACCTATCACGCGGCGATTCTTGATTACACGGTTGCATTTTTCGATCGCTACTTGAAGGGCAAGCCCTTTCCGCAGGCGCTTACAGCGCCGCACGGCGTTGTCTCGACCGTGCGTATCGCCGACTAGCAATCGCACAACTACTCGGCGAGTGTGGTCAGTGGCGAAGGAAGGTCTCGTGGAGGACCCGCTTAGAAATCGGAAGTGCGCGCGGCCAGAGCGGAATTTGCGATGGCTTATTTCCGCGAGACATGATTCTTTGCTTCAAAGGCTAGCGCGATGACGATTAATGCAGCCAACAGAAGGAACATTGGTGTTATCAGACTATTCACCGATGCTAGATGGTAGTGGCCGCCAATGAACTCAAGCGTAAGCCCGCATAACAATACTATCGGGATAGAAGCCAACAGCAGCTTTTGCGTATAGGTGTTCGCGGATCTAATGGTAAAAACGGCCCAGAGAGCGGCACCAAAGCATATCAAAATAGGCACGATCTGGTAGAAATCGTTCTGCAACACTGCAGCGGCCCGGAGTCTTTAATTCTGGGTAGGTGGGGTGACCGTGGCGGTGGGGAGGCCTTCGTTCAAGGAGCCCGAGCGGAAGCCCTTCAAATCGACAGTTACAAAGCGAAAGCCAAGCTGCTTTAGTTCGCGATCGATCGTAGCGCGAGTAAGAGGTTCCAACAGGCGTGGAATCTCGTCGGCCTCGACTTCGAGACGCGCGACCTCGCCATGAAAGCGCACGCGCGCAACCCGAAAGCCCATCGCATGGAGCAAGCGTTCGCCTTGCTCGACCTGGCGCAATCCGTCCGGCGTAATCAGCGTGCCGTATGGAAAGCGCGACGACAGGCACGGCGAAGCAGGCCGATCCCATGTCGGCAAACCCATAGCTCGCGATAGCTCGCGGATGTCGGACTTACTCATCCCGGCTTCTACCAAAGGATGACGCACGCGCTTCTCGGAGGCTGCCTTAATACCAGGGCGATAGTCGTGCAGGTCGTCGAGGTTGAGGCCATCGACGATGTCATCGATTTGCAGTTCGCGCGCCTTACCTTCGCATACGGTGAAGAGGTTGTGCTTGCACAGGTAACAGCGATCGATCGGGTTGCGCGCGTACCCCGGAATCTCGAGTTCGTTGGATTCGATGACAAGGTGTCGCGCGCCGATCAACCGCGCCATCTCCAGTGCGGAGAGGCGATCGTCGTCGGGCATAGTAGGGGAGGTGGTGGTCAGCGCGAGGACCCGATCGCCGATAGTCTCGTGGGCGACCTTGAGCACGAAGGTCGAATCCACGCCGCCCGAAAAGGCGACCATCACGGAGGGCAGCGGGCGAAAGAAATCGCGCAGATGAGCGAGCTTGGCTTCGAGCGAATCGAGGTTGTTCATAGGTTCGTCAGCTTATGCATGGGGGCCGAAAAAGGCAGCCGTCCTAATGTCGTGAAATATTTCACCCGGCTTCGAGGGCCCGGAACTGGCGAAAAAATAGCGAATATCCGTGGGCCGCGTCGAACATTACCGGAATTCCGAGAGATGAGCCGTCGGGTTCCATCCGAGACCGCCACCCGCTCAGCGTCCGCCATCTCTCCAATCACCGATCCCATCACGCTCTCCGCCCGAAATCAAAGAGGCTGCCCGGACTGGCTCGTAACGCGCTGCTTCGGCGGGTGGCGGCCGCGCGCTGCGGTCGCGAAGTGGTAACGGCCGCGATTTCTTTCCCGAAGCAATGCTCCGTTCATTGACGGCCCCCAAGCTGGCAGTGCGGCCGCCGTCCCGGATGCGCTGGCGCGCCTAGATGCCTTCCGCCTGGAAGAGGTCGGTCGTGAGGTAGCGCTCGCCGGTGTCGCAGAAGACCACGACCACGACGTTGCCCTTGCCGAGGCGTTTGGCGATTTGGAGCGCGGCGCAACAGTTGGCTCCGGAGGAGATGCCGACCAGCAGGCCCTCTTCGCGCGCGATGCGCCGCGAGAACACGGTGGCGTCCTCGTCGCTGACGGGGATCACTTCATCGTAAATGGTGGTATCGAGGTTCGCCGGGATAAAGCCGGCGCCGATGCCCTGAATCTTGTGGAAGCCCGGCTCGCCGCCCTCGAGCACCGGGGAATTCTTCGGCTCGACCGCGACGATCAACGGGCGGTTGGGCAATTTCTCGCGCAGGTAGCGCCCGGTGCCGCTGATCGTACCGCCGGTGCCGACGCCGGCGACGAAGGCGTCGATGCGCGGGAGCTGTTCGATGAGCTCGGGACCGGTGCTCTGGTAGTGGACTTCGGGATTAGCCGGATTGCTGAACTGCTGTGGCATAAAGTAGCCGGGATTGGCGCGCACCAGCTCCTCGGCCTTGGCGATAGCGCCGTGCATGCCGCGAGTGTCGGGCGTGAGCACCAGCTTCGCGCCGTAAGCCGCCAGCAGCGAGCGCCGCTCCTCGCTCATGGTATCGGGCATGGTGAGGGTCAGCTTGTAGCCCTTGACCGCGCAGACCAGGGCGAGGCCAATTCCGGTGTTGCCGGAAGTGGGCTCGACGATAGTATCGCCGGGCTTGATGCGGCCGTCGCGCTCGGCCCGCTCGATCATCGCGAGACAGATGCGGTCTTTGACGCTGCCGCCGGGATTGTAGTTCTCGAGCTTGGCCCAAATCTCGGCGTCGCTCTCGCCGGGGATGCGATTGAGACGGACCACTGGCGTATGGCCAATGAGCTCCAGGGGTGAGCGGGCGACACTGATCGGCATGGGCGTAATTCTAGCTACATTTGCGCCGGTTATGCGACAGTTCGAGGTTGTCGCCGGTCAAATATGCGCATGAAAGACGGGGCCAGACGCGGGGTGGAAGGCAGCGACACCTAAGCAGGCTCTGGACAGGGCCCATTTGTCGTTCTGAGCAGAGCGAAGAATCCCGGGATTCCTCACTTCGCGAGCTCCGTTCAGAATGACAGCCCGATTGGTGCAGACCTTAGTGCGCCGGCCACTTGTCGGTCGCCCACAGAGACTCCGTTCGAGTCAAAATCGCCGTCATCGAATCGAAGCTTTGACGCAGCAGCGCCGGCGTCACGTTGTCATTGCGGACGCGCATGTTCAGATAGAAGGTGTTGTTGGTCTTGCCCAGGGAGAAGCTCTTGGGCGTGATGGTGTCGTTCTCGATCAACATCCCCTGGAGCACGCTGGGAGGCACGGTCTTTCCTTGCGGGATCTTGGAAAGGGACGCGACTATCCATAGCTCGGTTTTGTCGCTCGAAAGCTGCAGATAGGTCTGGACGGTGTAGGAATTGTCGGGCAGAGCCATCGGAATCCAGAACGATTTCGTATTGTTGCTCGTCGTCACGGTGGTTGTGTAACCGAGATTATCGATCATCGTTTTCAGGGTATCGTCGGTGAGCGGCGTGGCGAAAGCCGGTCGAATTGCGACGCCGATTACGAGCAGGCAGGCGATCAGAGTTGTCTTGACGATGTTCTGCATGGCGCGATTTTAGCCAAAAATGCGTTCGTTATGCGACAGTTGCAGGCTATCGCGCGTCAGAGTGTGGGAGTCCGTTAAGCACCGCCGCCAAGGATCCTGGTGGTTGAGGAACTCAAAACTTTAAGCTTCCTTCGGAGACTGAAACCTTTCAGATTCTAAGTTTATGCGCGCCTCGCAGACTCGTTCGCTCGGCTCGCAAGCTCGCCTAGTGTAGAGGTTTCAGACTTCCCATTTGGTAGAAACGTGAATGATATACATGGGACGAGGCTGCGATGCATCCGAGTGAAAGCCGAAGAGGGCAGCGATGAGGAACTCAAAACTTTAGCCTTTTTATGAAACCTCCAGATTCTTTGTTTATGCGCGCCTCGCAGACTCGTTCGCTCGGCTCGCAAGCTCGGACTCAGATTCTTAGTTTATGCGCGCCTCGCAGACTCGTTCGCTCGGCTCGCAAGCTCGGACTCAGATTCTTAGTTTTTGCGCACCTCGCAGACTCGTTAGCTCGGCTCGCAAGCTCGGACTCAGATTCTTAGTTTTTGCGCACCTCGCAGACTCGTTAGCTCGGCTCGCAAGCTCGCCTGGTGTAGAGGTTTCAGACTTCCCATTTGGTAGAAACGTGAATGATATCCATGGGACGCGGTTGCGATGCAGCCGAGTCGAAGTAATTAGTTGTTGGGCGGGCTGAATCACTCCGAGGGTGCTCAAAAACGGATTCGCATATCGCAACGAAATCGCCCGTGACACCTACCCATAGTGTGGGGCGAGCGTAATTTTGAGGAGAGGCGACGAGGTGCAGGATGCGGGATTCTTCGCTGCGCTCCGAATGACTCAATGAGCATGGTGCGGAGACTCCCTAGCGGGCGGGCTGGTACCGATAGTGGCGCAGGAGCGCGCGTCCGGTGACTTCGGCCACAATATTTTGACGCAAGAGGTAGCGATCGGCGTAATGGCGTTCGACCTCGCGCTCCTGATCGTGCAGGAAAATGCGTCCATCCGGCTTAACCAGGCGAGAAGCTTCGTAGATGCTTTTCATGCGGCCGGGAGTGCCGTTTTCATAGCCGGCAGGACCATCGACGAGGACGACATCCCAGGCGGTTTCGCGGAGGTCGGACGGGAGATCCATCGCGAGTCGTTCGGGCCGGTCGATCAACTGCATCCCGTCCTCAAGCCGGGTGCCGTAATCGACGAGATAGGCTTCCAGAGATGGGTGCTGGAGTTTGATTTTGTCGAACCATTCGGGCTGATCTTCGATAAAGACGGTTCGGCCCCTGCGATTCAGGCTGGACCAGAAGGGCGAATCGTTACCCATGCCGAAGACCAGGAAATTCATCGGCGGTTTGATGGTGCGGGCGATGAAGAACAGCTCATTGGCGTGCATCTGGATGCCGAGCCTTGCGCGCTCGCGCACGACGTTGGCGAATTTGACCTGTTTCACTTTTCAGAAAATCCCTTGGTTTTCGCACTTACCGAGACGTTTTTGAGGCATAATTCGGTGCGGACAGGCTACCAAACGCGAGGAAGTTTGAAAAAAGGCCGAGGGGTATGGCAGTGACGGACCCGGGGCTGGTGATTTTTCCGGGGGCGCTGGGCGACCTGATTTGCGTGATTCCGGCGCTGCGGGCGATCGCGCGGCGGCATCCGGATGCACCGCTCGAATTGATGGCGCGGGGGGAACTGGTGCGCTTCGCGACCGGGCGGCTCGGGCTCGACGGCGGGCGTTCGGCAAAGCCCTCGACGGACGTTTCAGCGGGAAGTTCGACAGGCGATCCGACCGGAGTTGCGCAGTCGCAACCGCAGTCGAGAGGGCAATCGCGGGGTCACTCAATCGACCGGCGCGAGGTCGCGCAACTGTTCGCGGCGCGGGGCGGTTCGATTTCCGAGGACGCGCGGACGTTCTTTGGGGGGTTTTCGCACGTTTACTCATTCTTTGCTGCCGACG
>DASXFX010000179.1:0-6014 GCA_036489375.1 Binataceae bacterium (SeqCode) | reverse complement strand
CAAGGCGCGCTCGCTGGCCGTGACGAGGATAATCATGGTGTAGCCGGGCGGTTCCTCGAGGGTCTTGAGGAGGGCGTTTTGCGCCGGCAGATTGAGGGTCTCGGCGTCGTCAACGATTGCAATCCGGCGGGGGCCGCGCGACGGCCGCACGCCGAGCCGATCGATCAAATCGCGCACCTGCTCGATCAGAAGATCGCTGCGATTCGGTTGTCGCGCGACGTAAACGTAGTCCGGATGAACTCCCAGCGCGATTTGCACGCAGGCCGCGCAACAGTCGCATCGCGGAGCGGCGGCGGCAGCGTTGCGACCGCGGACGGGCGCGGCGGCGGCAACCCGCACGGGACAATCGGCGGGATTGCAACAGAACTGCGCGCCGGGCGATCGCTCGCAGAGGAGATTGTGCGCGACGCCGCGCGCGACGATCGCCTTGCCGACACCTTGCGGCCCGGCGAACAGGTACGCATGGGCGGGACGCCGCGCGAGTTCACCTTCGAGCGACTCGATCAATTCGCGATTTCCCGCGACCCCGGCGAGCGACATCAGCGCGCCACCAGGGCGACGATCGCCTCGACAATGCGGCCGGTGATTTCGGCTACCGGCGCGGTCGCATCGAGCGTGCGAACACGGCCCGGCTGATCGCGCGCGATGGTCAAAAAGCCCTCGCGCACGCGCCGATGAAACTCGACCTGCTCGCCTTCGAAACGGTCGGGACCGCGCACGTCGCCGCGCACTCGCGCGCGGGTTCGCTCTAGTCCGGTCTCGACGGCGAGGTCGAGGACGATCGTCAGGTCGGGGTGGGTGCCGTCGGTAGCGAGACGGTTCAATTCATCGAGGAGCTTCAGATCGAGGCCGCGACCGTATCCTTGATAGGCGATGGTCGAATCGGAATAGCGATCGCTGAGCACGATTTCGCCGGCGGCCAGCGCCGGCTTGAGCTTTTCGCGGACGTGTTGCGCGCGATCCGCGAGGACCAGTAACAGCTCGGCCGCGGCGTGAAGGGAAACCGCAGGATCGAGAAAAATCGCTCGTATCGCCTCGCCGGCGCGAGTGCCGCCGGGCTCTCGCGTGACCGTCACCCGATGGCCGGCGGCGCGCAGGGCCTCGGCCACGAGCGCGGTCTGCGTGGTTTTGCCGGAGCCTTCGACCCCTTCAAGCGTAATGAAAAACCCGTTGCTCATTAGCGCGAAAGATACCAGTGCGTGAGTTGCGGCTGGAAGAGCGCGTAGATTGCGCCCGCCATTGCGAGGAAGGGGCCGAACGGAACCTCGGTACCCATCAGCGACGGTTCGCGCGACTCGGCGTGGGCCTCGCCGGCGGACTTTACGGCACCGCGGCGGACGCCGGTTACCTCGGCGATGGCGGCCGGCACCTCCTCGGCAGGAGTTGCAGCAGCGCCGCCGCTCAGTGCGAACGCGATGCCGCCGAGCGATCCGAGAATCGAACCGACGAACAAGGTGAACGCCACCCCGGCCCATCCGAGGAACGCACCGACCATCCCGATCAGGAAGACATCGCCCAGGCCGACTCCCTCGCGATGGCGCACGAGGAGATAAACCTCGCCGGTGAGAAAGAGGAAGCCAGCGCCGGCGGCCACACCGATCAAGGAACTCCGCAGGCCAACCTCGGGCATCAGGAGCCAGGCCGCCAGGACACCGACGGGAACTCCAATGAAAGTGATCATGTTCGGAATGACGCGCCAGTCGTAATCGATTAGCGCGATCACATAGAGGGCGGCGCAGAAGACAAAGCGAGCGAACGCGTCGCCGGGCGGGAACGAAAGAAAGAGATAAGCCGCGGCGACGGCGAGGGTTAGTTCGGTGAGAAAATAGCGGAAGGGAATGGTGCCGCCGCACATCAGGCAGCGGCCGCGCAGTCCGATGTAGGAGAGCAGCGGAATATTCGCCCACACCGGAATCGGGCGGGTGCAATGGGGACAAAACGATCGCGGCGTCGCGATCGAAATCTCGCGCGGATGGCGATACGCGACCACGTTGACGAAGCTGCCGACGCAGGCGCCGAGGGCGAAGGCGAAGAGCGCGCCCAATCCGGTCGGCAGGTCGATCAAGGACGCGCACCGCGCGTATTGCAAAGGAAAGCCTCGCGCATTTTACAAGGGCGCGTCTCGGCGGTTTTGGATGAAACTCGCGCGCGCGTTTTGAGTGTGAGTCCCACGACGCCTCAAGCTTACGTTTGCGCCGCGCCGGGTGCCATCACCGGCGGCGCAACCGCTACTTCTGACAACGCGGACAATAGAAGCTCGAACGCTGGCCGATGACGGCAGCGCGAATCGGCGTGGCGCATTCGAGGCACGGCTGGCCCTCGCGATCGTACACGCGCAGCTTACTGGCGAAGCGGCCGGGCTGGCCTTGCGAATCGCGATAGCTGCGAAAAGTGGTGCCGCGACTGCCGATCGCCTCGCGTAGGACCTCGGCGGTGATCGGCGCGATACGCTCGAATTCGGCGCGGGTCACGCGGCCGGCGCGACGGGTCGGCCGCACGCGCGCACGAAACAGGATCTCCGACGCATAAATATTGCCGACGCCCGCAACGATACGCTGGTCCATCAGCAGATTCTTGATCGCGGACGAGCGCCCGCGCGATACGCGCCAGAGGTAGGCCGCGTCAAATTCTCTGGCGAAGGGCTCCGGCCCGAGCCCCTTCAACTCCGCGAGCCCCGCAACCTCGTCGCGCGGGAACAGCTTCATCAGGCCGAAACGACGCGGGTCGTTGTAAACCAGGCGGCTGCCGTCGTCGAAAGTGAACTCGACGTGATCGTGACGGGGGTCAAACGAATCGCCCTCAAAATCGGCGCGCCGATGGGTCAGGCTGCCCGACATGCCGAGGTGCACCATCATCAGATGATCGCCGCTCAGTTCGATCATCAGGTACTTCGCGCGACGGCCGATGCCCTCGATCGTGCGGCCGGCGATCATCACGGGCAAGTCGGTCGCGACCGCGCGGCGCAAGCGCGCCTCCCTCACGATCGCGGAAACGACGGTGCGGCCGACGGCGGAGCGCGCGAGGATGCGGCGCAGCGATTCGACCTCGGGCAGTTCAGGCATCGCGATCGGCCGCGCGGAGTCTGTTGGAGTTCAAGGGTTGATGGAGTGCGCGCGCGAGTCGCACGAAATCCTCGACGCCGAGTGTCGCGGCACGCGCCATTGGATCGATCGAAGCGACGGCGAACGCGGTCTCGAGCTCGGCGGGATCGAGCGCGAGCGCCCTGCCGATCGCATTGCGCAGAGTTTTTCGCGGCGCCGAAAAAGCCGCGCGCACAGTCGCCAGCACGGCCCGCTCCTCGGCAGGGGCAAACGGCAAAGGGTTGCGGGGGGCAAACGTCAGGACCTCAGCGTCCACCTTGGGCTTGGGATGAAAGCTGCCGGCCGCGACGCGAAAGTGGCCGTCGATTTTCCAGTACAACGAGGTGAACGCACTCAGTGCGCCATACTCGCTCGAGCCGGGCAGCGCGCGAATCCGCTCGGCGACTTCGCGCTGAAACATCAGCACCATCCGCGCGATCAGCGGCTGCATCGCGCACAATCGCTCGAGGATCGCGGCGGCGACATTGAACGGGAGATTCGCCACTACCCGCAGCGGTGCGCACTGGGCGGACGACTCGTGGGCAACGCTCGGCGGATCAGCAAGACCCAGACCCGGAAGATCGCTCGTCGCGCAAGTGAGGAAATCGCGATTGATCACGATGACGCGATCATCGATGGCAAAGAGATCGCTCAAGCGCGACGCCAGCCGGTCATCCAGTTCGATCAGCAACAGGCGGCGCAGCGGCTGCAGCGCGAGGCGCTCGCTCAGGATGCCGAGGCCCGGACCAATTTCGATAACGTCGTCGGCGCTGAGAATTTCCGCCGCATCGACGATCCGATCCGCGACCCGCGGCTGCACCAGGAAATTCTGGCCCTTCGATTTATGGGGGGTGACGCCGGCGAGCGCGAGCGCACCAGCGGGGCGCAGCCGGGTATCGCGATGCGCCGCGTCGCGCGCGCCATCCGCTTCGTGCAGGCGCGTCACAGGGCGAGGTTGGCCTCGGCGTCGATCGTCAAAGGATCGCGCTCACCGCGCATCAGGCGATAGCTTCCGGCCAACGCGATCATCGCGGCGTTGTCGGTGCAGTATTTGAACGAGGGCGCGACCAGCCGCCGACCGTCGGCCTCAGCCGCGGCGGCAAGGCGCTCACGCAGGCGGGTGTTGGCAGCGACCCCGCCAGTCAATGCGATAGTAGTGGCGTCGAGTTCGCGCGCCGCCGCCATCGTTGGCCGGATGAGCATATCGACCACGGCTTCCTGGAAGCTCGCCGCGAGATCTTCGTTGGCCATCGCCGCGCCGGCGGGGCTCGCACGATAGAGCGCGACCGCGGTCTTGACGCCGCTGAAACTGAAATCGAGCGGCGCCCCTTTCACTCGCGCGCGCGTGATCTTCACGCGATCGCGGACGCCGGTGCGCGACAAATCGTCGATAATCTTGCCGCCCGGATAGCCCAGGCCCATCAGCTTCGCGACCTTGTCGAAGGCCTCGCCGGCGGCGTCGTCGCGGGTCGATCCGAGGCGCCGGTAACGGCCGAAATCCTCGACCGCGAAGATCGCAGTATGTCCACCGGAAACCACCAGCGCGAGGTACGGCATCGCCACTTCGTGCTCGATCAAAGGGGCCAGCAGATGACCCTCGATATGGTTGACGCCGACGAAGGCGATTCCGGCCGCTTGCGCGAGGCCCTTCGCGCTCATCAGTCCCACCAGCAGCGAGCCCACCAGCCCGGGTCCGCGCGTGACCGCAATACCGTCGAGGTCGCCGAGGGTGCATCCGGCGCCGGCCAGCGCGCGCTCGATCACCGGCATTATCGTAATCACGTGATTGCGCGAAGCGAGTTCCGGCACGATCCCGCCGTATGCGCGATGGATATCGTCCTGATTGGCGACCGCGCTCGCGCGGACGGTGACGATTCCGGGGCGATCGCTTTCGATCACCGCCGCAGCGGCGTCGTCGCAGGAGGATTCGATTCCGAGTATCAGCATCTTCGTATGAGTTACCGCTTCAAACTGGCAGACGTCCGAGGTTAATCCTGCGACGAGTCCGCCGGCGCGACTTCCTTCGGCGCGCTTTGCTGCACGTTGGAAACGGGTGGCGGCGGGGGTGGTGGTTCGCTCGGTGCAGGCACTGTCGCGTCGGCCCGCGGCGGCGGTGATACCTCGTCCGCTGACGCCGGGTCCGCCGACGCGTCAACACTCGGAGGGCTGGGCGGCGCTGGCAGATATGAGGCCAGCCGCGAATATCCCACGCGCGCCGTCAGGTTATTCGGCGCCGTGCCGAGTGCGCGCCGGTAGGCCAATACCGCATCGGTGTTCTGGCCGAGCTCTTCGTAACAATCGCCTTCCAAGCCGACGTCGGCCCCGAGCCAATCCGGACGTGCCGCAAAACCGATTTCGGCGCGCTCCAGGAACGTCAGCGCCTGATGATAATTGCGCCGCGCGATATAGGCGCGGCCCAGGTAGAAATACTCGAACGGATTTCCGGGATCGATCGAGACCGCGCGCCCGAGGTCGCGAATCGCTTCGTCAGTGTGCCCCGCCTGGAGTTCGACGCGCGCTTGTTCGGTCACGCGCAGCGCCGCCATCCGCGCCGGCGTATCGGCTTTCTTGATCTCCTCATCGAGCGACGTTGCCGCAAGGTCAGGAGCGCTTTGCATCGATCCCAGGTCCAATGCTGGCGGCGGTCCTGCGTTCGCGTCTCCTGCGCTGCTGACATTCGCCTCGTGCAATGTTGTGACCGCGGGATTATTTGGATCTGCCGTCGAAGCCGTTGCTGTGCCCGCGGCTGCCGCGCCCGGCGCGACCTGCGACGGCGACGACGCGGTCGGGGATTTGATATTGAAGCTTGCCGTTCGCACACCGGCGCTTGTCGGCGCGGAAGCGAGATTGGTCGTCGCCGACGCATTCGGATTATCCGGATGCGCGTCGGTCGCCGACGTCCTCGGTGGCGGCTCCTTCGATACCGGCGCCGGA
>DASXFX010000142.1:0-5822 GCA_036489375.1 Binataceae bacterium (SeqCode) | reverse complement strand
CGTTCTCTACGGCCGTTACTGGGGCGCCTTCGAGGAGCTCAAGTTCCTGCATTTCAATGTCTGCTATTACGCAGCGATCGATCACTCGATCGAGCGCGGCGTGCAGCGCTTTGAACCCGGCGCCGGCGGCGAGTACAAATGGCTGCGCGGCTTCAACCCTGCCCTTACCCGCAGCATGCATTACCTGGCGCACGCGGGCTTGCGCAAAGCGGTGGGCAGCTTCCTCACCCGTGAACGCCGCGACGTCGAAGCGTGGATCGCAGAGGGTCAGGAGCGTGGACAGCTCAAGGCCCCTCCTCCCTCCAACGTCGAAACCGAATAACCTGAAGATCGGCCCGGAACTTGAGCGTTACTTGCTCTTGAGGGTGGCGCGAAAGCCAATCGCCGATTCTGTCGCAGGAAGCTCGCGCGGCACGTTGTCGATCGGCTCGAATTCCTTCAAATCCTTTTTACTCGCGATGCCGAGTTCCTTGAACTTCCGCACCGACGGCAGCACCCGCTCCTGCAGCGCTCCGACCGTGCGATTGAAGGCGGTCACCGAAGTGTTGAGCGACGATCGCAAGCTCGCGAGATGCTCGACCATCGTCGCGATCCGCTCGTAGAGTTCTTGCCCGAGCTCGCTGATCTTCTGCGCGTTCTCCGCGACTAGTTCCTGACGCCAGCCGTATGACACCGCCCGCAACAACGCGATCAGCGTGGTCGGAGTCGCCAGGATTACGCGCTGACTGACGCCCATCTCGATCAGCGACGGGTCCTGTTCAAGTGCGGCGCTGAAGAAGGTCTCGCCGGGCAGAAACAGCACCACGAATTCCGGCGTCGGCTGCAAATGCTCCCAGTAGCCCTTGGCGCTCAGCTTGGCAGTGTGAATCCGCACCTGCGCCGCGTGCTCCTTGAGCTTGGCGGCGCGGATTTCGTCGGTCGGCGCTTCGAGCGCTTCGAGGTACGCCTGCAGCGGCGCCTTCGCATCGACTACGATATTTTTGTCGCCCGGCAAGCGCACCACCAGGTCGGGCCGCAGGCGGCCGTCGTCGGTCGTGACGCTGCCCTGTTCGAAGAAGTCGCAATGATCGATCATGCCTGCCAGCTCAACCACCCGTTTGAGCTGAATCTCGCCCCAACGGCCGCGCACCACCGGCGCCCGCAGAGCCTTGACCAGGTTGGCGGTTTCCGATCGAAGCTGGGTCTGCGTTTCCGCCAATGACCTGACCTGCTCCGACAGCGAACCGTATGCGGCGCTGCGCACGTTCTCGATCGCGCGAATCTGGCTGTCCAGCGTTTCGAGGCTCTCCTTCACCGGCGCGATCACTCCCTCGATCGCCTTCTGCCGCGCCTCCAGGTCAGCCGAAGTCTCCTGCCGCACCGAGTTCAGCCGCTCCCCGGCGAGCGTGAGAAAGCTTTCGTTGGTGGTCTTGAGGACGTCCGCGGCGAGCGACCTGAAGGTATCGGAGAGCTTGCGTTCGGCCTCCGCGAGAATGCGCTGTTGCTCTTCGAAGCGCAGCCTCATCTCGTCCGCACGGGCGTCAAGCGCCGCCCGCGCGTTCTCGACGTCGCGCAATTCCGCGCGCAAGCCTTCCGTCTCAACCTTGCGCGATTCAAGTTCCTTGCGCACTGCAATGGTCTCGGAGATCGCGGCTGTGGCGCTGGTCTCCGCTTCGCGCAGCGCATCCTCGAGCGTTCTGCGCGAGCGCGCGACGGCTAGCAACCATCCGATTACCAGCCCGATCGCGACACCCACCACCACCGCCGCCAGTTCCATCATCGCATCCTCCGCCGATCGCCCAGCCACTGCCTGCTTTGAATTTACGTCCCCGCAACGATCGCGTCTATTCCGCTATCGACGCCTATCCCCAGAAGATGCGGTGGCTGCGCCACATCTAAATGCTATCTTGACGCGGGCGCGCTGCATCGAAGGCCGCGTCCACTCGAAGTCATTAGTGAAGGAACTGTTCAAGCAAGGCTCGACCATCATCCTGCTGGGTCCCGGCGGGGTGGGCAAAACGACCGTAGCCGCTGCCCTCGGTATCGCCGCCGCGCGCGCCCGCCTCGATACCGCGATGATCACCGTTGACCCCGCGCGCCGCCTCCGCGATGCGCTCGGGCTGGAGCGCCTGACCGCGCAGCCGACCCGAATCGATTCGCGCCGGCTCGCTGCCGCCGGTCTCGATCCCAAGCTGAAACTCTCCGCGATGGTGCTAGACGTCAAGCGCGCATGGGACGGGCTGGTCGAGCGTTTCGTCAAGACCCAAGCGGCCCGCGACCGCATCCTCAAAAACCCCTTCTACCGCAGCCTGACCGAGCAGTTCGCTGGCGCCGAGGCTTACGCCGCGCTCGAGCAGCTTTACGATTTGCATTGCGCCGCCCGCTTCGATTTCAAAATCGTGGATACGCCGCCGGCAGCGCACGCCTTTGAATTTATCCAGGCGCCCGCGCATCTGATTCGGCTGCTCGATTCGCGCGCCGCGCGTTGGCTCTTCATGCCTTATGCTGCTGCCGGCAAGACCGTGCTTGGATTGGCGAACCGCGCGGCCGGCTTCGTCGTGAGCCAACTGGAGCAATTCGCCGGGACGCGCACTCTCACCTCCATCTCCGAGTTCTTCGGCGCGGCGGCTGAAGCTGCCGATTCAATTACCGATCGTTTTCGCAAAGTGGACGCGATGCTGCATTCGTCGAGCGTCCATTTCGTACTGGTGACGACCACCGAAGAGGACCGCCTGCGCGAGGCGCAAGCCTTGGTCGGCCAGATGGAGGCCGAGGGTCTGCGCCTCGGCGCGATCGTTCTCAATCGTATGCTCGATGAGCGAACCTTCGACGCGCTCCTGGCCGCGCCGCGCCAGATGCCGTCGGCGATCGCCGAAATTCCGACCCTGCGCGATGCTTTGACCAGCGATGGTGTCGCCTACCCGCGCCTCGATTCCCTTGTGCACTACCTGGAGGATTACGCCGCCATCCAACGCGACGAGATCGAGCGGGCGGCCCGCTTCGCCCGCGATTTGCCACGGCGCGTCGAGCTCGCGATTGCACCCGAGATCGAGATTGGTGTGCGTGACCTCAATGCGATTGCGAAAGTTGCTTCGATCCTGGCCGAGTCGGGTGGCGGCCGCACTTTTCTCGACAATGCCGAAGCCGCGTTCGGCCTCACGCCGCCCGCCCCACCGTCACGCAAGGCCAAATCGACCCGCCGCAACGCCGCTCGATAAATTTCGACTGAATCACGAATGATGCCGGAGTGAGTCTATAAGCCGGGTTCTGTACCCTCGCGGGCGGCGATCATTCCTCTGGGCCCGCGATTGCTCGCGAGCTCAAGCGACCATACCCGAGGAATTATGAGCGAGCCGCTCTTCCTCCTATTTGGTCTTGCTCCGGATGGGGTTTGGCATGCGCGTGCGATCGCTCGCACGCCGGTGGGCTCTTACCCCGCCGTTTCACCCTTGCCCTGACGGGCGGTTTGTTTTCTGTGCCACTTTCCGCGGATCGCTCCGCGCCGCCGTTAGCGGCCATCCTGCCCTATGGAGCCCGGACTTTCCTCCCCGGTTAGGGGTGATCGCCCAACTCACTCCGGCAGCGCCGATACTAGCACTGGATCACCGATGTTTCGCGAAGCATGACCAATCCTTTTGGTACTGTCGAACCAATGAAGCGACTGCCTATGACCTTAATCTTCGCCTTTTTCGGCATGGTTCTCGAGCTTGTTGCGTTCTTCATCAACCTCGCATTCACCGAATACGGCGATATGGGATCGCATTGGATGCTAAAGGCGATAGTTCTGTTCTGTGTATGGCCTAACGCGTTGATTTTTTCTGTCGTTCGAGACCGAGGCTCGCCATCACCATGGGATTACGTCGGCGTTATCGCCCCAATCATCGGTTGGGCTCTCTTTGGCGGGCTAGTTGTTGCACGTTGGTTTCCAGAACCGGGCGATCCGCGTTTCGAGAAGCAGGCTACCCGGCCTTCAGACCGACCAGATGACCGGGAATCAGGCCCACTCTGTCCTCCATGAGCGATCGTGGCCCACGTCGCACATCGGAGAATCGCTAGCTGGGCTCGCAAGTATGCTTAATGCCAACCTACGTGGCCTTTCGTCCAGGCTGGTGTCTTACCCAATGGGAAGTCTGAAACCTCAACACTGGCGAGCTTGCGAGCCGAGCTAACGAGTCTGCGGGGCGCGCACAAAACATAGAATCGGAGGTTTCAGTCTCCGAAGGAAACTAAAGTTCCCCGTTCCCCGACAACTCTCCCTAGCGTCTCGCCTGGTGTCCCCTAGCTCTCGACCTTGACGCTCGTCTCGAAGTACAGGATCCGCTGGCAATTCGGGCAAAAATGCACCTGCAGATGCTTCTGGATCTCATTGTAGAGCTGCGGCGGCAGACGCATCCGGCAGCCTTGGCAAGTGCCGAGCTTGGCTTCCGATACTGCCACTCCCGCGCGACGGCTGAAGAGCATTTCGTAGCGCTGCAGCAATGGCGCTTCGATATTCTTCGCCATCAGGTCGCGATCGACGTGCTGCTTGCTGATCGAGATCTTCAGATCCTCGACCTGCGCCGCCGTCTCTTTCTCCGCCTCGACCAGCTCGGTCTTGCGCTGCGCCGACAATGCGATGAGTTCCTTGATGCGCGCGGCGCGTTGCTCCGACGCCTCCATCATTGCGAGCAATTCGCCTTCCTGGCGCGCCTTGGTCTCCTTCAGCGACTCGATCTCGTGATCGACGGCCAGCGACTCGCGATCGTTGCGCACCTGGTTACTGCGCATCCGCTTGTTGCGCGCCCGCGCCTCGTTTTCCGCCAGTTCCTTCTCGAGATTGCGGCGGGCGACGGCACTCTGCTGCTCTTCAAGCTGAAGGCGTTCGAGCTCGGCTGCGTAATCGACCGCCTCCTGCCGCAACTGCACCGAGCGCTGTGAAACTGTCGTGAGCGCTTCCTGAAGTTCGCGCAACTCCCGGTCGATCGCCTGGAGACTCATCAGCCGGGTTATCTCTTCACGCAAAGCAACCTCCGCTAATAGCAGATCGCATCGCCGCACCTTCCACCGTCCACCAATCTCCGCGCGCTGCGGGCAAGATGGACGCGCGGCCCAATTCGGCCGGCGGCGTTTCGGATGAGCAATGCGAGTTGTTCGACAATGATCTTGGTATGGGCCCACCAGGATTTGAACCTGGGACCAGCCGGTTATGAGCCGGCAGCTCTAAACCATGCTGAGCTATGGGCCCTTGCGGTAACATCAAGCTGAAAACGAATTGTACCAACTTTGCCAACAATATTTAAGGGCTAACCCGCATCGTCCTCATCGCGATGCGAAATCTCCCGATCGCATGCTATCGAGGCGCGATCGCGATGCGCACCGCCATCAGCTTGCTCAACCGCCCTCATGCGACTGTCGCCGTAGGGTGATCAGCGCCTGCGCCGCCGCCGCAGCGTCCTCGCCGCGCGTATCGGCTGCCACTCGCCGGAGATTTTCGACCTCCCGCTGGCGCCGATTTCGCGCGAGCGCTGCGATAAAGTCCGTCGTCATCTTGCTCGCATCGTCCGCATTGGCCATCAACGGCCCCACCACCAACCCGCTCAAGCGCTCGCGCTGCTCCTCGCTCAACCCCGCCATTATCCGCACCTCGAGCGACGTCTGCGCCTCTTCCGAAAGGCAAATATCTTCGAGCATCGCCGCCAGCATCGGATCGTGAAATTCCGCCGGCGCGAGCCCCTCGGCTGCGTCTCCGCGCGGCTCCGGCATCAACTGTGCCGCGATCTCCGTGCGCAAATCGGGATAATTCAATGCGATCGCCACCAGCCCGATTTCGGCTTGTGCGACCGCGTCCCCGCTGCTCGTCGGCC
>DASXFX010000128.1:0-15773 GCA_036489375.1 Binataceae bacterium (SeqCode) | reverse complement strand
GAACCAGAGGTCAGGCTTATCGGCGAATGGTGACGCGCGCGAATTGAAAGTGGGTTGATGGTGGTGGTTGCGGTGGCTGC
The DNA here is from genome assembly GCA_036489375.1 of Binataceae bacterium (SeqCode). Classification (GTDB taxonomy): domain Bacteria; phylum Desulfobacterota; class Binatia; order Binatales; family Binataceae; genus JADMIL01. The sequence goes on along the minus strand of DASXFX010000128.1, from coordinate 15,693 downwards.
GGCGAAACGAAAAAAGAACAAGACCAGCGCGAGTCATTGGGGCTTCAGACTCGCCGGTATCGTGCTGTGCGCGTTCTTCGTGCTCGGCGTGATGACCGGATTGAGCCGGCCTGGACGCACGTTCGCGCTGCGCCTCGAATCTATACTCAAGGTCTGGCCGGGCCCCGGGCACTCTTCAATTATTCCTGCCGCCTTCACCGGTGGCACCATCATCAAGCCGGCGCTGGTTATTCCGGCGCAAGGTGCGTCGGTCGCGTTGGTGCAGCGCGGCGACAATTTCTACACGCTTGATTCCGATGGCTCGCTGCGCGGTCCGGTGACGCCCGCGGCCGAGGGCGATATGCCGATTCTGAATGGCCCCGGCGCGCTGGATGCAGCACCTGCGCAATTGATCGACGATGCTGCCGCGCTGGTGCGCGCCGAAGCTGCGCTGGGCTCGGTGGTTTCCGAAATGCGCATCGATAGCGATGGCAGTGCGACCATTTTTCTCGAACATCCGCGGATTGAGATCACCTTTGACGTTGATCACGCCGCAATCGAATTCGCGCGCGCTCTGGAAGTCCTGAAGATGTGGCGCGGGCACGAAAACCTGATCGCCGCACTCGACCTGACGACGCCCGGACAAGCCGTGATGCAGATGACGCCCGCGGCCTTTGCCGGCGATCATCGCACGCCCGCAGTTCATCCCGTCGCGCTCTCGATGCCCGCGCGTTTGCCCCGCATCCGACACGAGGAGAGCACCCACCGATGAGAAACGTGCTCGCCGGCCTGGACGTCGGTACCAGTAAAGTCTGCGCGCTGATTGCGGAGGCCGCGGCCGACGGTTCGATTGGAGTCCTCGGACACGGCGTCGTCCCTTGTACCGGATTGCGCAAGGGCGTCGTCGTCAATATCGAGGCGACGGTCGAAGCGATTCGCATGGCGGTGGCCGAAGCCGAGAAATCTTCCGGCGCTCGCATGGGCGTCGCTGTGGTCGGTGTTGCCGGCGCGCATATTCGCGGACTCAACAGTCACGGCATCGTTGCGGTGCGCGGCGGCGAAGTCAGCAGTCGCGATGTCGAGCGTGTGATCGATGCGGCGCGCGCCGTCGCCATTCCGCTCGATCGCCAGGTGCTGCACACCCTGCCGCAACAGTTTGCGGTTGACGATCAGGAAGGCGTGCGGGATCCGGTCGGCATGGCGGGTGTGCGCCTCGAGGCGCGTATTCATATTGTGACCGCCGCGCAGAGCTACAGCCAGAATCTCAATAAATGCTGCGAGCGCGCCGGAGTAACGCCGGGCGAATTGATGTTCGAGCCGCTCGCCTCCGCGGATGCCGCGCTCTTTCCGGAGGAGCGCGAACTCGGCGTCGCCCTTATCGATATCGGTGGCGGCACCACCGACGTGATCGTCTTTCTAAACGGCGCCGTGATGCATACTGCGGTCCTGCCGATCGGCGGCAATCACCTGACCAGCGACGTCGCCGCCGGGCTGCGCACGCCGCTGAGCGACGCGGAACGGCTCAAGATCAGCCACGGCGTCGCGACCAACCTCATTGTCGGCCGCGATGAGATGGTGCAGGTGCCGGGCGTCGGCGGGCGTGAACCGCGCATTATCGCGCGCCGCTTGCTTGGCGAAATTATCGAGCCGCGCATGGAAGAGATTTTCGCCATGGCACAGCGTGAACTGATTCGATCGGGCGCGTCCGACAGCCTCGCCTCAGGTGTCGTGCTGGTCGGCGGTACGTCGCTGCTCGAAGGCACGCAGGAGCTCGCCGAGCGGATCTTCAATCTGCCCGTACGGCGCGGTTTGCCGATCAATCTCAAAGGCCTGCCGGAAGAATTGATGAAGCCAATGTACACGACCGCTGCCGGCTTGATGCTGCACGCCGGTAACGGCCGCGGCTATCAGAACGGGCTTGCGCGTCATGGACGCCTCGGGCGCATTCGCACGCGCGTAACCGATTGGGTGAGGGATTTCTTTTGAAAGATCGCAATAACGGCTGGAGCATGGGTGGTGAGCGCGGCAATTCGCGCGAGAGTGGTGGAGGAGGAGGTTCCGAAATGATTGAGTTGGTGGAAAATGTTGATCCCGGCGCGCGCATCAAAGTGATCGGTGCCGGCGGCTGCGGCGGCAACGCCGTTAATCACATGATCGCGGCCGGCCTGCGCAACGTCGATTTCATCGCGGTCAATACCGACACGCAGGCGTTGCAAAACAACAAGGCTCCGCTGGTCATCCAGATGGGCACGCAGTTGACCCGCGGGCGCGGCACCGGTGGCAATCCCGAAATCGGACGCAAGGCCGCGCTCGAAGATGAGGATCGTCTGCGCGAGGTGCTCACCGAGGCCGAGATGGTTTTCGTCACGGCCGGGATGGGTGGCGGTACCGGCACCGGTTCGGCTCCTGTGATCGCGCGCATCGCGCGTGAGAGCGGCGCGCTTACCGTGGGCGTCGTCACCAAGCCGTTTCAGTTCGAAGGCCGCAAGCGTATGGGCCAGGCCGAAGAAGGTCTGCGCGAACTCAAGAACGCCGTCGATACGCTGATCACGATTCCGAATCAGCGGCTGCTCTCGATCGCCAGCCGAACGACCTCGCTCAAGGAGGCGTTTCAAAAGGCCGACGACGTTCTGCTTCAGGCGGTTCGCGGTATCTCCGAACTGGTCACGGTGCATGGGCTGATCAATCTCGATTTTGCCGACGTGCGCTCGATCATGGCGGAGATGGGGATGGCGATGATGGGCGCGGCGCGCGCGGCCGGCGAAAATCGCGCGGTCGAAGCTGCGCAGCGCGCGATTTCGAGTCCGCTGCTCGAAGACGTTTCGATCAAAGGTGCGCGCGGCCTGCTGATCAACGTCACCGGCGGCCCTGACATGTCGCTGTATGAAGTCAACGAGGCGGCGAGCCTGATCCAGGAAGAAGCGCACGAGGATGCGAACATCATCTTCGGCGCGGTTATCGACGAGAAGATCGCCGACGAGATTCACGTCACCGTGATTGCGACCGGCTTTGGCGATCGCGATTTCTCGATGCGCCACACGCCGAGCTATGCGCCCGTGCTTGCGCCGACCTACGCGCCTTCGATGGCGCCCGGTTATTCGCCTGCGGGTACTCCCGTTACCGCGCCGGTGCAGGCCAGCGTCACACGCCCGATGGACCCGGTGCAGCAACCATTGATCACACCGTCGCTATCGCCTGCGTCGGTTTCGTCGATTCCGCCGCACGCCACCTCTTATGGTGGCAAGCCGGTCCGGCGTCTGGGCCTCATCGTTGATGAGAACAGTCTGGACATTCCGGCGTTCAAGCGGCGCAACGGTGAGGCGCAGCGCGGCGGTCCCACGCGTCTCAACAATGGCGACGCGAATGAGAACGACGACAGTCTCGACATTCCGGCTTTCCTGCGCAAACCGGTGGATTGAAGCGCCGACGTCAATCGTAGTTCGGCGCGTCTGCGGCGCGCCCGACACGAATCATATTCTCCCGGGCGGCCGCGGAATCCCTCGGTGCCCGATGCGTTCGATGACGTCCCGCGAGGGTTCCGACGCGCGACCGCTATCGGAACATTCGGGCATCATTGGGAGCACAAACGATGTGCCGAAGCTCCGCCGGGTCAATCGTACTTCTGGGCTTCGCGCTGTTCCAACGGCCGCAGAATTAGATAAGAGGCGACCGTCACCGCCATCGTGAATAGTATCGCGAGGCGGTAGCTGCCGGTGTGATCGATCAGTGCCCCGCAAAATGGCGGGCCCAGTAGCGTTCCGATCGCGCAGCCGGTGTAAAGCGTTCCCAGGATGACGCCGAGTCCTCGCGTGCCAAATAATTCCGCCACCACCGCTGGCGTCAATGCCACTGCCCCGCCGTAGCTCGCACCCATCACCAGCGCGAATGCGACCAGCATCCCGTAGGATTTTCCGTAGAGCCAGATAGCGAAGCAGAGTCCCAGCACCAGCAGCGCAAAGCGATAAGTCGCAATCAAACCGAAACGATCGGCCAGCGGACCGAGTCCGATCCGTCCGGCCGTGCTCGCGAAGCCGATGAATCCGACCAACGCCGCCGCCGCGACTGCCTTGATGCCGACGCCTTGCGCATACGCCGGCAGGAACACGAACGGGATCGACGTCGCGACCGTCCACAGCATGCACGAGCCGTACATCAGCCTGAATGCTCGCGTGCGGATGATGCGCCGCACCGAAAATTCGGGGGCGTCCAATTCGATCGGCGGCGGCTCGATCAGCCATGCGCACACCAGCAGTAATACCGTCGCGATCACGGCCAGTGTCACATAGGCCTCGCGCCATCCCTGCCGTCGAATCAATTCGGCCGCGACCGGCGCAGTCACCAGCGTGCCGACGCCGATTCCCGAAGCCGCTATGCCCAACGCAGTATTCCGCCGCTTCAGAAACCATCCGCTGACCGCCGCGATCGACGGCACGTAGCAGCACGCAATCGCAATTCCGACGCCGAGTCCGTACGTGATGTACGCGACCCACAGATGATTGATCTTGGAAGTGGCGGCCAGCCCGATTCCGATGGTCGCGGCTCCGAACGCAGTGATTCGCCGCGGGCCGAAGCGGTCGGCCAGGTGTCCGGTGAACGGACCGAGCAGGAACGATACGCACGAAGTGATTGAGAAAATAGCCGAGGTCGCCGATCGATTCGCGCCGAACTGCAGCGCTATCGGCCTGAAGAACGCGCCGAAACTGTAAACCACCCCGAACAACGTGAAGGTCGCGAGGAATCCCGCCGCCACCATGCGCCACGCGTGCGGCGAATCGCGCTCGAATTGCAATCGAGCCGGTCCCGCCGAAGCCTCGGTCGCTCGCGCACTGTGTTCGATCGATACTGCGAGATTTTCAGGATCGCGCGCTGACATTGCGCGCACTATAGTCCCGCACCCGCCCTTTCGAGAAGCGCAAATGTGGCGCGCCGATCATTGCACCGATGTCGGTTCGCGCTTGCGATATTTTGTGATCAGCGGCCGGCGTGGAGCTGCAGCACTTCGAGTGTCAATTCCGCCGCCGCCGACATATCCCTGACGTCGAGCCATTCGCGCGTCGTATGAATTTCGCGCATCCCGGTGCCGACATTCGCCGCCACGATTCCCCGCTGATTGAGAATGTTCGCGTCGCAGCCGCCACCCGTCCCTTGCGGCTCGATCGTACGGCCGATCCGTCGCGCCGCCTCGATGACTTTCTTCACCAGCGGGGCGTCGTCCGCAATGTTCATTCCGTCGTAAGCGCGATGCACCGAGTGTTCGAACGATGCTGCGATCCGCGCGCCATCGACCATGACACTCGCGCGTGCCACCGCCTCCCGGAAGCAGGCGATCATGTGGTCCGTTTGGCTTTGTAATTTCGCCGCGTTGCGCGAACGCGCTTCACCGCGCACCGAGACTTCGCTCGGCACCACATTGCCCGCGCGTCCACCCTTGATCACGCCCAGGTTGGCCGTGGTCTCGTCGTCGATTCGCCCCAGTCGCATCGCCGCGATGGCTTCCGCTGCGATTTTGATCGCCGAGAGACCCCGCTCGGGCGCCACGCCGGCATGTGCTTCGAGGCCTTTGACCGTGAAGCTTATCGAAACCGCGCTCGGTGCGCGTACCACCAGGTAACCCGGCGCGTCGCTGTCGTACACCAATCCTTCTTTCGCCGAGATCATTGCAAGGTCGAGGTTACGCGCGCCTTGCAATCCGATCTCCTCGCAGATCGTGAAGACCGCCTCGATCGGACCGTGCGGCATTCCGCTCTCGCGCACCCGATGCAGAACCTCGCAGATTACCGCGCATCCCGACTTGTCGTCGCCGCCGAGCACCGTGCTGCCGTCGGTTCGAATGATGTCGCCTTCAACGATCGGCTTGACGCCCTCGCCGGGCGCGACCGTGTCCATGTGCGCGGCGAGCAGAAAGGGTGGGGCGCCGGCGACGTTGCCAGGAATTTTCGCGATTAGATTTCCGGTGTTGCCGCGGACTTTCTCGCCCGCGTTGTCGAAGCGGCAGACCGCGCCCGCGAGTTCCGCCTCGCGCTGCAATCGCAATGCTACAGCTTGTTCATGGCGCGACAGTGAATCGATCCGCACCAGTTCCAGGAAGAGAGCTTTCAGCCGTTCGTGATTAACCGCCGCCATCCGCGCTCGCGCTGCGTCAGACGGCCTTGCGCACGCCCGTGGTGTCCAGCGCGGTCGTCAGTTCGCGATGTTTCTCGCGCAATGCTGCCGGCAACGACGGCCCAATCTTGTCGAAGAATTCGCCCGCCGACGCGACCTCGGTCTTCCATTCATCTATGTCGATCGCGAGCGCCGCGCGCACTTGTTCGTTCGCGATGTCGAGTCCCTTTAGATCGAGATCGCCCGGCTCCGGCACCAATCCAACCGGCGTCTCATGCGCCCCTGCGCCGCCATGAATCCGATCGAGCATCCATTCCAGCACACGCAGATTTTCGCCGTACCCAGGCCAAACGAATTCGCCCGCATCGTTCTTGCGAAACCAGTTGACCATGAAAATCCGCGGCGGCTTCGTGATGCGTTTGCGCATCTCGAGCCAATGTCCCAGGTAGTCGCCGATGTTGTAGCCGCAGAACGGCAGCATCGCCATCGGATCGCGCCGCACCACGCCGACCTTACCCGCCGCCGCCGCCGTCGTCTCCGAGCCCATCGTCGCGCCCATGAATACGCCGTGCGTCCAGTCGCGCGACTCCAGCACCAACGGCATCGTCGTCGCCCGCCGGCCGCCAAAGATGATCGCTGAGATCGGCACGCCCTGCGCATCGTCGGCGTGCGGTGAAAGCACTGGGTTATTCCCCATCGGCGTCGTGAAGCGGCTATTCGGATGCGCCGCCTTCTCGCCCGAGGCCTTGTCCCACCGCTTGCCGCGCCAATCGATCAGTCCTTCCGGCGCGGGCACGTCCATGCCCTCCCACCAGATATCGCCGTCGGCGGTCGTCGCGACATTGGTGAACAACGCGTCGTGCTCGACCGATCGCATCGCGTTGGGATTCGACTTCATGCTCGTGCCCGGCGCGACGCCGAAATATCCTGCTTCCGGATTGATCGCCCACAGTCCGCCGTCCGCTCCAACGCGCAGCCATGCGATGTCGTCGCCGACCGTGAATACTTTCCAGCCCTTGAAGGCCGCCGGCGGCATCAGCATCGCCAGGTTGGTCTTGCCGCACGCACTCGGAAACGCCGCCGCGATATAGCGCGTCTCGCCCGCCGGATTCTGGATGCCGACGATCAGCATATGCTCGGCGAACCAGCCTTCCTTGCGTCCCAGCGCACTGGCGATCCGCAGCGCGAAACACTTCTTGCTCAACAACGCGTTGCCGCCGTACCCGCTGCCCACCGACCAGATCGTATTGTCTTGCGGAAAATGGCAGATGAAGCGCTTCTTCGGATCGAGATCGAGCGTGCAATGCAGGCCCCGGTTGAAGTCGTCCGACGCCCCCAGCGTCTCCAGCGCCGCCGCACCCATCCGCGTCATGATGCGCATGCTCAGCGCGACGTAAATGCTGTCGGTAATTTCCACCCCGACCTTCGCGAACGGCGATCCCAGCGGACCCATCACGTACGGAATCACGTACATCGTCCGGCCCGCCATCGAGCCCGTCAGCAGCGCGCGCAGCTTCGCGTACGCCTCCGCCGGCGCCATCCAGTTGTTGGTGATTCCCGCGTCTTCCCGCGTCGGCGTGCACACGAAAGTGACGTCCTCGGTGCGCGCGACGTCGTTCGGATTCGATCGATGAAGATAGCAGTTCGGCCGTTTCTCGTGGTTGAGCGGAATCAGTACCCCGGTGCCTACCGCCTCTTTGGTCAGACGCTCGCGCTCGGCTTCCGAACCATCGCACCACACGATGCGATCGGGTTGCGTCAGGCGCGCGGACTCCGCCACCCAATCGGTGAGCGCGCGGCTTTTAGTCGGATTATCGGCGGTGGGCTTGTCAGTCACGCGAACACTCCAATGCTACCTGATCGTTGTCTGCGCTTCTGCAGAAACGATCAAGCGCCATTTCATAATAACGCTCGATTCCACACTCTAGCATAATTAGTAAATGACTAAAAGAGAAGTGTGGCTTATTAGCGTAGCTTTAAACTAAATTCTTTAAGCAAATGCTGCGCGTCAACCTTTTCCGCGCGCTTCGGATTGCTCGCAACGGCCTTACTCAAAGCAATTGCCCGCGCAGCCCAGGACAGTCCTCGATCGTTTCCAGTCTCAACGAAGGTCTTAACGTCGCTCAGGTTTCTCAGGACCGCGAAACCTCGCGCTTTTCGACCGATCTCCGCCCGTCTCCGCCAATCGGCTAATAAGCAGCGCTCTTGCGCGAGGCCGCCACCAGCCGTTCGATTTCCTCTTCGGAAAATCCCGCCAGCAAACGCGCCTCGCGGGCGATCGTAATTATATGATCGTTGCCGTCGCGCACGTCTTCGATCGCCCGTCGCGTGCCGCGAAAGCTGAACACCTCATCGATGTTCTCCTGAAATTCCTGTGCCTTTTTCAGCCGCTCGGGATCGCCTTCGGTTAGCTTGCGCATCCACTTCGAGCCCATCCGCACGTGCGTAATTTCGTCGGCCAGCACGTAATCTACCGCGCGCTCGATGACCTCGTCGCCGTTCTTCTGCGCGATCCGAATCATTTGCTCGAACACGTCGCACGCAAGCCCCTCGAGTCCGCGATTGATGCCCGCTACGCGCGCCGCCGGATCCTCCGCCTGCGTGCAGCGCCATAGCACTTCGGTCTCGACGTAGTCGCCCGGTTCCGCGCCCATGTAGGCGAGCAGGCCCTCGAAGATTTCGGCGTGGCGCGATTCGTCCCAGACCTGCCGCGCCATGTCGAGTTGAAATTCCCACGGCGCGTCGGGGAAATCGAACAGCGTCCGTCCCGCCGCCTCCATCGCCTGCACTTCGCCGCAAAAGATTCCGTGCATGCGCGCGCGCAACGCTTCCTCGTCGAACGGCATCACCCGATCGTCGAGGTTTTGCTCTTCTCGAATTTCACGCGCCTTGCGCGCGCGCACCAGCACCATGCGATCCTCGCGCGCCAGCCGTTCGACCGGGATCATCCGTTGCATCTGCTTTGCTCCTCGACCGCCTCAATAGGCCGCGCTGCGTGACGCCGCTTTCAGCAATCGTTCGATCTCGTCATCGGTAAAGCCCGCGAGTATCCGCGCCTCGCGCGCAATCGTCAGCGTCGAGTCGAAGTCGATCGCGCGGCCGCCGACCTCGATCGGCACCTGCGGCGACGCCTCCTGCGCGGTCCGTCCGCCCTGGAAGTTAAACAGGTTGTCGATATTGTCCTGAAAGTCCTGCGCCTTTTTCAGCCGCTCCGGATCGCCTTCCGTCAGCTTTCGCATCCACTTCGATCCCATGCGCACGTGCGTGATTTCGTCCGCCAGCACGTAGTCCACCGCACGCTCGATTACCTCGTCGCCCATCCGCTGCGCCAGCCGGATGATCTGCTCGAAGACGTCGCACGCCAGCCCCTCGAGTCCGCGATTGATACCCGCGACGCGGCAAGCCGGGTCGTCGATCTGCGTGCACGACCACAGCACTTCGGTCTCCGGGAATTCACCCAGGTAGGAACCCACGTACTCCAGCAGCTTGATAAAAATCTCGGCGTGGCGCGACTCGTCCCACACCTGCCGCGCCATATCGAGTTGAAATTCCCACGGCGCATCCGGGAAATCGAACAGCGTGCGCCCGGCCGCCTCCATCGCCTGCATCTCGCCCACCGCAATTCCGTGCAACCGCCCCTTCAGAAAATCCTCTTCGTGCGGCATCACGTTGGTCGGCGAAAAGCCCTGGTCCACGCGCGCCTGGAACATGCGTTCGAGCGGCGCCAGTATATGGTTGTCCGGACGCGCCAGGCGATCGACCGCTATCATCCGTTCCATTTGCCAGGTCTCCTCAGCGCGTCCACGCACCGCGCCGGCCCGTCAGGTTTATCGCTTCCCACACGCGCCATTCGCCCGATTCTTCGCCCAGTCGAAACTGCAGTGTGAAGGGCTCCGCCCGCGGCCCGTACAGCCGGGCCTTCACATAATGATGATAGTTAAGGCGGGCCGTCGCGATTATCTCGTGCCGATCGTACACGCCCGGACGCACCGCTGCCGCGACCGCGGCAAGCTCCGCCGCGCCCGCCGCCGTTGCCATCCCGGCCAATGCTTCCGCGTCGCCCGCTGCCATCAAGCTCAAAATGCGCCCTGCCGCCGCCAACATCGCCGGCGGCGTCGCAAACCGCTCGAAGATCGGCTGCGGCCCCAACACATTGACACGCTCACCGAGGCTGCTCATTGGGCTTTGCCGCCCATCGCTTCTTGCGCGGGTCTCTTCCATGGAGATTCCAGTCCGATATTTTCAATCTCAGTGATCGCCCAGACCCCGTCCACCTGATGCCATCGAGTCTGCAGGTTGAGATCGCCGCGCTTGCCGCACAGCCGCAGTTTCACCATGTACTGAAATCCCAGCCGCGCCCTCGCGATGATTTCGTAGCGGACGAACGGCCGCAGTGCGGCTGCCCGTCGTATCGTCGCATCGGATTCCGCCGCCGCCCGATCGTCAGCAAACTTCGCCACAACGTGATCGTCGCCGGCCACGAATGCTGCTGCGTGCTCTGCCACCGCCAGCGCCAACTCGGGCGGCAACCCTGTATGCTTCACCTTGATCGTCATCGACCGTATTTACCGCCGACCGCTAGCCATCAAGCCTTGGCGCCTTAGCTTCTGCCGATCTTCTGCGCGCCGTTCTCTTCTTCCTCGAAGCCCGTGACGCCGCCCGCCGCCGCCATCAATTCTTCCAGATGCCCCTGCCACTGCGCGGCTCGCCGATGCGCCTCCGCCGAATCCAGCAAATCGCCGAGCACCACCAATCCGCGCTCGACGTGGCGCTTTTCGTCTTCCACCATGTGCGCCAGGATGCGCAAAGTCGGCGGCTCGTAGATCGGATTCGCCGCCGCCACGTGTGCGCTATAATGTGCGATCAGGTGCGGCTTCAACACCCGATGGATCCCGACCAGCCGCTCGATCGTATCCTCCCACTGTTCCTTGTCCTCGATCTCGTTGATAAACCCGACGAACGCCTCGTTTGGTGGTCGTGAAACCTGCGCCTGGCTGCGCAATTCGCCCAGTCGCTTGCCCAGCGCGTCGGCATGCAAGGCGCATTCGTACACCTGGCGCGCCATCTCCAGCTTGACCGGCAGTTGCGGAGTCAACGCGATCCAGCCCGCCATCATCCGCATCATGCGCTCCTCGGCGTAGCGATAATTCATCACGTAGCGCGCGCTCTGCCGCACGCTATAGACGCCGTCGAGCGTGCGCCGATCATGAAAGGCCATCAGCTTTTCGCTCCTCGACCCGCCCGCTCAATGAGTGGGTCATCAGTCCCATCCGCGCCTCGATGCGCTCCTGCCGCGCCTCCATGCGCGTCCCCGCGCCCGCCGTAGAAGAGCGTCGCTCGCTCTCGTGCATGCGCTCCCGCTGCTCCGTTTAATGCGCCTCGGCGCTAATTAGGATCGCCTTCCGCTGCGGGTTCGTCGGCGAAAAATCTCCCCTCCACCATCGCCGCGATCTCACGCCAGTAAGTTTCCTTGTCCGTATTAGCCAGCATGCTCGCGCCCATCGCCAGCCCCGAACAGAGCATGTGTACGGCTTCGACCACGCTCCAAAGATCGTCGAACCGAATCACTCCGAGCGCCCGCCCTCGCTCGAGCGCGCTCGCCAGCGACTCCTTGTAAGGCCTCAGCACCTCGCGCATCGCCGCCCGGTATTGCGTATTTTTTTCGAAGTAGCGCACTTCGTGATTGAGCACCGCGAACGCTTCCCGATAGCGATCGATCACGCTCAACACCACGCGCATGATCGCGAGCAACTCCGCCCGCGGGTCATCCATCGTGCGTGCGCGGATTTCCGGCAGCTCTTCGACCAATTCGCCGACCATCGATTCCGCCAGCAGCAGCACAATCTCGTCCTTGCTGCGCAGGTACATATAAATCGATCCGGCGGCGATTCCCGCCTCCTGCGCCATCTCTTTGACCGTCGCCTGATGAAACGACTTGCGCGCCAGCACCCGCGTTACCGCCAGGAATATCTGCCGGCGCTTCGCCTTCAGATGCGGGTCGTCTATCGCCGCTATTCTGACTACTTCAGACATTGCTCGAACCCCCCTTAATCATACCCGCTAACCGTTCCCGATCATCACATCGCCGCTTATCCTTTGTATCGCAATCCAGCGTTCTCTCAACCTAAAATTATCGGTCAAGCTATTCGGTCACCCTTATGCCGCTGATCTTACTAAAATCCACGATGAATGGATATTCATTTCTGCTCTTCGAGCGCCTTGCCGCCCCCACAATACTCAACCATAGGCATGCAAATATCGGGCTGGATAGTCACCCGTTCGGACTACAGATGAATCGATGATCAGGCGGGCTTGCCGCACGCGTCGTATGCGCATGCCAATCGTTCGGGCTGAGCATCCTGCGGTTCATCGGTCCTGCGCGTTATCTTAAGTATGGAGTTGCCCCCCAGGGAGGACGGGACCCGCCGCCTCGCCGTACCGTCACCCGACGTCGAGCGCGATTTCCGCGAATTCCTTGGCTGCCGTATCCCATCCGAACGCCGCCGCACGCACAAATTTCCCGCTGCGAATCGACATCACGATATGTACCGTCTCGGGATAGTCCGGTTCGGCCGGGTCGAACGAACAAGCCTGCGCGCGGTCCGTCGCCGAAAAGTAGGCGTCGTGATCCGGATGCGAATGATAGACCGCGAGGAGTTTCAGCTTGCGCCGGTCGATTTCGTTGAGCACCCCCAGATGCTCTTTCGGGTCCATCAGAAAGGCCGTGCGCGCGTCGCGCGGAAACTCGGCCGGATTCTCTGCGTGCTTCTGATTCTGCACGTTCGCGATCGGCCGCACCTCTTCGGCCGCGCCGTCGCCGATAAGGAAGCCGCAGCATTCGTCCGGAAACTCGCGTTCCGCCTGCGCGATAATCGCGTCCAGGCTCGCGCGCTTGATTGTGGCGTTGTGCATCGCGCTTTCCTTCCGCCCTTTCCTCTACGCCGATTCCCTTCTCTCGATAAGTTTCGACGCGCTCATTAGATAGCATTTGCTGCGCCCATGCGCTTGCCCGCCGCGGCGCTCCGCGGCGCCTCCCACGCCTCCGCGCATGCGGATCCACCGGGCGCTTGCCGGATCGCCACCGGCGCTGTAGGAAATAGCCCATGGAACGTACAAGTATTCGGCTGGGCGGCGTCGCGCTGAACTCGACCGTGATGAACGCGTCGGGTCCTCATTCCGCGGAGAAGGGCGAGATCCTCGAGTTGAGCGCGCGCCACAGCGGCGCGATCGTCTTCAAGTCGTGCAACCTCACCGGGCTCGAAGCCCCCGACAACCTCAAGAATCGCGGCGTCGATCACTTCACCGCGATCGCGCGCGACCTCGACGGCCGCGGAAAATCCATTATCGGCAGCGTCGTTGGCAATACCGATGACGAAATCGTCAAGGTCGCCACCGCCCTCGATCGCGCCGGCGTCAAAATCATCGAACTCAATCTCGCCGACGACTACGTCCAGAATTCGGTGGCGCCGTTCGCCAATATGGAGCGCCTCAAAGCGATCGTCGGGCGCGTGCGCGGCGAGGTCCAGGCCGTGCTCGCCGTGAAGGTTCCGCCGAAACTCGCGATGGAAGTGCGCGCCGTCGCCGACCTTTTCAAGTCGCTGCGCGTCGCCATCGCGGTCTGCGCCAACGACCTGCCCAAAGACCTCCAGGTGGACCTCGCCACCGGTGTCGCCAGCGGCGCCCGCCGCACCCTATCGCAAGCGCATGCGTTCTACCAGGCGAGCGAAGGATTGATCGACGTGGTTGCGGTCGGCGGTATCAACGGCGGACGCGACGCCTATATCGCGCATCTTACCGGAGCCCACGCCGTCCAGGTCGGATCGGCGCTGATCAAGGAGGGCGCCGGCGCGCTCGGCCGCATCGACCGCGAACTCGACGCTCTCCTGAGCGAGAACCATAAAGGCGCAGTTTCCGAAATCATCGGCCAGGTCCGCTTCACCGAATAGTCACTCGCGGCCACCTACTTCGTTGGTAACTAACTAACCAACTGACTACCGCGACTTGAGCGCCTCTTGGCAGATGACCTAGGGTTTCTGCAGCGCCGCGATGAAAGCGTCATCGCTGAAAACCCTTCCGACGGCATCTTTTATCGCGGCGTTGAGCGTCTCCTCTGCGTTACCCGCGGAGAAGATCTGGACCGACTCCTGGTTCTGTCCCGTGAAATATTTCTCGTAAGCGACCGCCCCGTCAGCTCGCTTCACGCTCACGTCGATGCCGATATTTGCCGTGGATTCCCCCGAAAAAAAGCCCGGCGTGAATTGATTCTGCAGGCTATTCAAGGTCACCTCCACCGTCGCACCGCCGGTTCCGGCCGTGAATCCGCGGTTGCTGAGCTCGCTTTCAAACGCGCCTTTGAGTGTCGCCGGCAAATCGTTGTCCGATAGGATGTCCGCGGTCTTCATTCCGAAGCCGTTAATCTTCTCGCCAACCACCTTGGTAGGGCGTTTGTCGGCGATTTGCACACTGACGTGCGGCGCGTCCGCGGCGGCGACTTTCGCTGCCTGTGCCTGCGGTTGATACGCGAGATTCACGTGACCTTCTGTAAAAGCACATCCACTGATGAGCACGCTTAGTAACGACAATGCGCCAGCACTTGCTGAAAGTGAAAACGCTCCAGTGACTACCGCTCGCAAACGCCGAATCATTCCAACTCCTCTTCCCGCACGTCGTCGATGTTGGCCTGCCCGGCTACTTGGCATCTGCGCGACCGACTTTAACCGATTAGTTGGTATTTCCGCCGGCTGCGCTGATCGCCGGGGTTACTTGCGAGGATGGTGAGCTCGACTTAGCTGGTCCGTCCGAAAGGACGGCTCCGCCAGGCGCCGTCGATGATGCAGGGTCGAGGCGAGCCGTAATCGACTGCTCCTGATGCTCGAAATAAGCCCCGGTCGCTGCGTCAATCGACAAGCCCACAAAAAAGGTCAGAGAGTCCGCGGCAAGGTAGCCTCCTTGAACTCGCGTATCGTCAACGATGTCGGCCGATTGGTAGCCAGGCTTCGAGAAATGAAACTGAAGGTCCTGTTCGCGCGGAACCGTTATGGTAAAAGGCGTCACGTGCGTCTCGCCGCTTGCGAGCGTAGCGGTTGCTCCCGGCGGGTCGCTGGTAACTGCAATTTCCTCGGTCGTGCCATGCGACATCAGTGCGCACGAGCTAATCGCGAGCGACGCCACCGCCAACGCGATAATTAAGATTCGCTCCATTCCTCGCCCCTCGATGCGATTTTCAAATAGCTACTAATGCTAATGTTTGCAACTCAGATCATTGGATTGCGTGCGGTTCCGCGTGATCTTCGATAACTCGCGACCAGTATGAGCAACAGTTTCACTGTCGGCGGCGCGCAAATCAGTTCATTCGGTACATTGCCACGCAGCCGGCGAATGGAAGTCTTTGTTCTGTAGATAACCAAAGTCTCCATAGTCTGGTATCGACGCATCCCACCCCGGCATAGAGTCATTGTCAGAGTTAAGTGCGTGGTTGTGCGCCACACGGCGTTAGTTCTGCTGGTGAACCTCCTTCAGATACGTGCCGGATTTTGTTGCCGATCTCGTGGCGCATCACGCTCTGTGCCAATGGCTTGAACACACTCACGGCAGTACCACACAGAGGGCAAC
>DASXFX010000093.1:0-6511 GCA_036489375.1 Binataceae bacterium (SeqCode) | reverse complement strand
TATCAGAAAGCTCTCCAGCCTTCGATTACCAGGCATTAAGCCACAACTCCTTGCGATCCGGTTGGAACCGCCGCCGCGCCTTCCCGACGACCACCGGGGCGGGACGGAAATCGACGCACAGTTTCATACTGATCGATTCGCAAAACAAGCGAAAGGCCTGCTTAAACCGAACCGGCCGATCGTTTGCGTACGCACTAACTCACTGCCCACGACTCATCAGTGTCTTTACACAATGGGAAGTCTGAAACCTTGACACTAGGCGAGCTTGCGAGCCGAGCGAACGAGTCTGCGAGGCGCGCAAAAAGCACGAATCTGAGTTTCAGCAAAAAGTTACAATTTTGAGTTCCTCGACTACTTCCCCTTCGTTTTCGTTTGACCTTGTCCCCGCGTCGTCGTACCTCAATTTGTATCGCCTCTTAGTGCGAGGGAGCGCCGCCATGATCAAGATCATCAGCACCGTATGCCGTAAGCCTGGGATGAGCCTCGACGACTTCACCGCCTACTGGCGCACCACCCACGCGGACGCGGTCAAACGAGTGTCCGGGATTCGGCGCTACGTGCAATCGCAGACCATCGCGTCCGGTTACCGCAAGGGCCAGCCGCCTTACGACGGCATCGCCGAGATCTGGTACGACGATATCGCCACCGCCCGCCGCGCCGCTGCCACTCCCGAGGCCGCCGAGGCGCTCAAGGACGACGACAACTTCCTCGACATGAAACGCTTCGCTTCGATCATCACCGACGAGGTCGTCAGCTCGACGGCGCGACCACGCCCTCGATGGTCAAGTTGACCGAATTCGTCGTGCGCCGGCCCGACCTCGACCCCACCGCTTTTCACAAGTACTGGACCGAGGTGCACGGGCCTCTCGGCGCGACCATCAAGCAGATGCGCCGTTACGTCCAGAGTCACGCGCGCCCGTCTTCCTACCGCGACGGTCGCACGCCGTTTATCGACGGCGTTGCGCAGGTCTGGTTCGAAGACACCAACGCGATGCGCGAGTCGGCCACCACCCCCGAGTACGCCGCCGTCCGCGCCGACGAGCCCAACTTCATCGACCCCTCGCATCTGTCCTTCATCATCACGCAGGAGCGCGTGATCATCGACTGACCCCCGCCCCAGTCGTCGTGGCTGAACCGAGCCGATAGTCCCATAGGGCGGCCCGCGTCCTCGCCAGCCGCGCTTGAGGAACGCAAAACTTTAAGCTTCCTTCGGAGACTGAAACCTCACAAGGTTTCAGACTTCCCATTTGGTGAGACAACGAATGGGCGAGGCGAGCCGGCGAGTGCGGTGACCTTGGCGGAGGCAAATCCGGGACCCGTTCACTTCACTCCGGTTACAAACCGGATGCGCCAGCGCGGCGATGCGGAATGCGTCGTTAGTAGTGATCCGGCCAAGCATCGGGCAGAGGGGGCAACCCCAACAGGTTGCGAAATTTCACGGTGGTTAAAGAATCGAATGAGCGCTGAGAGTCCGGACCACGGCCGAAGGGACTCGCCGGCTCGCCCAAGTCGCTTCTTAACAAATGGGAACTTTGAAACCTCCGCACCCGACTCGCTCGCCGCGCCTGAAGGCCCCTTTCTGCCCAATGGGAAGTCTGAAACCTCGTCACCAGGCGAGCTTGCGAGCCGAGCGAACGAGTCTGCGAGGCGCGCAAAAGTACGAATCTGAGTTTCAGTGAAAAATCACAATTTTGAGTTCCTTGACCATTCCCTGGGCTCTTCGCAGCCGACCGCCCCCGGCGCATGCCTCTATCGCCAAAATGAAGGATTTCCCCCTTTTTGCGTGTGAGTGGATTAGCCTGCTAAAAGCCGCCTAACCATCACATAGTGCTATCGCTAATCCGGGTGAAATATTTCACGACAATAGGCCTGCTAATGTAGCGACCGCATTTTTCGCCTCTGTGCTTCTTTCAACGGCGCCCTCAACTCACTTTGCGTTTGCAAGCGGCGGGTCATCGATGCGACGGTAGGGGGCAAGAACCGATACCCTCATTCCCGCCCGAACAGTTCCGCGCGAGTTCGCCCCGGTGCGCTCGTGCTTATAGAGGAGGCTTAGTCCATGGAATATCGCCCATTTGGCAAGACCGGCATCAACATCTCGGCCATCGGTTTCGGCTGCTGGGAAATCGGCGGCGGCTACGGCAGTATCGAAGAAACCGAGTTCGTCAAGGCAATCAATCGGGCACTTGATATTGGGATTAATAGCTTCGATACCGCCGAGGCCTACGGCATGGGCGCCTCCGAGAAGTCGTTGGCCAAGGCGCTCGGCTCGCGCCGCAAGGAAGCTGTCATCACCACCAAGTTCGGCGTCGGCTATCCCGATTTCCCTAACTACCGCGATTCCAGCCGCAAGCGCGTCACCGAGTCGATCGAAAAGAGCCTCAAGGCGCTCAACACTGACTACGTCGATGTCTATCTCATCCACTGGCCCGATCGCGCGATCCCCTTCGAAGAGCCGATGCGCGCGCTTGACGATCTCGTCAAGCAGGGCAAGGTCAAGGCGGTCGGCCTTTCCAACTTCCAGCTCTCCGAAATCAAGACCTGTATGGCCGCGCGCCGCGTTGACGTCGTCCAGTACTGCTGGAACATGTTCGACCGCCGCATGGCGCAGGAGATCTTCCCCTACTGCAAAGAGCACGAGATCGGTGTGATGGCGTACGGGTCGCTCGCCTACGGGATGCTCACTGGCACGCTTAGCGAAGAGAAGGCCTTCGAGAAAGGCGACTGGCGCGCCAAGCGCGGACAGTTGCTCAACCTCAACTTGTTTCAGCATCTCTTCGGTCCCGAGCACTTCCTTAATAACCTACGCGCCGTTGAGGATTTGAAAGCCCTCGCCAAGCGCTACGGCAAGAGTCTGCCGCAACTCTCGCTGCGCTGGACCACCTCTAATCCGGTCGTCAGCACCGCCTTGGTCGGATGCCGCAGTGCGGCCGAAGTTGACGACAACGTCGGCGCTCTCGGATGGACTATATCCGACGCCGATATGAAGGAGATCGATTCCATCTTCGCCCGCCACGGAGCGATCACTACGCCAAGTGTCTGGCTGGAGACTCTGTGAGGGTAATCCGCTAAGCTCGATAGTTCAGCCGACTTAAGGAGGCCTGCGATGCCGGTTCAGAAATTCGCTCCGATGAAGAAGAACTTCGCCATCTTCGACTGCGATGCTCACGTTACCGAACCGCCATGGTTGTGGGAGCGCGCCAAGGATTGGCTGACCAAGGACGAGTACGATGCGCTCAAGAACACCATCTGGTTCGACCCGGAAAGCGAGCAGCTAATCGTCAACGGCAAGGCCGGCACCGGCATCGGATCGCAGCGAATCCACGGCACCCCCGGCACCGTCAACGTGCTATCGCTCGCCGGCCCCGGCATCAAGCACGACATCCAGCGCGCCCTCAATGTGCGCAATCTCAAGCGCAAAACCGCGCTCACCGCCGAGCAGGCCGACTATCTCGATCACAAGGGCTCCTACGAGCCCAAGCCCCGCCTCAAGGACATGGACACCCAGGGCATCGATCAAGTGATGATCATCCCCACCGACATCGACACCTATCCGTGGCTGCTCAACGCGGTCGGCGCCAAGGCGATGTGCAAGGCCTACAACGACTGGGCCTTCGAGTACTGCTCGGAGAACCCCGAGCGCCTGTTCTTTGCCGCGATGTTGCCGATGCAGGATCCCAAGTTCGCCGAGCAGGAGGTCTATCGCGTCGCCGCCAAGGGCTGCCGCGTCGCCCTCGTCCGCCCTATCGACGCGATGGGTAATTACCCCATTCAGCCTAAGTACGACCGCGTATGGCGGGCAATGGAAGAGACCGGCGTGGTTTACGGCATGCACCCGTTCCCGGCTTTCGGCTCTTTGAAGCCGCCCGGTTACACCGAACAGCACTCGGGCGCGGAGCTAATCGCCCTCACCGCTGGCACCGCCGGCCTGCCCCACTCCTTCCTGATTAACGTGCAGGACTTCCAGGCCGAAGCTTCCCTGTGGGTCACGATGGTCCTGATGACCGGCTTCTTCGAGCGCTACACCAAGCTCCGGGCGGCAGTCTTCGAGGCCTCTTCAACCTGGCTGAGCTTTATCCTCGACGAATGCGATAAGAACTATCGGCTCTATCGTAATGAACGTCAGTTGCCCGCGCTCAAGCGCCTCCCGCGCGAGACCTTCTTCGAGCATTGCGTGACCGGTTTTGAGGGCGACGAAGCGCCGCCTTCGCGTTTGCCCGAGTTCTACGAGAACATCCTGGCGTGGTCCTCCGACGTCTATCATCACGATGGCGACGACGCCTGGCGCGCGATCGAGACCATGCGCAAGTGCGAGCTGCCAGAGGCCTACCAGGCCAAGTTCCTCGGCGGAAACGCCCGCAAACTCTACAAAATCGACACGCCCAAGAACTTCATCCGCGACCGCGTGACCGAAATCGAACGCCCCGAATGGTGGCCGACGGCGGAAGAAGTGAAAGAAGCGCTCAAGCCGGAATCCTCGGTCTCCGGGCCTCGCGCCGAGTTCTCTCCGGGCGTCGGTCCCGGCGGCGGCCGCTAAGAAGCCTAACAGCCGCTGCGCGTGCCCTCAGGTCGGCGCGCGCAGCGGTTCCTTTTCCGGAGTCGCAGCCCCTCCAAGGACATTAGTCATGCCCAACAAGCGATTTACTGTTTTCGACAGCGATTCTCACGTCGTCGAACCGCCCGAACTTTGGACCAAATACCTGGAGCCCGAATATCGCACCCTCGGCAAGCACGCACTGTGGCGCGAGGAAGGTAAGCTAGGCTCGTATCTGAAGGTCAACGGCAAGGTCTTTCGCGACGCTTCGAACTCCAACATCCCGCGCCACGCGATCTGGCGCACCGGCATGACCTGGGACAAGGTCGGCGAACTCGACCCTACCCATCGTCATCCGATGACGGCTGGGGCGTCCGACCCGCAGGCTCGCCTGCGCGACATGGATGCGATGGGGGTCGATCAGGCCTTCCTCTACCCGACCTGGTTCGCCGAGGGCTTCCACCTGGTCGAAGACCCCGACGTCGCCTACGCGCTCGCCCGCGCCTACAACGACTGGATCGCTGACTTCTGCAAGGCCGCGCCGGACCGCCTGTTTGCCGCTGCGATGGTCCCGCTGCAGAACATGGATCACTCCGTCGAAGAGCTTCGCCGGATCGCCAAAATCCCTTGTTTTCGTGGCGCTTTTATCCGTCCAATGTTCCTCGAAGGCCACTACTTCACGCATCCCATTTACGATCCGCTATGGGCCGAACTGGAAGTCCTGGGCATCACTGCGGCGGTGCACTCGACCCCCGGTCTGTGGAATCCCGAATGGACCTCGCACGGCCCATTTTTCGAGAAGATCAACCGCCGCTTCAACCAGCGATCGATCATCGCGGAAGCCGGCGGCGGCCCGCATGCGGGTGGCGGCGGTGACCCCGGCTTCGCTTTCGTCGCCTCGCCTCCGCTTGGCCATCCCATATCGCCGATTCTGTCGTACTGGCTCGACAACCATATGTTCGTCGCTTCGACCCTGATCGGCTTCACCGTGATGCAACGCTATCCCAAGATGAAAGTCGTGGTGGCGCACGGCAAGGCCTCCTGGATGGAGGAAGTGCTCGAAAAAATGGAAGCCTCTTCCCGGACGATTCCTCTGCTCCATTACTATCCGGTGCGCACCGACACCGAAGAATTGTGGGAAGAAGGCAATGTAATGCTCGGGTTCGACGCCGAGGAGCGCTTGATTCAGAAGCTGCCGCACGACTTCGCCGAAAAGGTCGTTTGGGGTTCGCGCTACCCCCATCAGGACACGACTACCGCGACTGAGGCGCTCGAGATCCTGACGCGCGCGCGCGTCGAGGAATCGGTGCTTGCGCGCATGTTCGGCGAGAACGCGGCCGCCCAGTTCGGCATCAGCCTGGCCCATCACGGGAAGGCTTAGTACCGAGGCAGCGAGCGCAACCCCCTGTATTTGCACTGAAAACTCAACGGCTTAGGCCTTCGCTTCGGCTTTGACGCTCGCGATTCCGCGGCGCCAAGTGAAACATGGTGCGACGGACCAAAGCGAGCGGCCGGAATCAAAGAGGAAGGCGCGATGGCATACGAGAACTTTGCGGTTGAGCGCTCCGGCGGAATCGCCACGGTCCATTTCAACCGGCCCGAAAAGCTCAATCCGATAAGCGGCAAGCTGCTCAGCGAGATGATCGCGGTCGCGCACGAACTGCAGGACGACGAGGAATCGCGCGTCGTCATCCTCACCGGCAAGGGACGATCGTTTTGCGCCGGCGCCGACATTGGAGGGCTTACCGCCAATGCGGGCGCGCAAGCTCAGCGCGGCCAAAGCGACGCGGCGCGCCTGCGCGCCGCACGCCTCGGCTGGCGCGTGATGGACGAGTGGGAGCGGCTCGACCAGGTTACGATAGCGGCAGTCAACGGCTTCGCTATCGGTGGCGGATTATCGCTCGCGATGGCGTGCGACTTTCGTATCGCGGCCGCCGGCGCACGCATCTGGATACCGGAGGTTGCGCTCGGCGTGCC
>DASXFX010000071.1:0-14771 GCA_036489375.1 Binataceae bacterium (SeqCode) | reverse complement strand
CGAGATAGCTGAGCGTGACTACAGGACCACCGCCGCGCGCCTCCATCAAGGGCTCCGCCGCCCGCGCCATCGCGACCAGCGAATAGGCGCTGATGTCGAGCGCCCGCGCGAAGTTGACCCGGTTAACGTTGAGGAAGCGGTCGCGCAGATCCTCTCGTTCCGCAAACGCCACCGCGTGCACCAGCATGTCGAGGCCGCCCCAGATTTTCTTGACGTTCGCGAAGATCGCGGCGATTTGATCGTCGCTGCTGACGTCGAGTTCGCCGACCACTTGCGCGCCGATCTGCTGGGCAAGCGGGCGCACCCGCTTTTCCAGGATCTCGCCTTGAAACGTCAGCGCAATCTCGGCGCCCTGCGCATGCAATTCCTGCGCGATCGACCAGGCAAGGCTCTTCTCGTTGGCGACGCCGACTATCAGCGCGCGCTTGCCGTCCGCAATTCCCATCCGGCGATCTCCTTTGTCACTTCACCAACGCTGCCCGCGCTGCCGCGGTGCGCCGCGAAGCGATCATACAACGATTTGCGAAAATTGATCGACCGGTCGCGGGCGCGTGAACGGCGCGGCCATGAGATGTCGAGAAACGCGGAAGGCTAGCCGCCCACCAAGTGGTGTCGGCCGTCGGCTGACATGGCGTCACACCTTGATGTGCATACCATCGTGCGCCATCTCCAGCTTCACCTCGCGATCGCGATCGAGTACCTCGCGGCCAATGTGCGTCAGCACCATGCGCCCAACGTCGAAGCGCGAGCGATTGGCGTCGAGCTGCGGGTAGTTCATGTGAAAGTCGAGCTCGCTGCTCTCGAAGTAGGTGCATTCGCAGAGAAAGAGGTTGGCGCCCGCAACGAACGGCACCATCTCCTCAGTCCATCCGCTGTCGCCCGAAAAGGCGACGCTCTTGCCGCCGGCGGTGACCCTGAGCGCCAGCGAAAAGTCGCGCTTCATGTGCGGCGTGCGCATCGCGCGGACCCGCACCGGGCCGATTTTCCTGTCGCTACCAGGTTCGAGCACGACGAAGCGAAGCTTGCTGAGGAGCCGATTGAGATCGGGCTTCGTTCCCGGAAACATGGTACGGAAGAGACGCCAGGTGCGTTCTTCCAAGTGCTGTGGTCCTGCAATAGTCAGGAGCGTCCGACGCGGGCTCTCGTACAGGTACTCGAGCAGCAGAAACGGCAGGCCACCAAAGTGATCGCCGTGCAGATGACTAACCAGGACTACGTCGATGTCAGCGGGTTTGAAGTCCATGCGCTTCATCGCGCACAGGGTGGTCGGACCGACCTCCATCAGGATTCGGCAATCCGCGCTATCGATGATATATCCGGACTGAAAGCGGCCATAGCTGGCGAATGCGTCGCCTGTGCCCAGAATCGTCAACTCGAGGCCCCTCGGCCCCAATGGCGATTTACTCATAAACATTGTTATTATCACCGTGGCCTAGGCAGCGCCTAGATGGGAGTAATGGCATGAAGCAGATAAAAGTCGGTGTTGGGTTTGGTCTCTTCCGCCTCGGTATGCCAACGGCCGATACCATTGCGCGGGTCGCCGAACGCGCCGAGGAATGGGGTCTCGATTCGTTCTGGCTCTCCGACCATCTGCTCGCGCCCTCGCCCGAGCTGGACGTGGTTGCGACGCTTTCGTTGATCGCTTCGCGCACTTCCCGCATCAAGCTCGGACCCAGCGTTTTCCTGCTCAACCTGCGCCACCCGCTGGTGACGGCGAAGGCCTTCTCGACGCTCGACTACCTTTCCAATGGACGCATGGTGATGGCGGTTGGTACCGGCGCGAACCTGGCCGACTATGCCGCCTGCGGAATTCCGACGGAGGGACGCGGGCGGCGTCTCGACGAAGGCATCATGATTTTGCGCAAGGTATGGACCGAGGCGAATACGAGCTTCCATGGCAAGTTCTTCAACTTCGACAACGTGACGATCGAACCGCGTCCGGCGCATCGGGATCACAACAACTCGGGCACCATCGATCTGTGGGTGGGTGGAAAATCCGATGCGGCGCTGAAGCGCACGGCGCGACTGGGTGATGGCTTCTTCGCCTCTTTTCAAGCGCCCGACGAGTTCGCCCGCAGCATGGAGACCATCCATCGCTATGCGGCCGAAGCTGGTCGAGCCAACGCGCACATAGAATCCGGATTGATCCTCCTCTGCCGGCTCGCGCCGACGCGTGAGCGTGCGATGGAAGAGATGCGGCCGATGCTCAATTCGATGGGCCGCGGCGGCGATGCCTTCCTGCAGCGTACGGTCTTCGGATCGCCTGATGACATTATCGAACGCTTGCAAGAGTACATCGACGTGGGCCTCGACAAGTTCGTGCTGTGGCCGGTGGCGGAACCCGGCGCATGGGCAGGTCAGATGGAGTTGATCGGGCGCGAGATCGCGAATCATTACGCGCGCATCGCCAAGGCCGCCTGAGTATGCGGAATCGGTTGATGAGCGTGGCGAGCGTCGAGTAACCGCGCAACCCGATTATTCAGCCGCGCCTCACTCATGAATCATCGGCAGCACGATGAGACCGCGACGACTGCCGGACTCCCATAATGTGAGCCCGGTACCAGTTGCGGCCCGAATCTACGCGCGCTTCATCAGGCCCGCGCCCATCAGCACCACGCCGATTACCAGCATTCCTCCGCTGACCAACGGAGGAATGCTGTGTCCAGTTTCCTCTTTGGACTGAATGCTCAGGTCGCCGATCTTCGCGACGTCTTTGGTCTGCGTGGTCGTGAAGTAGGGCACGGCCATCGCGAGAATCCCGAGCAAGGCCAACGCTGCACCGACTAGAGTAAGACCTTTCATCGAAGACCTCCGCCCCGCCGTGAATGCGGCTGTTCAACTCCCAAGCTAGACCACTCTCCTGCCCAGTAACAGTGTGACAATGAACAGCACGATGAAGATGAAGAATAGTGTGCGCGCGATTTCGACCGAGATGCCGGCAACGCCATACATGCCCAGGGCACCGGCGACCAGCGCTACAACCAGGAATACAAGAGCCCAATACAACATGATTTTCGCTCCTCGAATGTTTCCGGCCGGACCGCTCCGTCACGTGCTGCGGAATCCATTCTGACAGGAATAAGCAGCAAGCGTGCCAATAAAGAAGTGAGCAATCCTCTAGCTAATTCGGCGAAGAAGTAAAATGCCGACGGAAATCGTCGTGAAGATTTTTCACGCCGCAAGTCGCGCCCGATCTGATTCGCGAGGCGTCGAGGGTTCTCGATCCTGACGCGATATTTCGAGGAAGCCGCGCGGGATCGGAATGACGGACCGAATCATTTCGAGAGCGTTAGGATCGGGTCAAGAGTTGACCGTGAAAGGCGTGCTCGACGGTGTCTTCCAGGAAAATCATGAGGTGCTTTCCTCTTCTTCCTGTAGCAGTGCGGTAGGCAGGATGTCGGCCGATAGATCTTCGAGGAAGCGTGACGGACGTCCCATAACGAAGCCCATCGCACGATCGAACATGTGGATCGGATAGGACAGGTATAACTCGTCGCGCGCGCGGGTGCTGGCGACGTACATCAGGCGGCGCTCTTCCTCGATCTCGTCGGCGCCCACGCTCATCGGACCAGGGAAGCGTCCTTCGGCGGCCCAGATGATAAAGACCACGCGCCATTCGAGTCCCTTGGCAGAATGGATCGTGCTGAGGGTGACGTAACCCTCTTCGGGCTCGACCGCGAGCACGTCGCCAATCGAATCGTTGGGCGGTTCCAGCGCCATGTCGGCGAGCATCGCGTCGAGGCTGCGGTAGCGCTCCGCGAGGTTCTGAAAATGTTCGAGGTCGCGCTCGCGCTTGGGATAGTCGTCGGGATAGGCCTCGCGCAAGATCGGCCCGTAGTAGTCCATCACTTCGGCGAGCTGATCGGCTGGCCGCCGGCCCTCGGCGCGCAATTCTCCGAGCAGCTTGCTCAGCCGGACGCAGCCTTCAAGCGCGGTCTGTGCCCGAATGCCGGCTTTCGCC
The DNA here is from genome assembly GCA_036489375.1 of Binataceae bacterium (SeqCode). GTDB lineage: Bacteria > Desulfobacterota > Binatia > Binatales > Binataceae > JADMIL01. Next base: position 10,810 of record DASXFX010000071.1, on the reverse strand, counting down.
GCGCTCTCGATCAGCGCTTTGGCCGGATCGGGTGCAGCGACCACCTCTTCGATCAAACGCTCGGCGCGCCGATTGCCGACGCCGCTGACCAGCACCAGGATGCGCATCCACGAGACCGCATCGATGGGGTTCGTGATCACGCGCAGATGCGCGAGGACGTCCTTGATGTGAGCGGTCTCGATAAACTTGAAGCCGCCGCGCTTGACGAACGGGATGTCGCGGCGCTGGAGCTCCAGTTCGAGGTCGAAGGCGTGAAAGCTCGATCGGAAGAGCACCGCGATTTCGCTCAACTCGACGCCGTCTTCCCGCAGCTCCAGAATGCGCTGCGCGATAAAGCGCGACTGGGTGTGTTCGTCCTGCGCGCGAACGAGCAGCGGTCGCAGGTCGCCCTCGCGCTGCGTAAACAGGGCCTTGGTGTATTTCTCGGAGGCGTGCGCAATCACCTCATTGGCGAGGTCGAGGATGCCTTGCAGGGAGCGATAGTTTTCCTCCAGCTTGAGCACGCGAGCGCCGGCAAAGAGCTGCGGGAAGTCGAGGATATTGCGAAAGTTGGCGCCGCGAAACGAGTAGATCGATTGCGCGTCGTCGCCCACCGCCATCACGTTGCGATGAGTCATCGCGAGTAGCTGGACCAGCTCCGCCTGAATCAAATTGGTGTCCTGATACTCATCGATCATGATGTAGCGATAGGTCTCGGAGAGGCGGCGGCGGGTGGGCTCATGCTGCTGCAGTAATTCCGCGAGGCGATAGAGCAGATCGTCGTAATCGAGCATCGCGCGTTCACGCTTGTAGGCCTCATAATTGTCGGCTAGCGCGAGGATTTCGGCCTCGTGTTCGAGCAGATGCGCGAAGTCGGCCTCGAGTTCGTCCTTGAGCTCGCGATGCTTGTTGCGCGCCATGCTGATCGCTTCGGTGAGGGTGGACTTCTTGGGAAAGCGGCGATCCTTTGACGCCAATCCCATCCGTGTGCGCAGGAGATTGACCACGTCCTCCATGTCGGAGCGGTCCAGGATAGTGAAGTTCGGCTTGAGGCCAATTGGCGTACCGAAGCTGCGCAGGACGAGGTTGGCGAAAGAATGGAAGGTACCGCCGGAGACCTCTCCACCGCGATCGCCGACGAGCCGCTCGACCCGGCGGAGCATCTCCTGCGCTGCACGCCTGGTGAAGGTCAGCAGGAGGATCGCACCGGGGGGTACGCCGCTCTCGATCAGCCGGGCCACGCGATAGATGAGCGTGCGTGTTTTGCCGGAACCGGCGCCCGCCACCACCAGCATCGGGCCGTCGCGATGAGTGACCGCCGCGAGTTGCGCGGGATTGAGCAGATCGGCGTACTTGATGCGAAAATTGCGCTCGTCGGCGGAGGTGTCGGGAGTCTTCCTGAGCTGGATTATGCGGTCGGCCACGGTGGCATTGAGTGTAGCATGGCGACGGTCTGGATTGCCGCGCAGCCGCGCGCTCGGCGCGGTCTGCTAAGGCCTATCCCCCGCGGAGCTGCCCTAATTCGGGGCCAGTTTTATTGGCCGGCTTCGTCGGGTGGGCTCTTGATGCCGTAGCGCTGAATGTCGTTGACGACCTGATCGAAGGACTGGCCGGGGAAGGCGCCGGCGGGTGCTCCACCTGCTCCGGCAGCGGAGTAATCGCCGACTGAACCGGTACTCGCTTCGCCGGTCGAGTTAGCGGAATCGCTGGACTGCCCGCCGGACCTCATTTTCGCGATCTCCGGCTGAATGACGATGCGATCGATAACTTCGGGCTGCGGGTTTCCGAGGTAGGCGACGGCTTTGCTTTCGGCGTCGCTTTTGCCCATTTGGGTCGCGACGTAGCCGTACAGGACTAGGCGTCGCGCTCCGGATGCGGACGCACCGATTTGCGCGCCCACCAGCGGCAAGCGATTTTGCCTTAGATAATTGGTCAGCGCCTCGCTCGCGGCGGTATCAACCGTATAGTTCTGCGCGAGGGCGGTCGGCGGTACGGCGAGCGCGACGACTGCAATTATGATCGCGACCGTCGCGGCGGCGAAGCCCGTCGTCAGCGCCATGATCGGGCGGCGACGCAATGCGCTCGCGCCGGCGAGGTTCATCCTCAATGCCGTCATAAGTCGGCGACCTAAACCAATCGCCGCGGTGAGGCAGAGCTTGAGTGCCGTCATCGAGTCGCAACGTAATCTGTTCGCAGAGCGCATCGGTTAACATCATAGTACCGCGATCGGATTTGCTCTATCGCGTAAATCTGGTCGGGTTGCGCGAGCAACCCTGCCGAGGGCGCGGGGAACCCTTGATCTTGCGGACGGGATGGAACAACAAACGCCGTATCCGTATAACTTTGCCATGCGCCAAACCAACTGCGTCATTATTGCGAGCTTTTTCGTGGCTATCGTCGCCGCTGGATGCTCCACGCGGGAGACTCCGACCCAGAAGGGTCAACGTGTCGGGCCGCTGCTGTCCGCAGCCGGTTTCCATGTATTGCCGGTGGACACGCCGGCCCGCCAGCAGGAATTGCAAGGCCTGACGCCACTGCAAATGCGGTTCTTCCCGCACAACGGCAAGATGCACTACTGGTACGCCGATCCCTACTACTGCGATTGCATTTACAGCGGCGGTCCGAAGGCTTACGACGCCTATCAGCGGATCAAACTGCAGAAGCAGTTGGAGGATCAAAGCGAGATGACCTCGGAGATGAACGAACAAGCAGCCTCAGAGGAATATATGAATACGATGCAATGGCCGCCCAACGAGGTCTTCTTCGGCGGCGAATAATCCAGAACGAGCCGAAGGCAGTACCGCTCGCTTGATTTGAGGAGGATTGTTGCGAATATACCGGCATGGCTAAAGCCCTGGACGGCATTATCGTAGTCGAATTCAGCTCGAACATGGCGGCCGCGTACGCGGCGATGCTGCTCGCGGAGCAGGGCGCCCGCGTAATCAAGGTCGAGCCGCCGGCGGGCGATCCGACGCGCGGGACATCACATTTTCACGCACTCAATCGCAGCAAACGATCGGCTTTCTTCGACGTCGCCAGTCCCGCCGGCCAAGCCGACGCGGCCAAGCTGATAGCGCGGGCGGACGTGGTAATCGCGGGATTGACACCGGCCCGAGCGCGCCAACTCGGGATCGATAGCGAGGCGATCGCCGCGATTAACCCGCGAGCGATCGCGCTCGAGCTGCCGCCGTTCGGGAATCGCGGACCCGACGCCGATTTCGAGGCCGGAGAAGAGCTGGTCGCGGCACTCGGGGCGATTGCGGGAACGCAGTGGGCGCGCAGCGGAAATCCGGTGCCGCTGACTTTTCCGGCCGCGAGCTACGCGACGGCTGTAATGGGAGCGACCGCGGCAGCCGCGGCCCTGCTCGCGCGCGGCGATGGCTCGGGGCAGGCGGTTGAAGTCTCGATGCTGGCGGGCTCGTTCGCACTGCAAACCGGCGGCATCATGCGCCACGAAAAGATGACCTCGCTGTACCACGGTCCGCAGGATCCGCTCGGACCGATCCCCTGTTATCGGCTATTTGCGGGGAGCGACGGGCACTACCTGTTTATCGCGTGCGGCAATACCACCTTCTGGAACAAGTTCGCGCTGGCAATCGAGCGGCCCGACCTGGTGGCCGATCCGCGCTTTGAAGGTGCGCCGTGGGGCGTGCCCAAGGAAAACTGGCAAACCCTGAAAGAGCTGCTCGAAGCAATAATAGTCACGCGGCCGCGCGACGAATGGCTGGCGATCCTGCGCGAGGCCGACGTGCCGTGCGCCCCGGTGATGACGCGCGACGAGTTCATGAATCATCCGCAGACCCGGGCGCTCGAAATGCGGACGGAGCTGGCGGATCCGACCCTGGGCGCGACGGTTCAGGCTGGCGTTCCGATCAATCTGCTGGCGACGCCGGGAGAGATCAGCGGACCGGCTCCTGCGGTTTCGACGGACGGCGCGAGCGAAGCACTGCGCTGGTTGGACGAGTCGTCACCTCGGGCCACCACAGCGGCTGGGGCTTCGGCGGTGGCAACTCGCGGAGCGCTCACCGGCGTGACGATCCTAGACTTCTGCAGTTATATCGCCGGCTCGTACGGACCGATGATCCTGGCGCAGATGGGCGCCGACGTGATCAAGGTCGAGAGCCTGGAAGGCGATGCCTTTCGCCATTTCGGCTTCGGTTTTCTCGGCTGGAACGAGGGCAAACGGGGCCTTTCGCTCGATTTCACCACGCCTGAAGGACGCGAAGTCATCCGCAAACTGGCGCAGCGCGCCGATATTATCGTGGAAAATCTGCGGCCCGGGCGGATGGCGCGCTACGGCTTCGATTACGAGGCGCTATCGGCGATCAATCCGCGACTCATCTATATGTCGGTCACGGCATTCGGTAATCGCGGCCCCGAGCACAATCAGCCGGGCTTCGATCCGCTGCTGCAAGCGAGGTCCGGGGTGATGGCAGCGCAGGGCGGTCCGCACGGCCATCCGGTGTACCTGACGTGCGCGATTTGCGATTACGGCGCGGCGATGCTCTCGGCGTACGGATGCGTGCTGGCGTTGAACGCGCGCGCCCGCACCGGACGCGGTCAGATGTGCGAGACCTCGCTACTGCAAGCCGCGATGGCGTTCCAGGCGGGCGAGTTCACGTTCTACGAGGGCCGTCCGGACATGGAAAACGGCGACGCCGAGTATCGCGGCGCCGCCGCATTGCGGCGGGCTTACGAGTGCCGCGACGGCAACTGGCTTTTCATCGCCACAAAGTCCGCAGCCGAGTGGGATGCGCTGCGCGTTCTGACGGGTGGCACCGGTCCGATTGCATTCGCCGATGCCGCGCGCGAACCGGCGGAGGGTGCGCTCGCCGCCTCGTTGAGCGAGCACTTTCGCGGACACGATCGCAGCGATGCGCTCGCATCATTGCGGGCGGCGCGGGTGCCGGCGGTGCCGGTGAATCGGTTCGGCGATCTCTTTGACGAGCCGCAGGCGATCGCCAACGAGTTGTTGATCGACCTGCAGCATTCGCAATGGGGCAAGGTGTCGCAGACCGGGATTTTGGCGAAGTTCGCCGCGACACCGGGGAAGGTCGATCGGGCCGGCCCAATGTTGGGCGAACATACGACGGAGATTCTCGCGAATCTTGGCTATCCGGCCGAGCGCATCGCAGAGTTGAAGGCGCGTCGAGTTATCCGCACACCATAGATTCGAGATTGGTGTATCGAAGGTCGATTAGCCCAGGTAAGACAAGTTAAGGACTGCCCGAACGGCGGGCACTTGCGCTAAGATGGCGCGAATCGCCGATCCATCGGCTGCGCGACCGACAGAGAAATGCGCTAAGGGCGGCGCAAACTGACGGGGAGTGCGCCAACTGCTACACGACGGAGGGAGCGAACGATGGCCAGATTCAGCGCCGAAACCGTAAAACTGCTCGGTCGCGAACTGTACGACTACGAGTTCACCGATGAGTCCGCGACCGCGGTCGCGCGCATAATCGGCGCACTGACGAACTACTCGCGCCGGCTGCATGGTATAGGGCTCGCCGGGATGCAACCGCCGTTTGGTTACGCGACGCTTTGCGCCGAAGCCGATCGCATCCGACGCAGCTCCTGATCGGCGAGCGAGGTAATTCGATGCCCAATCATGCTGAAATCCTGGACTTGGATGTTGCGGCGCTGGCCGAGAAAATCCGCGCCAAGACGCTGTCTCCGGTCGAAATAACCGAAGCGTACCTGGAGCGGATCGACGCGCATCAGGAGCGCCTGCTGGCGTACATCACGGTTACCGCCGACGACGCGCGCGAGGCGGCGCGCAAGGCCGAGAGCGAAATCATGGGCGGCAACTGGCGCGGCCCGTTCCATGGCGTTCCGATCGCGCTCAAGGACCTGTGCAATACGCGCTCGGTGCTGACGACCGGCGGATCGAAAATCCTCGGCGATTTCGTGCCGAATTTCGATTGCACGGTGTGGGCGCGGCTGCGCGAAGCCGGCGCGATCCTGCTGGGCAAGCTCAATCTGCACGAGTTCGCCAGCGGTGCGACCAGTACCAATCCGCACTGGGGAACCTGTCGCAATCCATACAATCTGGATCGGATTCCGGGCGGTTCTAGTGGCGGATCGGGCGCGGCGATCGTCGCCAAAATGGCGGCGGCGACTATCGGCACCGACACCGGCGGATCGATTCGGATTCCGGCCGCGTTTTGCGGCTGCGTCGGGATGAAGCAGACCTGGGGCCGGGTCAGCCGGTTCGGCGTGCTGCCGCTGGCCGATTCGCTCGATCACGCTGGCCCGATCACCCGCACGGTGCGCGATGCGGCGTTGATGCTGCAGGTAATTGCGGGCCACGATCCTCACGACGCGACCAGCAGCCACGAGCCGGTGCCCGATTATGTGGAGGGGCTGAACGGCGATCTGGAGGGCGTGCGCGTCGGCGTGATCAAGGAATTACTCACCGGGCTCTCGGACGAAGTTGCGCGATCATTTAACGAAGCGCTGCGGCAGTTGCGGATTCTCGGCGCCGAGGTTGACGAGGTCGATATCCCGCATATCGAGATGTCCTCGACTATCGCGACCAATATCATGTTCGCCGAAGCGGCCGAATATCATGAGCAGTGGATGCGCACGCGCGCGCATGATTACGGTGCGGACGTGCGGCGAATGCTCGAAGCGGGGATGATGACGCCGGGCATCTACTACGTGCGGGCGCAGCGTTCGCGGGCCGCAATCCTGGCTGAGAATCTGAAGGCGCTGGATCATTTTACGGTGCTCGCAGCTCCGACCGCGGCGATTCCCGCGCCGCGAATCGATGTCGGCGGGCGCGCGCTCAGCGATAGCGGCCAGCAGATCGACATGGTTGCCGCGGTGTTGCGGTTTACCGCGCCGTTCAACGTCACCGGCCAACCGGCACTCGCGATTCCGACCGGTCTTGCGCCGAACGGGCTGCCGGTCTCGATGCAGATAATCGGCAAACCGTTCGATGAAGCGACGGTTTTCAGGGTCGCCGACGCATATGAGCGCGCTCGCGAACCGCTACCCGAGCCCAAGCTGTAGCGGCAGCCGATCCCGATACACCGACCAGAGTGCCCGCCATAATGACGGACAGCGACGGTTCTCGAAGACCATCGGATGAGTCCGGGCGATCACTTTCGGTGCCGGCGTGCTTGGGCGTTGGAGCATCGATCCTCGCGTTGGCCAGCAGCGTCGAACTGGCGATGGGCCGAAAGATTTGGGGCGTCAGCGGTCAGCCGGGCCTCTGGGCGGGCGAGGTCAACAGCCCGCACAATTCGCAGTATCTCACCGACCCCTACTCGTTCAGCCACCTGACTCACGGCATCCTGCTGTACGGTCTGACGTGGCTGTTGGCGCGACGATCGCCGGTCCGCAAGCGCGCGCTCATCGCGATGCTGCTGGAGGCTGGCTGGGAGATGATCGAAAACAGCAGCATGGTGATCGACCGGTACCGGACGGCGACCATTTCGCAGCATTATTACGGCGACAGCGTAATGAACTCGATGTGCGACATCCTGACCTGCATGGTGGGGTTCATGATCGCGGCGGTCTTGCCGACTCGCCTCACGATCGTCACGGTATTCGTGCTCGAAATCGGACTGGCGCTGTGGATTCGCGACGGTTTGCTGCTCAATATCGTGATGTTGATACATCCGTTCGCAGCGATCCGCGCGTGGCAGTCGGCCAATTAGCGGCGGGATTCGTGGTTGGCGGCGATTGAATGTCGCCAGGTTAAATCGATTAGAGCCGCACTTCGCACATGACGAAGTCGTGATCGGACAGACGCTTGCCGAGCAGCGAACCGCTCGCGGCGATAACCCGAGCCGAACCCGGAACCGGGGTTAAGCCGCGCAGCGCTATCCAGTCGAGCTTGGGTCGCAGCGGCGGCGGAACCATGCGGCTGAAGGTGAAAGTCGGCTTGCCCGCGACGTTGGCGCCATCGACATTGAAGCCGGCATCACCCAGCAACTCGAAGAGCGGCTCGTAGCGCTCGGGATAGCGAAAGCGGCGTGGATGCAGCGCCATTTGCGCGGCGACCATCGCGATCGATGACGGAGTATCGAGCCGCGTGGTGGTCGTGTTGAAGTCACCGCCAAGGATGGTCGCGGCAATCGGCGCGAGCCCTTCAAGCACGGTCGCCATTTGGCGCGCGCGTCCCGCGGGATGCCAGCGGCTGTGCAAGTGCGCGACGGCGACAGTTATCGGGCGTCCGCCGAAGTCGGCCGTCGCAACCAGCGCGCGCGGTTGGCCGATCAGCCAGGTGCGCCGGCGGCGGGGCGCATCCGGCAACGCAATCAAGCGGGCCTCGGTCAACGGCGCGCTGCTCAGAATCGCATTGCCGAGAAAGGCCGAGCCCGGTCGCGACGAACGCCGGCTCGCGAACTCGGGACCATAAACGAAGCTCATACCGAGTGCGGCGGCGAGATCGGCGGCAATCTCACGGCCAGCGGATCGGCGCATCCGCCAATCGGCCTCGCACAACATGATCACGTCCGCATCGGCGAGCGGCGGGCGTCGCAGGCGGGCGAGGATGCCATCGAAGCGCGCGCCGGTGCGCGCATTGAACACGACGGTCTTGAGCGTGCGCTTCGCGGCGCGCGCGGGGCGATTAACGATCGTCGGTTCGAAGTTGGGGATTTCCTGAGGGATTTCCGCGCTTACCGCCGCAACCGCGACGGATTGAACGATGCCAGCATCGAGGGCGCTGTCGCCACGGCGCTCCATCCTGGGTCGAGACCTGAACCGCGCGACCCTAATCGTCGAGAGCCGCGATCACTGCCTCGAAGGTGGTCATCGGCGGCGAGCAGGTTCGATCGCGACAGACGTAAGCCGTCAATTGGCCGTTGACCTGCGGTTTGCCACGCACCTGCTCGGGGACCATGCCCCCGCCCTGCCCATCGGCGGCGAACAGCGCCCGATTCGGCACGTAAAGCAGTCCGGCGCGCTCTATCCACGCGCGAAAATCCGACGACGATCGGTCACCAACGAGGACGATTTCGGTCGGCCCGCGGAAGTAGAGATCGGCGGCCTCGAGCATGTGAGCGAAGCCGAACGGCTGCTTTTCGATCAGCTCCGCGAAGAGGTTGATCGCGCGTGCGCCTTCGTTCGCATAGCGCTCGTCGCCGGTATAGGCGTGGAGCCGCAGCAACGCCATCACCGCCGCGCTGTTGCCCGACGGAGTCGATCCGTCGAAGGCGGCCTTGGAGCGCGTGATCAGTTCCTCATGATCGTCGGAGGTGAAAAAGAACCCGCCGTTTTCGCGATCGAGAAATCGGTCCAGGAGGACGTCGGCCAGCGTCCGCGCGAATTCCAGGTAGCGCGGGTCGAGCGACGCCTCGTAGGTATCGATCATAGCGCCGGCCATCAGAGCGTAATCCTCGAGATAGGCGTTGAAGCGTGCGACCCCGTCCTTGTACGAACGGCGCAGCGCGCGCCCATCCCACAACGTCGTCATCGTAAAGGAGACCGCGCGTTCGGCGGCATCGAGATAGCGTTGATCGCCCAGCGCGCGATAGCCCTCGGCGAAGGCCGCGATCATCATCGCGTTCCACGCCGCCAGAATCTTCTCGTCGCGGCCCGGCTTGATGCGCTTTTCGCGGGCGGCGAACATCCGCGTCTTGACCGTCTCGATCGCGCGAGCGATATCGTCGGCCGGCTTGGCGAACATCTTCGCGGCATCGGCCTGATCGATCGTGCGATTGAGGATGTTGCGACCCTCGAAGTTACCTTCCTCGCTGATATCGAAGTAGCGCCCGGCGATTTTCGCTAGGCCGTCGTCGCCAATCGCGGCTTGCGCCTCGGCCGGCGTCCACAGGAAGAATTTGCCCTCCTCGCCTTGGCTGTCGGCATCCTGCGACGAATAGAACCCGCCCTCCGGACCGGTCATCTCGCGCAGGACGTACTCGAGGATTTCGCGCGCGACGCGCAAGAACTCCGGCTCGTTCAACGCGCGTCCCGCATCGAGATAGAGCCGTGCCAGCAGCGCATTGTCGTAGAGCATCTTTTCGAAGTGCGGAACCAGCCAGCGCTCGTCAACGCTGTAGCGATGGAAGCCGCCGCCGATCTGATCGTAAATCCCGCCCTTCGCCATTTTGGTCAGCGTGTCGCGCACCATATCGGCAAAATTGATGTCGCTATCGGCATCGTACATACGCAGAAAAAGCGAAAAGACGAAGGTGTTCGGAAATTTGGGCGCGCCGCCGATGCCGCCGTGCACGCTGTCGTAATGCTTGCCTAGCGCGCGCGCCGCATTCAGCGGAGTCGAGCTCGGAAGCTCATCACCCGATGCCCGTATCGAAGCGACCGATCCCATCGCGGACGTGAGCCGCTCGACATTCTGCTGCACGTCGCCCGGCTGCTTGTGATAGGCGTCGGCGATCGCGGCCAGCAGGCGCGGAAAGCCGGGCAACCCATGACGATCCACCGGCGGAAAGTAGGTACCGCCGTAAAATGGCCGGCCGTCCGGCAGCAGGAACATGGTCAACGGCCAGCCGCCGCGTCCGGTCAATAGTTGCACCGCATCCATGTAAATCTGATCGAGGTCAGGGCGCTCCTCGCGATCGACCTTGATCGAGACGAAATTCTCGTTCATCACCTGCGCGATGGCTTCGTTTTCGAAGGACTCGCGCTCCATCACGTGACACCAATGGCATGCCGAGTAGCCAATCGACAGCAGGATGGGCTTGTTCTCAGCGCGCGCCCGTCCCAGCGCCTCTTCGCCCCACGGATACCAATCGACGGGGTTGTGCGCGTGCTGACGCAGATATGGACTCTGCTCGTCGATCAGCCGATTGGACTTTCGTGCGGGATTATCGTGAGAGCTGTGGTCATCGCTCATTGGAATATCCGACTCGCCGCG
>DASXFX010000056.1:0-12461 GCA_036489375.1 Binataceae bacterium (SeqCode) | reverse complement strand
ACTACGCACGCGAGTTGATGGAGCTGCACACGCTCGGCGTCAACGGCGGCTACACGCAGAACGACGTCATCGCGCTCGCGCACATACTCACCGGATGGGGCCTGCAGAAGCGTGGCGGGCAAATGGGTCGCGCGCAAATGGACGATGGCCAGATGCGTCCGCGGCAGAATTTCTCGGCGCGGGATTTTCAGCCGCGGCCACGCGGTCTCTTCGGCTTGTTCGGTTTCCGCCGTATGCGCGGGCTCGATCAGGCCAAGGCTCCGCGTGCGAGTGGAACCGCGAACCAGTACGGCTTCCTGTTCGACTCGTCGCGGCACGATTTTGCTGCTCAGACTTTCCTCGATCAGTCCATCCCGGGGGGCGGAATCGATCAGGGCGAGGCCGCTCTCGATCTGCTCGCGCGAAGCCCCGTCACGGCCAACCATCTGTGCTACCAGCTCGCGCAATATTTCGTCGCCGACGACCCTCCACCGGCGCTGGTCAAGCGCATGGCGCATCGCTACATGGCCACCGACGGTCACATCCGCGAAGTCCTGGCGCTGATGTTCGCAAGCGATGAGTTCTGGGATCGCCGCAACTACGGCATCAAGTTCAAAACGCCGTACGAGTACGTGATTTCGGCGGTGCGCGCGGCCGGCGTCCCGCTCGTCAACGTGCTGCCGCTGGCCGGTACCATGGCGCAGCTCGGAATGCCGCTGTATGGCTGTCAGACTCCGGACGGCTACAAAAATACGCGCGCGGCGTGGCTCAATCCCGATGCGATGATGACGCGGCTGAGTTTCGCCACCGCTCTGGGATCGGGCCGGCTGCCGCTCGAACGGCCGCCCGATGGGGATTTCGGCGCTATCGCCGGCTTCAGGAAGTCGGGCGCGATACGGCCCGTAAGCTTCAACGGCAACATGGATCCGCCCGACCCGTCGCTGCTCGCAACCACGCTGGGCGACCAGTTTTCATCGCGCACTGCCGACGCCGTCGAATCCGCGCCGACGCAGTTGCGCGCACCGCTCATTATCGGCAGCCCGGAGTTCATGTTTCGATGAAAGCGTCAACGCGACTGCCGATGCGTACCCCACCCAACTTCTCTCGAAGGTTCAGCAGCATGGTTCTTCGAGATTTCTATCGCGGCGCAAATCGATATTTGCCGGGAGTCCGTAACAGTGGCTAATGCAGTTGATGAGTTGAAAGGCGGCAGGACACCGTCCATCGAATCGCTCGGACGCCGCGACTTCCTGCGCGCGGCGGCCGTCCTGTCGGCCGCCGGCGTTTTCATGATCGGTCCCCAGGCATGGGCCGCGCGCGCCTTGGCGGGTGACACCAGCCGCAAGCGCCTCGTCGTGGTCTTCATGCGTGGCGCCGTGGACGGCCTCAACGTGGTGGTGCCGTACGGGGACTCGCAGTACTACGAGCAACGCCCGACCATCGCGATTCCACGGTCCGGCGGCGATCGCGCGGTACTCGATCTCGATGGCCATTTCGGACTCAATCCGGCGCTCGCTGCGGTAATGCCGATGTGGCAGGACGGCACGCTCGCGTTCGTTCACGCATGCGGATCACCGGACCCGACTCGATCGCATTTCGACGCGCAGGACTACATGGAGAGCGGCACGCCCGGGCGCAAAAGCACCGGCGACGGCTGGATGAACCGGGTCATCGCGGCACTCCCCGGTGCGCACGGGCCGACCGAGGCAGTGAGCCTGGGTCCCACTGTTCCGCGAATTCTTTCGGGCCCGATGGCGGTGGCCAACATCCCGCTGGGGCGCGCGGCCGCCCGGCCGTTGCCAATGGATAATCCGAAAATCGAAGACGCCTTCGATCGGCTCTATACTGGCGACGATCAGATCAGCCGCGCCTACCAGGAAGGCCGCGTGGCGCGCAAAAGGCTGCTCGGCGAGCTCCAGCAGGACATGACGGAGGCCAACAATGGGGCGCCGTCGCCCAACGGATTCTCGGACGACACCGGACGCCTCGCCCGTTTGATCGCGCGCGATCCCAGTATCCGCCTCGCGTTCCTGGCGCTAGGCGGCTGGGATACTCACGTCAACCAGGGTTCGTCGCAAGGCCAACTCGCGAATCATCTGAAGCCGCTCGGCGACGGCTTGGCCAGCTTCGTCAAGGACCTCGGCCCCGCTTACGATGACACCGTCATCGTCGTGATCTCGGAGTTTGGCCGCACCGTTCACGAGAACGGCAATGGCGGCACCGACCACGGACACGGCAACGTCATGTGGGTGATGGGTGGGCCGGTGCGCGGACGGCGCGTCTATGCGCAATGGAACGGACTCGCGCCCGCGGAGCTTTACCAGGAACGCGACGTCGCGGTGACGACCGATTTTCGTGAGCCGATCAGCCTGGTGCTGAACACGCACATGGGTCTGCCACCGAGTCAGATCGCGCGGATTTTCCCGCAAGGCCCGCGCGATAGCGGCACCACCAGCGGCCTCATCCGGGTATGAAGCAGAAGCCGGTTATAGCGAGTATCGAGACGGCCACTAGCCGCGTCGCGACGGGAAGTGGAAGCGGGCAGAACCAGCCAAGCACCTGCTGCTCCGTGGGGCTCAATGTCGGCCGCAAACCACGATGCAGTACGTGCGCCTCGTCAGTACTGCTTGGACTGGATCTCGTTGTCGATAGCGCGCATCTTCGAGAGCCGCTCGTCGGTCGGCTGCGGCAGCGACTTCTGTTTCTCCTCCGCCAGCACCTCCTGATGGCGGTTCGGTAGCTCGCCGTCGATTTTCTCGATTGCTTCTCGCGCCAGTTTGCGCACCATCGGACTCGGGTCATTCGACACGATCTGAATCAGCTCGTCGTTGGCCGACGGATCCCCGATCTCGCCGATTGCATAGACCGCGGTACCGCGGCTGGCGGAATCGTCGGTTTGCTTGAGGTAATTAACGATCGGCATCGAACCACGCTGATCGCCGATACGGCCGAGGGCAGCCACCAGATGAAGCTTCTCGACTGCCGGAGTCTCGCGCAGAAAGAGCTCCTGCGACATTATCGGAACCGCATCGGATACCCCGCGCGCGCCGAGCACATCGATGGCTTTGATGCGCACGCGCACGTCAGAATCGGAAATTCCTCGAAACAGAATCTCGTTCGCGTCAGCGCTATCGACGAAGCGCAACTCCTCCAAGCCCTGCACGCGCACCCGCGGATCGGCGTCGGCAAACTTGCGCTGAGCGTCCTTGATCGCTTCCGTGGCGGTCTTGCCCGAATGCTTGAGGCTGCCAGGTCCCGCCTGCTCGAGGCCCTGGAACGGCATCGAATTATTGCGCACGCCGGGCGGTCCCCCGATCGTCTGGGCGTGGGCCATCGGCGGCAGCAGCATCGCGCCGGCAATGAATCCGACGGCTATAATTGAACGCGCTCTGGACATTCCCACGCCCTCCGTGATTGGGCAGAATTGACGCCCACAGTGTATTCCATCTTCAGTCAGCTTTACATCCCGCGCGCCGTGCCGCCGCGATCGGCGCGTCAGCCTCGTCGCTTGCGCTGGCCCTTCGGCGTTTTGGCGATGGTCAGCGCGTCCCTAGCGATCGTGATGGTGGTGGGGGCTCAGACCGATCCGCCACCACGAACGAAGCCGGCGGCGCGGCCTCCGCGGATACTGCCGACGCCCGCACCGCTGCCGTTGCCCGCCAATCTCCATGTTCCCGTTTACAAGCCGGGCCCGATTCCGTTCCACGATGGCGAGACGCTGCTCTATCGCGCTTCGTGGCTGGGGGTGCCCGCGGCGGATGCGCGAGTGCTGATCGCGCGTAACAAGCAGCATCCGGAATGGTGGACCGGCGTGATGTGGCTCAACACCAGCCCGGTAGTCGACATCGTGTATCGCATGCGCGACGTTTTCCGCGAGAATTTCGACTACGTTTCGCTGCAGCCCAACGACATCTACATCATCCAGCATGAAAAGGAACGGCTCGATCAGTGGCGCGTGACTTTCGATCATCCCGACCGCCTGGTCACCGCGATCAAGACCAGCCGGCACGGCAAGATCACTACGCGACGTTTTAGCGGCGGCGATCCGCTGGGACCATTTTCGGCGGTGATGATGGCGTTGTCGCAACCGCTCAAGCCCGGCGACAGCCCGACGTTCGACGTCTTCAGCGGCGGCAACCGCTACGTATTCATGTTCAAAGTAATTGATCGCGAGCGCATTACGACGGCGCTCGGGACCTTCAACACGCTAAAAGTCGAGCCCTGGGTACTATGGCTGAGTGAAGGCAGCTTTCGCAGTCAGTCGCGCGAAACCACGGTGTGGGTGACCGACGACGCGCGTCATCTGCCGGTGCGAATTTCGTCGGACGTATTCTTCGGCGAGGTGTACGCCGACCTGATCGAAATAAGCCAGAGCCCGCCGTCTCCCGTCGCGCCCAAGGAAGCCACAAAGCCGTGAACTCGCCCGCAAGCGATTGCCGCTTGCCCGATCGGGTTAACGCTGTGCTATTTTCGGCGAATCAATGTCCCTTCGCATGAGGTCGAATTCGATGGCGAAAAAGCTCGAGTTCTTTTACGACTGTTCGAGTCCGTGGACTTATCTCGCGTTTTCGAAAATCGAGGAGGTCGCATCACGCCATAGCGCCGATCTGATATGGCGTCCGATCCTGGTTGGCGGCGTTTTCAATACCGTGAATCAGTCGGTCTATGAGATGCGCGCCAACCCGGTGAAGGTCAAAGCGCGCTACTACAAGAAGGACCTGCAGGACTGGGCTCACCTGTACAAGCTCAAAATAACCGACCCCTCGGCGCTGGTGGTCTTTCCCGTAAACTCAGTCAAGGCCATGCGCGGAGCCTTCGTCGCGCAGGAACACAACAAGATTGGGCCGTACTCGCGGCGCGTGTTCGAGACTTATTGGGGCGACAATCGCGACATCAGCAAGGACGAAGTCCTGCGCGATATCGTGCGCGAGACCGGACTCGACGAAGCCGAGTATTTCAAGAAGATCGCGCTGCCCGAGTACAAGGAAAAGCTCAAGGCCAACACCGACGAACTGATCGAGCGCGGCGGCTTCGGATCGCCGACCATCTTTGCCGACGGCGTCATGTTCTTCGGCAATGATCGGTTGGCGTTGGTCGAGCACGCACTCGTACACCAGCACTAGCCGGCTGCCATCATCGCCCGAGGCGATCACGGGTGCGGCGAGCGCGATCATGATGCCTGATGGCGTGCGCGCGTTCGTCGCCCTCAAGCTGGCGCCCGCGGTGGAGGCGGCGATCGCCGACTTTATCGCTTCGCTGCGAGCGACGAGCGATGACCGCAGCGACGGGGTCCTTTGGACGAGCCGTCAAAAGCTCCATCTCACTGTGCGATTTCTTGGCGACCGCGTCGCCGCATCGACTCTCGAACGGTTCGCTGGAGCGCTCGAAGAAATCGCCGATGCGTCTGCAAACTTCGACATCCGCGTTCGCGGTCTCGGCGCGTTTCCGGACCTGTCGCGACCGCGCGTTATCTGGGTTGCGCTTGAGAGCAGGGAACTGACTGAACTCGCGGACCACGTCGAGCGCGCCGCCGTCGGCGCGGGATTCGCGGCGGAGCAGCGCGCCTTCTTGCCTCATCTGACGATTGCGCGGATGCGAAATTTGACGGGATGGAGTGCGCTTCGCCGCGAGATAGAGGCGGCCAGAGATCGCGACTTCGGAAGCACCGTCGCGCAGTCGCTAATCCTCTTTCGCAGCATTCTTGGCGAATCTTCGTCCTATCAAGAATTGGCGCAATACCGGTTTGGGCGAGGCACTTGAACAGTCCCGCCGCTCGAAGCTATGGCGACGCTTTGGCGGAGGCGCGCTCAAGACCGTCGCGGGAAAAGGCGATCACGAGCTGGCGCATGAAGGTGTCGCCATGCGGCGCGCCGGCGAGTTCGCGGGGAAAAGGGAAGAAAATTCGGGCCGCATCATCGCGATACTTTGCGATGACTGGCTGGAGCCCCTCCCATGAACCGACCACGCCGATTCCAATCAGGCCGTCGCCAAGATTTCCAAGATAGAGACCGTTGCTAATGCGCACGCCCGCCTGGTTAGTCGAATGCGCCGGCAGGAGGCCGAGCAACTCGGCACGGCGGGGGCTAAGCTGGTCGAGATTGCCGCCGCCGTCCAGATATTTCCGCGCCGCGATGAGCAACGAATCAAAGCGCGCGAGGTTGCTGCGGCGTTCCATTTCGATCGCCGTCACATCACGCCACTGAGCGAGGTCGCTCGCTGCCAAGCGATAGATCTCGACACCGCCAATTTCAATCGGCGCCAGGTGCAGCGGGGCCAGCATCGGATCCCACAGTGGACGTTCGGGGTCCGCGACGATGATCGTGGCCGCATCGTGATGCGCGAGGAACGCCTTCAACTGATCGACGAAGCCGGGGATGTAACTGCGGTACATCAAGGCGTTAACCGCGGGCCAACCTTGGTACTCGCGCGGCATGATGCTGGTCCATCCGCCGGCCATGCGAAAGTACATCGCGGAGACCGCTTGCCAGAGCATGCAGGGGCCGCCCGCACCGTACGGAAGAATCACCACCGTCTCGCCGGGCGCAAGATATTGGCGGTAATTGCCATTGAAGAAAAATGCGGGCAGGTCAACCGGGGCGATCCAGTAACGCGCCGCCGGATTCGGTGCGAGAAAGATCGCGAGCGCTGCCACGCCGGTAATTTTCGCCGCGCGACTGACCGCGTCGGAAGCGAGCCACAACGCGGTAACTATCGCCAGCGCGAGAAATGCATACGGCGGGAAGCGGCCCGGCAGTGCGTTATTGATCAGCGGAAGATGCTGGAAGAGCTTCCATGGCAGTCCAAAGAGCTCGACGCCGGCGACATGCAGGCGCGGTCCGAGCGACGCGATCATCACGATCAGAACGAACCATGCAATCAGCCTGCTGCGAGTTTGAGTCCAATGCGCGCGCAGAAAAATCGTGGCAATCAGGAGCAGAGGAAGCCCAAAGCATGCGCCGGTTTCGACGACGGCGCCGGCAAATTGGCGCGAGATCGATGGGAGCAAACCGAGCGTGCCGATCGCATTGGATGGCGTCGGAACAATGAAGTTCAGGAGATCGGCCGAGTAGCCGGCAGGCGAGTTTACCGGCGATCGCGGGAACCCGGGCTGGAAGAAATAGTACAGGTATGGCGATACGACCACGAAGACAATCGAATAGGTAATCGCTAGTTGCGGGAACAATGCGTAGATACGGTGGCGCCCGGCGTCGTCTTCAAGGATGACGGCGAGGGTTAGCGCGATCGCGCCGAAGAAGGTCATCGTCGCGAACATTTCGAGCGAGAGCATGAAAGATGCGATGAGCACCAACGCCATCATCACGACGAAGGACATCGCACGGATTTCGTCGTTGAGGCGCTGCAATACGAGCATTACCGCGAGCGGAATTGGAAAGATCAGAATCAGCAGAAGATGCGCGCGGATCTCGGCAAGCATGTAAGCGGAAAAGCCGAAGATGTAGCCGCCGGCGAGCGACGGCCAGAAGCGCGCGGCGACTCGGCGACAGAGCAGAAACCCGGTCCAACCCGCGAGTACGGGGCATAGCAGGCAGAGCAAATTGTAGGCGACGACCGGGCCCCAACGCGCCGTGATCGGCGCGGCGACCAATCCAGCCAACGGGATGCCCGTGGTCCATGTCAGGTTGAATCCGACGGGCGCCCAGAGCAAGCCGGTCACGAACAGGTTGAGCCGATGCACGATCGCGAATGGCCACCATACGAGGAACCACATGTAAACCGAGGGATCGGCGGTGAGCCCGACGAAAGAGCCGGCGGGATTACGCGCGAGGCCGCGGCCGAAAATGATCACTGAGCATACGAGGTAGATGGCGAGGGCGGTGAGGCCAAAACGGTCGCGTGTCGGCCGCTGACTATTCTGCAAAGCTATCCACCGAGAGCTCCTCGCAAAGATCCGGCAAAGACTCGGGGAGCAGTCTGCGCAAGGACTTCACGGGTTCGTCGCCGCTCGCTCGAGATCGCAGCACGGCGCTTGCCGACAGATTAAACGGCTTCGCCAGCGGCTCCAAGTACCTGCATGCTTGCTTTGCCCGGTAACGTTGGGCAGTAACTTGAAGCGACGATCTCAAATTCGAAGCGCGGTCGCTGAATCGTTCGCCGCGAACCTCAGATGGAAACCGAATCACAACTTCTGCCGCTCCTCGATACGCTCTATGAGTCGAGCAATCCGACGCGCAAATGGCTGCATTGCTCGCGGCGCGACTGGATTATCGGCAAGCTGCGCGAGGCGGCGCGCGAGCGCCCCGGGCGCGCAATCGAGGTCGGTTTCGGTGCGGGGGTCTATCTGCCAGCGCTGGCCGAGGCGTTCCGTGAAGTCGTTGGGACCGACCTCGATCAGGCGCATATCGATCATGCTCGCGCGATCGCCACCCAACATCCGAACCTGGAATTGTTGCGCGACGACGTGCTGGAATCGAAGCTGCCGGAACGCAGCTTCAGCTTGGTTCTGTGCAGCGAAGTCATCGAGCATATCGCCGATTCGGAGAGCGTGCTGGCTGCTATGCATCGGCTGCTGGAGCCCGGTGGCATCCTGCTGCTTTCGACGCCGCAACGATGGAGCCTAATGGAGATGGCGGCGAAAGTCGCGTTTCTGCCCGGCATCGTCAACCTCGTGCGACGGATATACGGCGAAGCGGTCTTCGACATGGAGCACATCAATTCGATGACGTCGCGCGAGACCGAACGACAATTGCGGCAGGCCGGGTTCCATATTCGTGAGCGCTATAAATCGGGGATGTACATTCCTCTCGTGGCCGAATTTGCAGGCGATCGCGGCCGCCGGTTCGAAGAGTGGCTGGAGCGGCGATTGCGCGATGGCCCGCTGGACTGGACACTGTGGACGCAATATTACGTCGCCCAGGCGTAGGGCCACCGTGCCAACCAGCGCCGCAATTAACGGCCGCCGGTTTCCTATTTGGCCGGGTTGCGCTGAAGCAGCACGCGGGTGCCATTACTATCGACCGGCAGTGATTCGAGGATCGGTTTAAAGCAGTTGCGATTCGCGGTGCGCGTTGCTTCGAAATCGATCTTGCGCGCGACGATGTATTCGGGCGCGCCCGGTCCTTCATCGCAGCCCAAACGATAGATCGGCGTCAGCGGTTGCGAAGAGTAGAAATTCAGGTCGCAATCGCTAAGCCCCAAATGAGCGACCTCCGTCCCCGCCGGAACCGTGCGCGCTACTTCATGCGCGAAATCGCGCAGCGTCTCGCGCTCGGCCAGCGCCGGATTCATCACTGCGAACCAGAACATCGAGCCAGCCGTCGCGACAATCAGGACGCCAGCCGCCTGGATTTGAGCGTTGCGCCGCACCAACCCGATGATTCCCGCGACGCCGCCGGCGGTACATACCGCGATCCAGGACAGGAGTGCGGGTGCGCGGCGCGCCGCCAGCGACGAAAGGATCTCGAGAAAGCGGCGGTCCGTGGGATGCAGTCGCAGGGACAATCCCTGGGGCACACCGAAGATGACTCCGCCCAAGGCCGCGAGCGCGATCGCGATTGCTGCCGCGGCAACGACCGCAGTCGAGACTCCAAAGGTGATCGAAAAAGCACGGTCGCGAGCGGGACTCGGCGCTGGAGGCGAATGCGGCGATCCTATCGCGGTTGTTTCGGATCGACGGGACAAGCGCACCGCGGCGTCGATCGTAATGCCGGTTAAGACCGCCAGCGGCGGAAAAGCCGGCAGGATATATACCAGGCACTTACCGTGCGAAGTCGAGAAGAAAACGAAGATGGCGGTGAACCAGCAAAGCGTGAAGACCACGGCCTCGGGCAATCTGTAGCCGCGCCGCGGCCAAATGTAGATCGCCAGAGCCGGCAGGTAAACGCTCCATGGGATGAAGCCGGAAATAGTGTGCGGCGTAAAGTACCAGAATGGATGTGCGCAGTACCCGGCGCCGCCGGCTTCCGCCGGGATGAACCGGCTCCACAGATTCATCGCGAGCTGCCATTGCAGAAACTTTTGCCCACCGACTTCGTAAGCAGCGAAATACCACGAAAGTCCAATCGCCAGGGCGACGACGAAGGTGAGAATCAGGTCGAAGCGAAAGAGGTCGCGCATGCGCCGGCGGACTACCAGGTAGAGTCCCGCGACGAGGCCCGGGAGCAAAATTCCGAGGACTCCCTTGGTCAGAATTCCCAGGCCCATCATAACCGCGGCGAGCGCGAGGCCGATTCGACGCGAGCGCCGATCGGGTGGGGCCGGCGAGTCGTCGCCCGCCGATCGTAACGACCGTTCGAATGCGATCGCAGCACCAGTCACGAACAGTGCGAGCATCGAATCCATCCGCGGCTGGCGCGCGGCGTCGAGGAAGAAATGGCAGAGCAGCAGCGAAGCCGCCGCCCAAATCGCGACGCGACGGTTGATCGCCATCGCGGACCACATGAAGACGATCGCGCAGGTCAGCGCCGCGGCGGCCATCGACGGCAGCCGCAGCGCGAGCTCGGTCCAGCCGAAGGCGTGAACGCCGAGCGCGGCGGTCCACCAATAAAGCGGCGGCACGTGGACCATCGGCCCGGGAATAAAGCGCGGCAAGATGATGTTGCCCGCGAGCACGTCGCGCACCGCTCCGGATTCGCACACGCCCAATTCACGGGTGAAGGGAGCAGACGGGGCGAGCGCGAGGAGAAAGGCGAACGCCGCCGCAAACGCGGCCATCGCCTCCGCCGCGGCGCGTCGGAAACTAATTCGCACTGGCCGATGATACCGGCGCAATCGTTGATGCGATCGTGGGCAGTGCGCGGGCGATCACGATGAGCGAGACGCCGAACGGAATTCGCGCGCTGCCAACCAGGTAACGCTCAGTGGAAAAGATCCGCTGGAGCATCGAGTTGACCGCACGCGGCGGCATCGCGAGGTCGTGACGGCCATCTGCCGCAACCGGATCAGGCCGCCTCACGCGCTGCAACATTCGCGCGCCGGCGATCATCGGAAAGAGCAAGAAGTTGTAGTAGCTCAGGTACGTCACGTCGAAGCCGGCCGCGGTGATGAGACTGCCCAATTCACTCGCACCGTAGCGCCGGCGATGATGATGCGTAACGTCATGATCGCTCCACAACCACGCCATCGCGGGGACCGTGAGCAGAAGCCATCCGCCGGGACGCAACCGCATCCGCAAGGCCCGCAGCGCGCCGGCCTGATCATCCAGGTGTTCGAGCACGTCCGTCATCACCACCAGGTCGAAGAGTTGATCGCCGAACGGGATTTGATCCGGCAGCGAGCCGAGCGCAATTTGGGCGAGACCGCGAGCGCGCGCGAAACTAATCGCACTCTGATCCGAGTCGATTGCGAACAGCCGGCCGCGGCGCGCGAGCATCGGGAAATTTCCACCAGTGCCGCATCCGGGCTCCAGGATTGCGGGGTCGGCGGGCAGCTCGAGGCGATCCAGAATGCGATCGACGATCGCCCGGCGCGACGCGAACCACCAGTGCGCGTCCTCAACCTCGGCCATCCGCGGATATAGACTAGGATCCATCGCGCGCTACTGCTGCTTTTCCTCGAATCCCCAGGTATCGCGCACCAGGTAGAGCGGGCGACCCTTGACCTCGCTGTACATGCGCGCGAGGTACTCGCCGATGATCCCCAGCGAAATCAATTGGACCCCGCCGAAGAACAGCACCGCGACCATCAATGACGCGTAACCCGGCAAATCAATGCCGCGAATGATTTTGAGGCCGGCCAGGAAAAGCGCGAAGAGAAACGCGAACAACGAAATCGCGACGCCCAGGTAGCTCCAGATCTTGAGCGGTAAGGAACTGAACGAGGTGATCGCATCGAGCGCGAAGTTCCACAATCGCCAATAGTTCCACTTGGTGTCGCCAGCGTGACGCGGTTGACGGTCGAAGGTAACCGAGGTCTGGCGGAAACCGACCCATGCGAACAGTCCCTTCATGAAGCGCGTACGTTCGGGCAGCCGCACTAGCACGTCAACGACGCGGCGATCGATCAATCGATAGTCGCCGGTGTCGTGCGGTACCGGAACGTCAGTAATGCGATCGAAAATCTCGTAGAAGTAGCGCGCGGTGGTGCGCTTGAACCAGCTATCTCCTTCCCGGCGCTTGCGCGTCGCGAAGACAATGTCGAAGCCTTCGCGCCACTTCGCCACCATCGGCACGATCAACTCGGGCGGATCCTGCAGATCGGCGTCGATCGGGATGACGGCTGCGCCGCAGGCGAAATCGAAGCCCGCACTAAGGGCGACGTCCTTGCCGAAATTGCGCGAGAGACTGATGACCTTGATCGCCGGCGTGCGCCGATGAAGCTCGACCAGCAGGTCTAGCGTCGCGTCGGCGCTCCCGTCATTGACGCAGATTACTTCCCAGGTCGTGCCCAGACCCTCGAGCACCGGAAGCAGTTGCGCGAAAAACGCGTCGATGCCGGCCGCCTCATTATGGACGGGCACGATGATCGAAATTTCGACGCTAGCGGCCGTTACGGCGCTCGCGCGAGCACCACCGACGGCGCCAGGT
>DASXFX010000036.1:0-4855 GCA_036489375.1 Binataceae bacterium (SeqCode) | reverse complement strand
GGCCTAAGACAACGGCGGCATCCGCATCTCATTTGAGATGCGGATGCCGCCGTCTATGTTGCCGCCGCCGATGCCGGCGGCCCGCGAGTCGGCCTAGGAGGTGTACTCTTTTATAAACGCGCCGATGCCATCGACAGCCTGTTGACCTTCGGGGAGAAACGATGCGAACAGTTGCCAAACGTGGATCATGTCGGGCCATACCTCGAGCTTGGTGCTGACGCCCGCAGCTTTCGCACGATCGTTCAGCCGGGTCGAATCGTCGAGCAGGGTCTCAGCCTCACCGACCTGGATCAGCAACGGAGGCAGGCCCTTCAGGTCTGCATAGAGCGGCGAGGCCAGCGGCGAACGTGGATTCTGTCCGCCGAGATAGGCCGCAGCCATCCCCAGCAGGCCCTCGCGCTGAACCACCGGATCAACCGCCGCCTTGGTCTTCATCGATTCGCCGATACCTTCCATGTCAACCCACGGCGAAATGCAAACACCGGCACCCGGAACTGGCAGCTTGGCATCGCGAATCGCAACCAGGGTCGCGACAGTCAGACCGCCGCCGGCGGAATCGCCCGCGACTGAGACATGGTTAGGCTTAATCCCTTGAGCGAGCAGCCAGCGATAGGCGGCAACGGAATCATCAACCGCCGCAGGAAACGGATGTTCGGGGGCCAAGCGGTAGTTGAGTCCGAGTACGCGGGCACTCGAGGCGCGGGCGATGCGGCCCATCAGATCGCGATGAGTGTTGACCGAACCAATGACGTAGCCGCCGCCGTGCACGTAGAGCACCGCCCGATCGGCGGACGAGTTGGGCGCGCTGATCCATTCGGCATCGACGCCGCCGGCCTTAACTTTCTCGCATTTGATATCCGGCGGAATGGGCGCGCTCGCCGCGACTTCCTCGAACTTCACGCGCAATTCCTGGGGCGTCTTCGCGCCCGATTCCAGAATCGCCTTGTACGCATCTTTCGCCATTTGTAACTGCGGGCTTGCCATCGAAAATCTCCTTTGTGGTCGGCGCATCGGGTGTGTATCCCAAGCCCCGGCCGGTTCGTCTCCGGAGACTACCCCACCCGCGTGCGCCGCGACAAACCGTTACGCGAGTGACTTCGGCGCGATGGGAATTGTCAGCTGTGTAACAGACCTGCGAGTCCGGCAAACAGCAGCGGCGTGATAGTCCATCCGGCGAGAATGTGCAGCCAGAGATACCAGCGGAGCATTCGCGCCGGCAGCGTCTCCAGCAACGATTCAGCCGCGGTCATCGGCTTATCATCGGTGCGCCGATGGCGCGGGTTCGGACGCCAGTAGGTTTCCTGATGCAAATCGACCACCGGCAGGAAATTCTCCAGCGAATAAACGAAGCTGCTGAACGGTGGATAGTGCGGCGGCGGAATACCGGTAGCGCAGAAAGATTCGTAAGCGGCCTCTTCAGTCGGCGTGATCAGACGCGCATGATAGCCCCAGCCGAAGAGCACCGTCCCCACCATCACGAAGAGCAAAATCCACCAGAGTGCGCGTAGCGGCCGATAGCCGTAACCGATCGTCGCACGCAGCGCCAGCCGCCATATCCGCTGCGACATCGGGATACCGCCGTATTCGGTGATCGCATTCTCGCGTGCGATCTCGACTTGCGTGGCGCCTTCTTCGGATCCGTTTTCGCGCAGTACGTGGGCCAATTGCCGATAGGGCTGGGGCTGTGCCAGATCGGATCGCGGTTGTCGGCGGATCCATTCGAGGCGCGAATCCGCGTCGGTCGGACCGCCGCTGAAACCGCCATAGACGAACCCCGTAATATCGAGATTGCCCACCGCGGGCCAGCTCGCCAGTTCGTCCCAAAGCTCTCCTGCGCGGGCCGAACTCACATCGAGCATCGTCTGCGGACCGAGCATTATAGCGACCCAATAGAGCGTCCCGCCTATGGTCGCCCGCTCGGCGTTGAGTCCGTTGACGCCCTTGCCGGTGAAGCGAGCGTGGTTGAAACTGAGCGAACGCCCGATATTTGCGAGGCGAAAATCGACCACGCCGCCGGTCTCGAACCCCTCATGGAAAAGCGCGTCGCCTTTGATGATCGTCTCAACCATCGAGATCGGATCGTCCCCGAGAAAGTGGCCGCTGCTGCAGTCGAAGTTGCCGTCGATCTCCCCGCGATAGAAATTGACGTAGTCGTAACGACCAAGCCGCAACAGCACATCGCTCTGCACCAGCGCTTGCTGCGCGTTGATGGGTCCGGTCCAACTGCGTCGCAGGTCGATGCTGGCGATGTGCGAATAGGAGAGATCGATGCCGTCAGGAATCGAGCAATCGAGCATCGTGATCGGCAGTGCCACGGTGGCGTAGGAAAGATCGATCTCGCCGGCGATGCGTGCGCCCGCGATTCCAATACCGCTTGGATGAACGTACTTCGATGCGACCGGATCGGTGAGAATCCAGCGGATGATGTCGGCGCGGATTGTACGATCCTTGCCCCACTGCGCGCCCTTGGAGGGATCGTTGACGGCAGTGTCGGGATCGGAACTCGGGCTGCTCCACGCGAGATCGCGATAAGGAGCGTGGCGCACGAACTGGAATTCCGCGACGCCGAGTTCGCCGAAATTGGCCCGCGCCATTCGCTCCAGGGTCGCGCTGGCGAGCGCTTGCGCGTCGGGCGCGACTGCCGGCGCTGGCGATGCTGCCCGAGCAACGGCGGCGATGGTCATCGCAATGATCGCAACGGCCAGGGCAAGCGACCGTCTGACCCTCGACGCAGCCAGGCGACTCGCATGCTCGGCGCTTTGATTAACTAAAGCCGGAAAGGGTCTTCCCTCAATCTTTCTGCGTGCACCGCCGCTGTCATTCCGAGCGCAACCGACGCGTCCCGCTTGAGGTGAATCGGAATTCTTCGGTGCGTTCAGAATGGCAAACTTGCGCAGCAGCGGCGTGCTACCGAAAAGCCGGTGCGATCTCTTCGGCGACCAGTTTCATATTCTCGCCGATATCCTCCTGGCGGCAGGCCCAGCTGATCAGCACCGTGCGCGCGCCCGCATCGACGTACTCCTTGAGCCGCTTGCGACAGTCGTCTGGGTTTCCATAGAGCGTGTAGCGTCCCGCGATCTTCGAAAAATCCTGCGAGTAGGTGCCCCCGAGCGCCTTGGCCGCCTGATCGCGCGCCATATCACGATCGGGATAGACCGACGCGAAGATAAAAAGCCCGGGCCGGAAATTACTCATGTCGCGGCCGGCCTCCTTACCGAATTGGTTAATCTTCTCGATGCTCTCGTGCAGCATCTCCGGCGTGTACATATAAGGGATCCAGCCGTCCGCGTAGGTCGCCGCGCGTCGCATCGCCGGCTCTTTACGTCCTGCGACCCAAATCGGCGGATGCGGCTTCTGCACCGGATGCGGCGAAATCGTGACGCCCGAGAACTTCGTAAAGCGCCCCTCGAATGTCACGTTCTTTTCGGTCCACAGCTTCTTGATCACTTCGAGCGCTTCGTTACTGCGCGACGCGCGCTGCTTGACCGGTACACCGCAGGCTTCGAATTCCTTGGGAAACTCGCCGCCGATGCCGATGCCCATGTGGTAGCGGCCATCGGACGCGACATCCAGCACCGAGGTCAGTTTGGCCAGCACCATCGGCTGATAGAGCGGCAGCAAGATAATGGTGCTCATCAGTTTGATTTTCGTCGTCGCGCCGGCTGCGACCGACAGCGCGATAAGTGAATTCGCGACGGGCCCGTGAAACATCATGTGCTCGCCGCTGCAGAGGTAGTCGTACCCCATCCGTTCTGCGCGCTGGGCGAATTCCGGAATCCCTTTCGACGATGGAATCGCGACGCCAAAATCAACTGTTGCCACTGGCTAACCTCCCGATCGTTTGCCGATTACTTACATTCGCCGACTGACTATCTCACCGTCTTCAACCCCGCGCGGCCCGGCATCCCACACGATGTTATCGGCAAGACATCCATAGCACTTTTCGCGGACCGAAAAATTTTCGTTTTGGCCGGCGCCGATTCCCTTGCCGTTTAGCATATCCGTGGCGCAAGCTGTAACACCTTTAATGCCGGCTCGTCGCGGTGCGCTTCGAGCAGGCTAACGCCGCGAAATAATCGGAGGTTCGCCGCATGGAAAATCAATCCAGCCGCTTCACCGGAACATCAACTGTCAGCGCGGCCAAAGGATGGGCCGTAAGCAGAATCACCCCGCCGAGCGCGCTGTTCGGCGCGAATGGAATGCGCGTCGGCCCCGACGGCCGCCTGTATGTCGCGCAAGCCTTCGGTAGCCAGGTCAGCGCAATTGACGTCAGCAGCGGCGCGATCTCCACAATTAGTCCGGTCGGCGGTCCAATCGTCGCGCCCGACGATCTCGCTTTCGACTCGCGCGGCATCCTGTACATCACGGAAGTGATGAGCGAGCGAGTGTGCGCACGATCGCCCAACGGTGACTTGCGCATCATCGCGGACAACGTGCCTGCCGCCAACGGCATTACGCAGTGGCGCGATCGCCTCTTTATGGACGAGTGCCGTCACGACGGACGCTTGTTCGAACTGTTCCCCGACGGTAGCGCGCCGCGAAAGATCGCGGAGAACCTGCCGCTGCCCAACGCGTTGAATGTCGGTCCCGACGGCAACATCTACTTTCCTGCAATCGGCGCCAACGAAATCTGGCGCGTCAAGCTCGAAGGCGGCAAGCCTGAAGTCTTCGCCACCAACATGGCGGTGCCGACTGCAGTCAAATTCGACAGCAAGGGCTCTTTGCTTTCGACCCAAGGCGCCAGTGGCGAGATTCTGCGCTTCGACATACAGAGCGGCGAACGCCGCGTGGTCGCGAAGATGCGCCCGGGAATCGACAACTTCGCCTTGACCGACGACGACCGCCTCTTCGTCTC
>DASXFX010000021.1:0-17947 GCA_036489375.1 Binataceae bacterium (SeqCode) | reverse complement strand
TTCAACGCAATCTACATTCATGGCGAGGCGCTCGGTTCGAGCATGTATTTCGGCCAGGGCGCCGGCCAGATGCCGACGGCGACTGCGGTGATGGCCGACATCCTCGAGATCGCGCGCCATCGCCGGGCCGGGGCCCGCGGCGGCGCGCATGCGTTCGGTTATCCCTTCGGCCATCTGAAGCGCGCGCGTGTTAAGCCGATGGACGACGTGATATGCGAGTACTATCTGCGCTTCAACGCGCGCGATAAGCCAGGCGTACTTGGCGCGATCGCGTCGGTGCTCGGGCGCAACGGGATTTCGATCGTGTCGGTTATTCAAAAGGGGCGTGGAGTCGAGACCACCGTGCCAGTTATCATGCGCACGCACGAGGCGCGCGAGAAAAACCTGAAACGCGCGCTGGCGGCGATCAGGCGCCTCAAGATGGTCACGGGGCCCCCGGTCTTCATCCGAATCGAGGAGCATCTTTAACCGCGATGGCTGAAAGCATTAAGGCGGGGGCGGCAGCGGGCGCGAGGCTGACTCGATGGCCGGGGCTCATAGAGCACTACCGGCGTTTCCTGCCGGTCACCGACAAGACCCCGGTGGTCACCCTCAATGAAGGAAACACCCCGCTAATCGAGAGTCCGGCGCTCGCCGATCGCGTCGGACAAAATATAAAAGTTTACTTGAAATTTGAAGGCGCCAACCCGACCGGATCCTTCAAGGATCGCGGCATGACGGTCGCCATGAGCAAGGCGCTCGGCGAAGGCGTTCGCGCGGTGATCTGCGCTTCTACCGGAAATACCTCGGCCTCAGCGGCAGCCTATGCGGGTCGCGCCGGACTGCAAGCATACGTTTTGATTCCAAAGGGTGCGGTCGCCCTCGGCAAGCTCTCGCAAAGTCTGATGCATGGCGCGCGCGTGGTCGAAGTTATCGGCAACTTCGACATCTGCTTGAAGGTGGTGCGCGATGTCGCTGAGCGCGACCCCGTGCGCATTCGGCTCGTCAACAGTGTCAATCCCGATCGCATCGCCGGGCAGAAAACCGCGGCGTTTGAGATTTGCGATCAGTTGGGTGACGCCCCGACGCATCATTTTTTGCCGGTCGGCAATGCCGGCAATATCACCGCCCATTGGGCCGGTTATCGTGAATATGAGTCAGTCGGCCTCTCCGAGCGGCTGCCCAAGATGATGGGCTATCAGGCGTCCGAGTCCGCGCCGATTGTCGTCGGTCATCCGATCGATGATCCGCATACGGTCGCGACCGCGATCAAAATTGGCAATCCGGCCAGTTGGAAGAATGCGACTGCGGCGCGCGACGAATCGGGCGGTATCATCGACATGGTCACCGATGCGGAAATTCTCGCGGCATATCGGCTGATTGCGTCGTACGGCGTTTTCGCAGAACCAGCCTCGGCGGCGTCGGTCGCAGGGCTGCTCAAGTTCAGCGCGAGCGGTGGGCTCAAGCCTGGATCGATCGCCGTCTGCACGCTCACAGGTCATGGCCTCAAGGATCCCGACACCGCTATGAAAAACCTGAGCAACACAGTCGTGGTCGAGCCAGATATCGCAAAGATTCTGAAGATTCTCGACAACTGAAACCAGAATCGCCGCGAGATTGGCTTGGCGGGCAATGAGTGGTTCCGCAAGCATGCTGACCAGTCCAACGCCAACGCTTAATGTAAAACTTTAACTTTAAGTGGAGGTCCGACTTTGAAGTACGTCATCATACATGGCGATGGCATGGCGGATTGGCCGTGCGACGAGCTTGGCGGCAAGACTCCGCTCGAGGCCGCACGCAAACCCAACATGGACCTCATCGCGTCGCGTGGCGAATTGGGCCTGGTCGCGACGATCCCGGCCGGCATGCCGCCCGGCAGCGACGTCGGTACGATGACGATGCTGGGCTACGACCCGGCGCGCTATCACACCGGCCGCGCGCCAATCGAAGCGGCGAGCCAGGGGATCGCGCTCGCTCCCGACGATGTCGTGTTCCGCATGAATCTGGTCTCGCTCTCGCCCGGCGATGGTGGCGCGCTGACCATGAACGACTTCACCTCCGGGCATATCACCACCGAAGAGGCCGCCCGCATCGTTGACGACATCCGCCGCGAACTGGCGGGCGACGGCATCGAATTCTTCAATGGGGTCAGTTACCGCCATCTGATGGTTTGGCGCAACGGGCTCAAGGGCGCCCAGCTCACGCCACCGCACGACATCACCGGCAAGCCCGTCGAAACCCATCTGCCCCAGGGCGAAGGCGCCGATCGGCTGTCCGCGCTGATGAGCCGGGCGGCCGAAATTCTGCGCGAACATCCGGTCAACCAGGCGCGCCGCGCTGCGGGCAAGACGGCCGCGACTGCGGTCTGGTTCTGGGGCCAGGGCAAGCGCCCCGCCGTACCGACGCTCAAGGATCGCTTTAGCGTCGAGGGCTCGGTCATCTCGGCGGTGGACCTGGTTAACGGGCTCGGACGGCTCGCCGGACTCGACGTGATCACCGTCCCAGGCGCGACCGGCTTTCTCGATACCGATTACGCCGCGAAGGCCCGCTACGGACTCGATTCGCTCAAACGGCGCGACTTCCTGCTGCTGCACATCGAAGCGCCCGACGAGGCGGGTCACATGGGCCGATCCGATTACAAAGTCGAGGCGCTCGAGCGTATCGACGAATTGATTCTCGGACCGATGCTCGCGCAGTTACCGTCGTTCGGCGAGTGGGCGCTCCTGCTGATGCCCGACCATGCGACTCCTTCGGTTTTGAAAACGCACTCGAATGAGGCAGTGCCGTTCGCTATTCTCAAAGGCGGAAAAGCAGCCATAGCCAGTGGCGCGCCCACCCGGCGCTACACCGAAGCGGAGGGCGGACGCACAGGCCTTGTACTAAACCAAGGCTATCGCCTGATCGATTCGCTGTTTGGCAAGGAACTGACGTCGAACTGATTCGTCCTAACCGATAACAGTGCCCGGCGCGGATCGGGCCTGATCGATGACTCGAATGGAGTGCCGCGATGGAGCGAAATCTTGCCCTTGAGGTCGTACGCGCGACGGAAGCCGCGGCACTCGCCGCCGCGCGCTTTATCGGTAAGGGCGACGAGCAGATGGCTGACCGGGTCGCCGCGGAGGCGATGCGTAACACGCTCAACTCGATCGCGATGGACGGCAAGATCGTGGTGGGCGAGGGCGCTCAGGGTGCGACCGACCTGCTCTATGCTGGCGAAATCGTCGGCACCGGCTCCGGGCCGGAGGTGGATGTCGCGCTCGACGGTCTCGAAGGCTCGTTGATCTGTGCGACCGGAGGACCCAATGCGCTCTCCTGCGTTGCGCTTGCCGAACGCGGCAAGATTCTGCGCTGCCCCGATACCTACATGGACAAGATGGCCTGCGGACCCATCGGCCGCGGCCTCCTCGACCTCGATAAATCGCCCTCCGACAACCTCAAGGCGCTGGCCGAGGCCAAGCGCGTCTATGTCGAGGACTTGCGCGTCGCGATCCTCGATCGACCGCGCCACGAGAAGTTGATCGCCGAGGTCCGGCGGGCCGGTGCGGGTATCAAGCTCCTGACCGCAGGCGATCTTTCCGCCGGTATCGCGACCACCCGTCCCGAGAGCGAAGTCGATTTGTTGATCGGTGTCGGCGGAGCCCATCAGGGGGTCCTGGCGGCAGCGGCAATTCGATCGGCGGGCGGTGTGATGCAATGCCGCTTTGCTCCGCGCAACGAGCGCGAGGCCGAGGAATGCCTGGCGGCTGGAATTCTCGACCTCCGGCGCAAGTTCGTGCTGGAGGAACTTGCGGGTGACGACGTGATGTTCGCGGCCACCGGCGTCACCACTGGCGATTATCTGCGCGGCGTGCGCTTCTTCTCCGGCGGTGCGATGACCAACAGCGTCGTGATGCGATCGAAGACCCGCACCATCCGCTTCATCGAGGCGATCCACCACTTCGACTTCAAACCCGAATATTAGATCGCGCCTGGCCTTTTCGGTTAAGGGACGCTGACAATCCGCCCATGACTAATGAGTCGCCCGCAGGCGGAGTTGCGATTTGATTCGCGCTCAGCGTGGCTGCACGATTGCAACTGGATGGCGGGCTTCGTAAGCTCGGCTTATGGCCAGAGACCTGCGGTTTTATATCGACTACAAGAGCCCGTACGCGTATCTCACCAAGGATCCGGTGTACGATCTGGAGCGCGAATTCGGCGTCGCGTTCACCTGGCTCCCCATCAATCTGTATATTCCGGACTTCCTCGGTACGGTCGAGGGCCGCAATGACCATCAGTGGCGGCGGGTGCGCTACAGCTACATGGACGCGCGGCGGCTGGCGAATCGTCGCGGCCTGACCGTGCGCGGACCGCAAAAGCTGTTCGATACTGCGATCGCTTCGATCGGCATGATCTATGCCCAGCGCCGCGGCACCTTTCGCAAGTACAACGACCTGACCTTCGAGCGGTTCTGGAAGCGCGAGCTGGATATCGAGGATCGCGAAGTCGTGCGCCGCGTGCTCGAAGAAAGCGGGGCCGAGACCGCGGCGTTCTTCGATTTCGCCGAGGGCGAAGGCCGTCACGAACTGCAGCGCATTACCCACGAGGCCGAGCAGCTAGGCGTATTTGGCGTGCCGACGTTTGTCGTCGATGGTGAGATTTTTTGGGGCGGGGACCGTCTCTGGATGGTGCGTGAAAAGCTCGCCGCGGAGTCGTTCGAAGCCAACTGACACGATTGTTACGGAGGTCGCGAACGATGGGCGTCACCAACAAGGAATCCGGCACCAACGTCAACGAAATAGCCGCGGGCATCTATCGCATCAGCACGCCGGTCGGCCCCGACTTCATCCCGGGTGGATTCACCTTCAATCAATATCTGATCGTTGACGACGAACCGCTGATCTTTCACACCGGATTGCGCAAAATGTTTCCGCTGGTGCGCGAAGCCGTTGCCAGCGTGATTCCGGTCGAGCGCCTGCGCCATATCGCCTTTTCCCACGTGGAGGCCGACGAATGCGGCGCGCTCAATCAGTGGTTGGCGGTGGCGCCCGCGGCGGCTCCGTTGTGTGGTCGAATCGCCGCATCGGTCTCGATCGAGGATCTGGCTGACCGGATGCCGCGAGCGATCGCTGACGGCGAAGTGCTGAGCCTTGGCACGCATTCCGTGCAATGGTTCGACGCGCCGCATCTGCCGCATGCATGGGAGTGCGGCTTCCTGATGGAAAAGCACACCGGCACGCTGCTTTGCGGTGATCTTTTCTCGCAGCCGGGAGATCATCCTCCCGCAACTACTGAAGGCGATATCCTTGGTCCGAGCGAAGCCTTCCGCGCGCGTATGGACTATTTTTCGCACTCGAAGAATACGCGTAGCATGATCGAGCGTCTGGCCGCTGCGCAGCCGACGACGATGGCCTGTATGCATGGGAGCGCCTGGCGCGGCGATGGCGCCAAGCTGCTGCGGGCGTTAGCCGACACCCTGTCCAAGTGAGGAGAATTGGTGGAAGACCTGATTTTTGAAAGCGGCGCAATCGCGACCATCACAATCAACCGGCCCAAGGCGCTCAATGCGCTCAATCGCGGCGTGCTGGAGGAGATCACTCGCGTGCTGCGAGACGTACGTCACGACACGTCCGTCCGCGTACTGATCGTCACCGGAGCCGGCGATCGCGCCTTCGTTGCGGGCGCCGATATTGCCGCGATGGCCGACATGCAGACCGTCGAGGGCCTTGAGTTCACTCGCCTCGGGCATCGTGTGATGAGTACCTTCGAGGAGCTGCCGATTCCGGTAATTGCCGCCGTCAACGGATTCGCCCTGGGTGGCGGACTCGAACTGGCGTTGGCCTGCGATTTGATCATCGCGAGCGAAAAGGCGCGCTTCGGACAGCCCGAGATCAACCTCGGAATCATTCCGGGATTTGGCGGAACCCAGCGCCTGCCACATCGGATTGGTCATGCGCGCGCTCGCGAATTGATCATGACGGGCGACATGTTCGACGCGAAAAGCGGCTACGAATGGGGCCTCGTGAACAAAGTCGTCGCCCCCGAACAGTTGCTTCCGGAGACGCGCAAGCTGGCCGAGAAGATTGCCTCAAAGTCAGGCTTTGCCTTGCGCCAGGCCAAGGCTGCGCTGCGCGCTGCGGCGACCATGGAGGAAGACGCGGGCCTGCGCTTCGAGCAGAACACTTTCGGCGGTCTGTTCGGCAGCGCCGACAAGAGCGAAGGCATGAAGGCGTTCCTCGAAAAGCGCGAGGCCAAGTGGCAGCACAAGTAGAAGAGAAGGGGAGAGTGGTCGAGGAACGAGGAACTTCAGTTTCCTTCGGAGACTGAAACCTTAGCAAGGTTTCAGACTTCCCATTTGTGAGATGCGGGCTCCGCTCTGAGAAAATCTGGTTGTGTCCAGACGCGGGCATCCTCGATGCACGCTCATAACGTGCATATACGAGGTAGGGATCAAGGAGGACGTTGGCGAGATAAGGGATGTCGGTTCACTGTGGGAAGTGTGAAACCTTTCAAAGGTTTCACGTCTCTCCCTCCTGCCATCCTGCTCGCCGCGTCCGTCTGGCGTCAGTCAAGATAAATCAATACGATTCAGACGCCGCACGGCGACGTTCTTATCGACGCGCGAAAGCGGCTGAGGTACAAGTGATATTCGGCTGGCGAGATGCTCGCGAGCGGCAGGAAATCGGCACTGGCAAAGATGATGGATTTGGAACTTAGCGAAGCTCAACGCGCCACCCGCGACACCGCGCGGCGCTTTGCCCGTGAACGGCTGGAACGGGTCGGGGTGGAAATTGATCGAACACATCAATTTCCGACCGCGGCAGTCTCCGAATTGGGTGGGCTCGGGATGCTCGGCGTATTCATCCCGGAAGAGTACGGCGGCGCGGGCCTCGATTACGTTTCGTATGCGCTGGTGATCGAAGAGTTATCGGTCGAATGCGCTTCGACCGGTGTAATCGTGTCGGCGCATGCGTCGCTGGGCTCGTGGCCGATTCTTGGCACTGGCACCGAGGCGCAGAAGCGGCAGTTCCTGCCGAAGATGGCGACTGGCGAATGGCTCGGCTGCTTCGCGCTGACGGAGCCGCAGGCGGGCTCGGACGCCGCGGGACAAAAGACCCGGGCGGTGCGCGACGGCGACAGCTACGTCATCAACGGCACCAAGAATTTCATTACCAATGGACCCGAGGCCGGAATTGCGATCGTTTTCGCGATGACCGATGCCGACAAGGGCAATCACGGTATCAGCGCCTTCATTGTCGAAACCACCACGCCGGGATTTGCGGTCACGCGGATCGAGGAGAAGATGGGAATCAACGGTTCCCATAGTGCGCAACTGGCGTTCTCGGATATGCGCGTGCCGCGCGAGAACCTGCTGACCAATGAAGGCGAGGGCTTCAAGGTTGCGATGAAGACGCTCGACGGCGGGCGTATCGGGATCGCGGCGCAGGCGGTCGGTATCGCGCGCGCGTCGCTGGAGGCGTCGCTCAAGTACGCGCAGGAGCGCAAGGCGTTTGGTCGGCCGATCGCGAGCAACCAGGCGATTCAATGGAAGCTCGCCGACATGGCGGTCGAAGTCGATGCGGCGCGATTACTCACGCTGCAGGCGGCGGGGCTCAAGGACGCCGGCAAGCCGTACACCAAGTATTCGGCGATGGCGAAGTTGTTTGCCGCGGAAGCGGCGATGAAAGCCGCGACCGAAGCCGTGCAAATCCATGGCGGTTACGGCTACACCAAGGAGTTCAAGGTGGAGCGGTATTTCCGCGACGCCAAGATTACGGAGATTTACGAAGGCACCTCGGAAATCCAGCGGCTCGTGATTTCCAGCCAGGTGCTGATGAACCGATGAGGACACCGTCGTGAGCACGAAGCAGGAATGGCTGGAAAAAGTTTACAAGCGCGGCACCGAGCGGCCCGTCCGCTTCTCGACCCTGTCGGACATGGAAGTCGAACCGCTGTACACACCGGAAGACGTGAAGGGCGACTACGCGACCGACCTCGGCCAGCCCGGCGAGTATCCATACACACGCGGCGTTTACGAATCGATGTACCGCGGGCGGCTGTGGACGATGCGCCAGTTTGCGGGCTTCGGTCTCGCGGAAGACACTAACGAGCGCTTCCGCTTTCTGCTCGCGCAGGGTCAGGACGGGCTCTCGACGGCGTTCGACATGCCGACCCTGATGGGTTACGACGCCGACCACGAGCGTTCGATCGGCGAGGTCGGGCGCGAGGGCGTGAACGTCACTTCAATCCATGACGTGGCGCGCCTGTTCGATCAGATTCCGATGGGCAAGGTCTCCACCTCGATGACGGTGAACTGCTCTGCGTCGGCGCTGCTCGCGATGTACCTGGTGCAGGCGGAGCGCACGGGCGTGCCGTGGAATCAGGTCAACGGCACGATCCAGAATGACATGCTGAAGGAGTTTACCGCGCAGAAGGAATGGATCTGTCCGCCGGCGCCCTCGCTGCGCATCGTGACCGACATGGTCGAGTTCTGCGCGAAGAAAGCGCCGCGCTTTCATCCGGTTTCGATTTCCGGATATCACATCCGCGAGGCTGGCTCGACGGCCGTGCAGGAATTGGCCTTCACGATCGCCGATGGTCTCTGCTACGTGCAGGACGCGGTCGGGCGCGGTATCGATGTCGATGACTTCGCGCCGCAACTTTCATTTTTCTGGGATCTGCATAGCGACTTTCTCGAAGAGATCGCCAAGCTGCGCGCAGGCCGCCGGATGTGGGCGCGCTACATGAAGGAACGTTTCGGCGCCAAGAATCCGAAATCGATGATGTTGCGGACGCACGCGCAGACGGCCGGCGTATCGCTGACCGCGCAGCAGCCGATGAACAACATTGTGCGAGTCGCGATTCAGGCGCTCGCCGGGGTGCTCGGCGGGGTGCAGTCGCTGCATACCAATTCGATGGACGAGACGCTCGCGCTGCCGACCGAGCAGTCGGTCATGGTCGCGCTGCGCACCCAGCAGATCATCGCGGAGGAGACCGGAGTCACCAACACGATCGATCCGTTGGGCGGCGGCTATGCGATCGAAGCGCTGACCGATCGAATGGAGCGCGAGGCCACCGAGTACATCAACAAGATCGACGAGATGGGCGGGATGCTCAAGGCGATCGAGGTCGGCTATCCGCAGCGTGAGATCGCCGAGTCCGCGTTCCTTTATCAGCGCCAGCTCGAGCAGGGCGTCAAGACGGTAGTCGGCGTCAACAAGTATTCGATCCCGGAAGAAATCCCGATCGAAGTGCTCAAGATCGATCCGTTGATGGAGGAGCGTCAGATTCAGCGGGTGCGCAAGATGAAGCGCGAGCGTAATTCGACCGCGCTTAAAGAGGCGCTCAAGCGCGTCGCCGAGGCCTGCCGCTCGGGCGAGAATTTGATGGGACCGATCTGCGAGGCGGTGCGTCACGACGCCACCGTCGGCGAGATCAGCGACATCTATCGCGCCGAATTCGGCGTGTACAAAGACCCAGGTTGGATTTAGCCGGTGGCAGAAAAGAGACTACGCATTCTGGTGGCGAAGCCGGGCCTCGACGGGCACGATCGCGGCGCGAAGATCATCGCGCGCGCGTTGCGCGACGGCGGCTTCGAAGTGATCTATACGGGACTGCATCAGACGCCCGAGATGATCGCGGAGGCGGCGGTGCAGGAGGACGTCGATGCGGTTGGCCTGAGCATCTTGTCGGGTGCGCACATGACGCTGTTCCCGGAGGTCATTCGCCTGCTGACTGAACGCGGCGCGGGCGACGTTTCGGTCTTCGGCGGCGGTATCATTCCCGACGAGGATTCGAGCAAGCTCAAGACGCTTGGGGTCAAGCAGGTCTTTACACCAGGCGCCTCGACCGAAGATATCGTGAAGTGGGTGCGCGAGAACGTGCAGCCGCGCGACTGAGTATTTAGCCATGAATTTCGAACTGAGCGACGAGCAGCGGCAGATTAGCGACACCCTTGCGGACTTTGCCGAGCGCGAGATCAAGCCGCACGCATCAGCATGGGACAAGGACGCGACGTTTCCGCGCCATATCGTTGAGCAGTTGGGCGAGTTGGGCTTCCTCGGCGTCGCGTTTCCGGAAAAATACGGCGGCGGTGGGGCAGACACGCTCTCGCAAGTGCTGGTGGTCGAGGGTATCTCGCGCTACGACGCCGGCGTCGGCCTTTCGTGCGCGGCGCATATGTCGCTTTCGTCGGGCCATATCGGACTGTTCGCTTCCGACGCGCTCAAGGCGCAGTACCTGCCGGATATGCTCGCGGCGAAGAAGATCGGCGCGTGGTGTCTGACCGAACCCGAGTCGGGTTCCGACGCGGCCGCGATGCGCACCAAGGCGATTCGCACTGGCGACAATTATCGCATCGACGGCGCCAAGATGTTCATCACCAACGGCGGCGTGGCCGACGTGTACGTGGTTATGGCGGTGACCGATGGCGGCGCCGGACGCTCGGGCGTCTCGGCCTTCATCGTCGAACGCGGAACTCCGGGACTTAGTAACGGCCGCAAAATTGAAAAGCTCGGACTCCATTCTTCCGACACCGCCGAAGTCGTTTTCGAGAACGTCACGGTGCCCGCTCGCAACCTGATCGGCGATCTCGGCGCGGGCTATCAGCAGACGCTCAAGGTGCTCGAAGGCGGACGCATCGGTATCGCAGGTTTCGCGATCGGCATCGCGCGCGGGGCGATGGAGGATGCCGCGGCGTACGCGAAAGAGCGCCGTCAATTCGGCAAATCGATCGCCGACTTCCAGGCCATCCAGTGGATGTTCGCCGACATGGCCACGCGCATCGAGGCGTCGTGGCTGCTGATGCTGCGAGCGGCGGCGCTCAAAGATCGCGGTCAGCCGTTTGCGCGCGAAGCCTCGATGGCGAAGCTTTACGCCTCGGAAACCGCGATGTGGACAACGACCAAGGCGGTGCAGATTTTCGGTGGTTACGGTTACGTCAAGGAATTTCCGGTCGAGCGTTACATGCGCGACGCCAAGCTCACCGAGATTGGCGAAGGCACCAGCGAAGTGCAGCGCATGATCATCGCGAAGTCCCTGCTACGCGACGGCGCCACCCCGGCGTAACGCTGGCAAAATTAGTATTTTTTCTGAAACCTCGCAGAGTCGTATTTTTGCGCACCTCGCGGACTAGTTAGCTCGGCTCGCAAGCTCGCCTAGTATCGGGTTTCAGACTTCCTATTTTAAAAGATAAGAGCTCAGTGCTAGTCGCTGGCGTCTTCGAGCAAGTCGTCGCGAATCGCTGCGATGTCGGAGGGTCCGATTAGCAGGATGTCGTGCATGAAGCCTTCGATGCCGCCGTGCTCGTCGATCAACTCGAAAATCGGTTGCAGTTGGGTTTGCTTCAGCGGCATCTGCGGAAAAGTGACGTTGCTCACGAGGAAATCCTCGAGGATGCGTTCGCGCGAGACGCCGAGCATTTCGAGCAGCATCGCGGCGCCGACGCCGGTGCGATCGCGTCCGGCGGAGCAATGGAAGAGCAGGGGATAGACTTCGCGCTCGGATAGAATCTTGAAGAACGATTGCCAGTCGCCGAGAAACTCGGTGAGGATAACCAGGTGCTCGTGGCCGGGCTGGGTGTCGATTTTGTGGAAGCCGTCCTCGCGAAACCAGGGATCGCCGATCGGAATATGCTCCCAGCGGACGCCCGACTCCAGGAATTCGGGCTTGGGCGGTCCGAGATGGCGGACTTCGAGCCGGCTCTGCAGGGTGATCAGGGTGCGGAGGGTGAGCTCGCGCAACGGATGTTCGTCGGGAACATTAGCGAGATGCGCGGAGCGATAGATCTTGCCGCTGCGCACGCGCCGTCCGTCAGCCACCGGATGACCGCCCATGTCGCGGAAGTTGCGGCCGCCGATTCGCCGCAGCAAATCGAAATCGACGACGACTCGCGGCTGCTCGCCCATAACTTTGATTTTGTAATCTTTCTCGCGCGACAAGAGCTTCAACCGTTAGCGCCCGGGAGGACGCACCATCCACCGCTCGGAACTGGACACCCTGATTCTACCGCTCGCTCCGCCGATGCGAAAGTCCTGTTCGGTCAGGATCGCGTTTCAAATATATGTCGCGACGATTACGGCCGGGCCCGACAGTGCGACGAGTACGCTCGGGCGCGGCAGCATGAGAGCGCCCGCAAGATCAACGACGCGGCAGATCACGACGCAACGCGACGGCGTTGCGATTCGGGCTCCGGCGGCGGCACCACGACTGTTGGAGCTTGCTCGATCTCGGCGGGCTTACGCCGCAAGCGCGTTTGCACGCGGGTCTGGAACGAATCCATGTAGGTGTAAACCACGGGCGTGATGTAGAGCGTCAGCAACTGCGAGAAAACGAGGCCGCCGACGACCGCAGCGCCTAATGGCCGGCGCGCATCGGCGCCCTCGCCGAAGCCGACCGCTATCGGCAGGGTACCCATAAAGGCCGCCATCGTCGTCATCATAATGGGGCGAAAGCGCACGATACATCCTTCGTAAATCGCTTCGGCGGCGTTCTTGCCGTCGGTGCGCTGCGCGTCGAGCGCGAAATCGATCATCATGATGGCATTTTTCTTGACCAATCCGACCAGCATGATGATGCCGACGAAGGCGAGCAAATCGAGTTCCATGCCGAAGGCCATCAGCGTCGCCAGCGCGCCAAAGCCGGCGGCCGGCAATCCGGAAAGAATTGTTATCGGATGGATGAAGCTCTCGTAGAGAATTCCAAGCACGAGGTAAATGACGAGTATCGCCATCAACAACAGCATGCCGAGGTTGCCCATCGAATTTTCGAAGGCCTGCGCGGCGCCTGAATACTGCGCGGTTACCGACGACGGCAGAGTGTTTTCGGCGAGCGTTTTGACTTCGCTGAGGGCCTTGCCGAGCGAAACGTTCGGGGCGACGTCGAAGGAGATGGTGACGGCCGGCAGTTGTCCCGAATGGTTAATCGAAAGCGGGCCGAGCGTGCGCGTCAGCTTGGCGACAGTATTAAGCGGCACCAGTTGGCCGGTGGAGGATCGCACGTAGAGCAGGTTGAGCGATGCGGGATCGTCCTGGTACTGGGGCTCGAGTTCCAGCTCTACCCAGTACTCATTGTTGGGCGCGTAGATCGTCGATATCTGGCGCGAGCCATAGGCGTCCGCCAAGGCGTCCTCGATCGCCTGCGCCGTTAATCCGAGTGCGTGCGCCTTGTCGCGATCGATATCGACACTGACCTGCGGATTCTTGATTTCAAGGTCGCTGTTGACGTCGCGCAATTCGGGCAGCGCGTGCATCCGCTCTTCGAGGAGCGTGGAATACTTGTAGAGGTCGGCAGTGTTCGGACTCTGCAGCGTCATCTGGTAGGTGCTCTTGGTGAACTGCGCGCCGATCTGGATTGGCGGCGGATTCTGCAGGAACACCATCATTCCGGGAATCGACGAAAACTCGCCGCGCCACCGATTGATGACCTGATCGATACTCTCTTTGCGCTGCGCCCGTGGCACCAGGCTCGCGAACATGATGCTCGAATTCATCGTCCCGGTGGGTCCGCCGGCGCCCACGCTGGAGAAGTAAGTGCGCACCGTCGGATCAGCGGCGACCATCTGGTTGAGGACCTTTTGATGCGCCACCATCGCATCGTAGGAGATGCCCTGAGCGGCCTGCGTGAACATCAGAATCTGCCCGGTGTCTTCGACCGGCAGAAAGCCCTTGGGCACAACGTGAAAGCCCCACGCCGTACCCGCGATCAGAAACGCGAGCACCGCGATGGTGGAGCGCCGATGGCGCATGACCCAGCTTAGGCTGCGCTCGTATGCGCCGAGCAGGTTATCGAACCAGCGCTCGGTTATGTCGTACAGGCGACCATGACGCTCGCTCGACGGCGGGCGCAGAAAGCGGCTGCAGAGCATAGGGGTGAGGGTCAATGAGACGAAGCCCGAAACCAGGATCGCGGCGCCGATGGTCACGGCGAATTCGTGCAGCAAACGTCCGAGGATGCCGCCCATGAACAGCACGGGGATAAACACCGCGGCAAGCGAGAACGTCATCGAGAGGATGGTGAAGGCGATCTCGCTGGAGCCGTCGAGCGCGGCTTCCATCACGCCCTTGCCCATTTCCATGTGGCGGACGACGTTCTCGAGCATCACGATCGCGTCATCGACGACGAAGCCTACGGACAGTGTAATCGCGAGCAGCGAAAGGTTGTCGATGGTGTAGCCGAGTATCGCCATCACGCCGAACGTGCCGATGATCGACATCGGCAGCGCGAGGCTCGGAATGATCGTTGCGGAGAGATTGCGCAGGAACAAAAAGATGACCAACACGACGAGGAAGACGGTCAGCAGCAGGGTCGATTGGACGTCGTTGACGGAGGCGCGGATGCTCTCGGAACGGTCGTACAGCGTGGAGATTTCGACCGACGCGGGCAGTTCGTCTCTGAACGCCGGCAGCAACTTCTTGATATTATTGACGACCTCGACCGTATTGGTGCCGGGTTGGCGCTCGATCGCGAGGACCACTGCGCGCTTGCCCATTACCCAGCCGGCCACCTTGTTGTCCTGCACGCTGTCGAGCACCTTGCCGATGTCGCTCAGGCGCACGGGAGATCCGTTGCGATAGGCGACGATCAGCGGGCGATAGGCGGCGGCGTCGGTGAGCTGGCCGTTGGCTTGAACCGTGAACGCCTGGTTCGCGCCGTACAGCGTTCCGGTCGGCAGATCGACATTGGCGTTGACGATCGCATCGGCGACCTCGTTAATTCCGATGCCGCGCGAGGCCAGCGCCTGCGGATCAACTTGCACCCGTACCGCGTATTTTTGCCCGCCATAGACCTGAACCTGCGCGACTCCGCTGATCATCGAGATGCGCTCGCCGAGGTAGGTCTCGGCGTACTCGTCAACCTGCGACAACGGCAACGTCGCCGAGCTCAGGCCCAGATACATGATCGCCTTGTCGGCTGGATTGACCTTGTCGTAGGACGGCGGCGAGGGCATACCCTGCGGCAATTGCGACTGGGCCGACGCGATCTTCGATTGGACGTCCTGCGCCGCCGCATCGATATTGCGGTTCAGATCGAATTGCAGGGTGATATTGGTGGTGCCCTGGGTATTGGTCGAGGTCATCTGGGTCAGGCCCGCGATGGTCGAGAACTCGCGCTCGAGCGGCGTCGCGACTGACGAGGCCATCGTGTCGGGGTTGGCTCCCGGCAACGAAGCGCTGACCTGGATCGTCGGAAAATCGACGTTTGGCAGATCGCTCACCGGCAACTGCCGATATGCGGCGAGGCCGAAAATAACGATCGCCAGCGACAGCAGCGTCGTCATTACGGGCCGGCGTATGAAGATTTCCGCTAAATTCATTGGCTCGCAGCGCCGCTGTTATCGAGGTTGCTCTTGATCCTGACGACGGCGCCGGGCATCAGCCGCAACTGCCCGTCGATGACCACGGTTTCGCCCGCCCGCAGGCCATGATCGATGATCGTTTCGCTATCGATCACAGCACCCGCCACCACCGGACGCGCCTCAACTTTCATATCGTGTCCGACCACGTACACGAAAGGGCCTGCCTGGCCGGTCTGCAGCGCCTGCGAGGGCACCAGCACCGCGTGCGGAATAACCGCAAGCGTGAGCGTTGCGTTGACGAATTGCCCCGGCCATAGACGCCGGTTCTCGTTCTGGAAAAGTCCCTTCAATGCGATCGTACCGGTCGTCTTATCCACCGAATTATCGATGAACGACAGCACCCCATGTTCGGGCGGATGCGTATCGCCCGGAATGGTGGCGTCCACTTCCAGCGGATGGGAGCCCATGTTCTCTCGCACTTGCGCTAGATCCCTTTCGGGTATCGAGAAGTCCACGTAGATCGGCTCAACTTGCGCGATCGTCACGATCGGGGTGTCGGCGTCCGCCTTGATCAGGTCGCCGGCATGCGCCTGCAGCTTGCCCGTGATGCCATCGATCGGCGAACGAATCTCGGCGTATTGCAGGCTCAAGCGAGCGCTATCCGCCGCCGCTTTATCCGCTGCCACCGTCGCATCCATGTTTGCCGCCTTCGCGAATGCCTGATCGTATTGCTGCCGCGAGCCGACCCCCTCCTTGAGCATGAAGGCGTAGCGTTGCTCATCGGTGCGGGCCTGGTTGGCGTCGGCCTGGTCTCGAGCTTGATTAGCCTCAGCCTCCCGCAGCGTCGCCGCGAAGGGTCGCGGGTCGATTATGAATAGCGACTGGCCTTTGGTGACGAAGTC
The DNA here is from genome assembly GCA_036489375.1 of Binataceae bacterium (SeqCode). GTDB lineage: Bacteria > Desulfobacterota > Binatia > Binatales > Binataceae > JADMIL01. The sequence continues at coordinate 1,795 of DASXFX010000021.1, read as the reverse complement.
GCCCTCCTTGAACTTGACGGCTTCAAGGATTCCTTCGATTTGCCCCTTGATCGCTATCGATTCAAAGGCCTCGACCGTTCCGATCTCGTGCAACTGATTCGGTACGTCGCGTTGCTCGACTTTCGCGGTCAGCACCGGAACCGGCGGCATCGCGTGGCTCTCGACACCCTTGCCGGAGCATCCTGCGATCGTCAGGTTTACGGCAAGCATCACGATCGCAATCACGAGTCCCGTCCGGCCGCTTTCTCGCGCTGACCGGAATTGTGGAAACAACCTCATACTAAACCATTTTAGCAATCGAACAGGGCGTGAGACATAACCGATCCGTCAGGGCTAACCATTTCGATTTGCCATTTCGACTGGCCAACCGATGGGCCATCGGGTTCGGTCAGCGCCATCGCGGCGTTGTTATCGTAGCGAGTCCGCACTGGAGCACCGGAAATTTGCCGCTCGCATCCGGCCGAAATGCGTCAGCGTGTGTATTGCGACCTTCTTTTCGATGACCACTGTGTGCACAGGCCTCCGATGCGCTCGTGATGTTCCATCGAGACAGTGTCTCGCGCCGCGACACTGAGGTGGAAATCACAGCTCCCAGTTGCGAAATCGATCACTCGGTCTTCGCCGCCAACCCGATCGACAAAAATTGAGTGTCGCAAAATCGTTAGCCGGGTTCCGCTTCTGGCGCATCATCCTCCGATCGTATCCGCGCGCGCTCCACCATCGTCCGCGCATCACGGCCGCCGAATCGTCAACGGGTTCCGCCTTCACAGATGGTCCCCGCATTGCAGTAGTTCATCGTGGAGACGCCGCAGGCCGATACGCGGTGATGAATCCAAATGAACGACGCGTACGATGAACTGATGCGGCTTTTGCCGCTGCTCGGCCTCACCTTCCAGGTGACGAAGCCAGTGCTTGAATCTCCACTGGTCGAGGCGAATGCTGCGGATCCATCGATGCTGCGAGTCGAATTCGCGATGCGTTCCACCGCTCGTGCGAATCCGTCCTGCACTGCCACAATCGCATTTGCCGCCGACGCCGAGGTTGCCGCCTGCGCCGCAAACCTCGACGCCGACTTGGTCTGCGACAACGCGATCGCAGCCGCCTGCTTCATCCTCTCTCAAGCACTCGGGCTCTCGTCCGTCGTGCTCACCCGCGACGAGCGCTTCTTCGCCGTGATTCGCGCCGCACTTGCGCTCGCGCGCGATCGCTCTGGGACCCTGGTCGAGGGCGAGATCGGAATAGGCAAGGCGTCGCTGATCAAGTTGATCCATGTGGCGAGCGGTGATCCGCGCGCCTTGATACACGCCGAATGCGCCGGCCTCGATGCGTCCCGCGTCGAGGCCGAGCTCGCTCCACTATTGGCGCAGGCCTCCGGCCCGCTCTCGCCGGTTGCGGACGAAAGCCTCGGCAACGGCGGCACCGTCTTCTTCAATCACATCGACGAACTTTCGCTCGCCGCTCAAGCCCGCCTCGTCCATTTGATTCGCACCGGAGCGCTCCGCGCGATGAGTCGCGATCAGGCCCGCGCGAGCGTGCGCCTTCTCGCGGCATCGCGGCGGCCTGTGGCCGCGATGGTCGCGCGCGCAGAGTTTCTCCCCGAACTACACGATCTCTTCGACACGACGTTCACCCTCCCGCCGTTGCGCGATCGCCCTGGCGACGTGCCGATGCTCGTGCGTCACTTTCTGCGTACGCTTAATCCCGGGCTCAGGCTCAACCCGGCGGCACTGCGGATGGTGTCGCGGTATCCCTTTCGCGGCAACCTGCGCGAGCTGATCAATTTCGTCACCCGCCT
>DASXFX010000212.1:0-19913 GCA_036489375.1 Binataceae bacterium (SeqCode) | reverse complement strand
CGGCCACCCCCGACGCCCGCTCGGACGCGACCTTCTTTCCGGACGAGAGCGCATCGCCGATGCCGCCGCTCAACCGTCCGCTTCAACCGCGATCGTCCCGGAGCCTCGCAAACGTGGGTGAAAAATTTCCCGTCAGTAGCTGAACTAATATTAGAACGCACTTCGTAGCAGCGGGAGCGACGCACATGAGGTGCGCGTCGCTCCCGCAAATCGATCGCGCGAATCTACTTCGCCAGTTCGGTCGCGCGGGTCTCGCGAATGACGGTCACCCGAATCTGTCCGGGATAAGTCATGTCGGTTTCGATCTTGCGCGCGACGTCGCGCGCGAGCATCGTCGCGTCTTCGTCCGAGACCTGGTTCGGTTCGACGATTACGCGCATCTCGCGCCCGGCCTGCACCGCGAAACACTTGTCCACGCCCTTGAACGACTTCGCGATAGTCTCGAGGTCTTCGAGGCGTTTGACGTAGCTCTCGAGCACTTCGCGACGGGCTCCCGGGCGCGCTCCGGAAAGTGCGTCGGCGGCGTCCACCAGGGGCGCCAGGATGGTCTCGGCTTTGACTTCCTCGTGATGCGCCGCGATCGCATTTACGATCTTGGCCGACTCGCCGTACTTACGGGCGAGTTCGCCGCCGATCAGGGCGTGGGAGCCCTCAACCTCGTGCGTCAGCGCCTTGCCGATATCGTGCAGCAGGGCCGCGCGGCGGGCCTGCTTTTCGTTGAGGCCGAGCTCCGCCGCCATCGCGCCGCAGATGAACGCGGCTTCGATCGAATGCATCAACACGTTCTGCGCGTACGAGTAGCGATACTTGAGCATCCCGAGCAGCTTGGTCAGTTCGGGATGTACGCCATGGACGCCGACCTCTATTAACGCGCGTTGGCCGGCTTCCTTGATCGATTCCTCGACGTCTTGCTCGGCCTTGCGCACGACCTCTTCGATCCGTCCCGGATGGATCCGCCCGTCGGAAATAAGCCGCTCCAGCGCGACCCGCGCAATCTCACGCCGAATCGGATTGTGGCACGAGATGACCACCGCTTCGGGGGTGTCATCGATAATGATATCGACGCCGGTTGCGGCTTCGATCGCGCGGATGTTGCGCCCCTCGCGGCCGATGATGCGTCCCTTCATCTCGTCGGTCGGCAGCGCTATCACCGAGACCGTTCGCTCGGCGACGAACTCGCCTGCGAGCCGCTCGATCGCGATCGAGATGATGCGCTTGGCCCGCCGATCCGATTCCTCGCGCGCCTCTTCCTCGACGATCCGGATGTGGCGCGCCGCGTCGTGCCGCGCCTGCCCGACCATCTCCTCGATCAACGTGCGCTTGGCTTCCTCGCGCGTGAGGCCGGCCACCGCTTCGAGGCGGCCGCGGGCTTCGTCGATTAACGCCTGATGCTCGGCCTCTTTATCGGTGATTGCCTTTTCCCGATTACGCACCGTCTGGTCGCGCCGGTTGAGCTCCACTTCGCGCCGTTCGAAGGCCTCCTGGCGCTTTTCGAAGGTCTCTTCGCGAGTCTGCAGCTTGCTTTCAAGCGCCGCCAGTTCGCGCCGCCGTTCGCGCTGGTCGCGTTCCGCGTCGGCGCGCGCGCCGACCATCAGGTCTTTGGCCTTGAGCTCCCCCTCTTTGACCAATAGTTCGCTTTTGGTTTTGGCCTCGTCAATGATTCGCTGGGCTTCGCTCGCCGACGACTGGGCCGCGTCGGCTTCGACCTCGCGACGCGACTGCAGCGCAAAATAGAAGACCACGGCGCTAAGGCCAATGCCCAGGAGCACTAATACAATGTCTAACAACACCTGTTTATCCTCCTGAGCCCATTGCAGCGTCGGCGACCGGCAAGGTCGCGGCCGCCCGATGTACAACGGACTCTGTAACGATTAGGCCGAGTCGCCGATCGCCCGGCGTCTCGGGTAGCTGGTCCAGCACCTGAAACGAATAGGCCAGGCCAGCCGTGACAGTCCGGGGCGCGAGCGCGGCGATTGCGCGATCGTAATAGCCGCCGCCACGGCCGAGACGCTGTCCGGCAGGGCCGAATGCCACGCCGGGGACACAGATCAGCGCACGCTCCAAATCGGCGTAGCGCACGACCTCTGCCCCCGTGGGTTCGAGAATGCCGAAGGCGCCTGACTGCAGCTCCGCTCGGGTAGCCACACGGACCAGACTCAGATGATGGGTTTGCGCGACGACGCGCGGATAGAGCACACGGCGGCCAGAGCCGATCGCGTGCGCGAAGATCAAATCGGTCGCGACTTCGTTATCTTTGGCCGCGTAGAGGACTACGCACGCGGCCTCGGCGTAGCAGGGCTCATCGATCAGATTACGCTGAACGAGGGCGGACAGGCGTTCGGCGCGATTCGCCGGCAGCCCGGCACGGCATTCCGCCAGGATTCGCCGCAGAATTTTCTTTTGGTCCGCCACGCGTTTGCCATGGCGGGTGCAGGGTCTAAATTGGCGACTTGCTCATGCCCGGTCGATGCCTGCGCGCGTTTATCCGTATGCGTAAGCCGCCAGCCGTCGCGCCTTCGCGCCAGCCTGGGGCGGCTCTCAAGCCGTGTTGCACGATAAAAAACAGCACGGGTCCTTGTATCCGCGAGCGCCGCAATGCGCCTTAAGTTTCGGCCCCACTAATCCCCGCCCCTCTGACTCAGTCATCGATCTATCGTAAACGTGCCCACGCTTTGCCGGTCCGCTATTCACGGCCGTCGATCGCCGCTGAAAGACGCTCGCTAAGCGTCTCCAGGTGACTGATCAACGCCTGATGATCCCGGCGCAGCCGCTCAAGTTCGTCGGCGAACGTGAGCGCCGCCAGAATCGCCAGGTTGATAGAATTCACCGACTGGCCGCTGGCACGGATATGTTTAATCTTTGCGTCAACTGTCGCCGCCAGGTTGCGCGCCCATTCGTCGCCGTCATCGCTGGCGACCGTCAGGCTCTGCCCCATAATTTCGACGTTGACGCCCTTCATCACTATCCGAGGTCGATCCCATCGAAACGCGCGAGGATTTTTTCGAGGCGGCCTTTCACCTCAGTGCGCGCAGTCTCATGCTCCTGTAACTGCGTCGCCGCCTGATGGTAACGCTGTTCGCTCTCGGCGAGTTGCTTGGCTAGTTGCTCGTTTTCGCGCTGTAATTGCTGAATCCGGGTGACCGAAGCCTGTATCCGTTCGTCCAGTTGCTTGAGGACGTCAATCGCCATATCCACTAATTTCCACCTTCACTTTAAATTTGGATTAACAACACTGTCAAGCCGCATAAGTCCCGCTGGCGCTTTCTTCCACGTTTTCCGGCTCCGAAAACAGCGCCTCGACGAATTCGCGCGAGTCGAATAGCCGCAAGTCCTCCAGATTCTCGCCCAGCCCGACGTACCGAACCGGCAGCTTGAGCCGCTCCGCGATGCCGACAATCACGCCGCCCTTCGCCGTGCTGTCAAGCTTGGCCAGGACCACGCCGGTCAGCGGCACCGCCTCGCCGAAGAGCTTTGCCTGGCTGAGCGCATTCTGGCCGGTGGTCGCGTCGAGCACCAACCAGGTCTCATGCGGCGCACCGGGAAGTTCGCGGCCGACCACGCGCGCGATCTTCTTCAGTTCTTCCATCAGGTTGACCTTGGTCTGCAGCCGCCCGGCCGTATCGATCAGCACCGTCCTGGCCTTGCGTGCGATCGCCGCCTTGACCGCATCGAAAGCAACCGCGGCCGGATCCGAGCCCTGTTGATGCTTGATCAGATCGACGCCGACGCGATCGCACCAGACCTGCAATTGATCAATCGCCGCCGCGCGAAAGGTATCGGCCGCCGCCACCAGCACCGGCCCGCGATCGGCCTTCAGCAGCGCCGCGAGCTTGGCCACGGTGGTGGTTTTGCCGACGCCATTGACGCCCGCCATCAGGATAACCAGCGGCGCGTCGCCACTGTCGGCGACCGGCCGTTCGGCGGCGATCAGCACGCGCTCGATTTCCTCTTTGAGCGCGTCGCGGATAACCTCCGGCCGTGCGTCGTTCTTGAGCCGCACACGCACCGCCTCGACCAGCTTGAGACTGCCTTCGACGCCGACGTCGGCGCCGATCAGCGCCTCTTCCAGCCCTTCATAGATTTCGTCGGCCTTGGCGCTGCCGGTAATCGCGGCGCGGATGCGTGCGAGGAAATTCTCGCGCGTCTTGCGCAGTCCGAGTCCGATTCGAACCGGCTGGCGACGCGCCGCTTCGACTGCCGGCGGTGCCTCAGGTTCGACTTCCACCGGCGGCGCGGGCGGCAAATCGACTGCGGGTGCCGCTGCTACAGAGACGCTTGCGGGCGGGGTCTCGATTGCGGGCGGCGCGACTTCTGGTACTTTCGCGGCCGGCGGTTCGACGATCTCGGGCGCCTCAAGCGAGCGCGCTGGCGGCTCGATCGGAAGCGGCGTGGTTTCGGCCGCAAGCAGTTCAGCAGTATCCGGTTCGGGCGGCGCTGTTTCCGGCGCGGTTGCTGTCGCCGATCGCGCCGGCGCTACTTCCGGCTCTACGGCCTCGATCGGCGCGGGCGTAACGGTCTCGATCGCGTGGTCCGCCGGCTCGCGCAGCGACTCACTCGAGCGAAGTTTCTTGCGTTGACTGAAGGCTGTGAGGATCGCCAGCGCGGCGAGCGGAATCTGCGCCGCCAGCGCAATCACTACGCACAGTTCAATCGGATTCAGTTGGAGCGTGGGCACCGCTTAAAGCCTCGATCAGTGAATCTCCCGGGGAGTGGACCGCGCGCCAATTTGACGCTCGCCAACGTTTGCACGAGACGAGCGCCGATGGCTGCGCGGCCGAATCCGTAACAGGATAACAGTCGCCGCGCGATTCTTAAACGAGGGGCCCCGAAATCTGCGCAAAGATCTTCGACGGGAGCAGCATCGTGCCGCGATCAGCCCTCGCGAAACGCCGCAGCACGCGCCGAATGGCCTACGCGGCCTGTGGAATCTTGAGCGAGATGATGCGCGAGACGCCCGGCCGATCCATCGTCACGCCATGGATATTGTCCGCGCTCTGCATGGTGCGCTGGTTGTGCGTGATGATGATGAACTGCGAGCTTTGTTTGAGCTCGCTCACCAGCCCGGTGAAGGCGGCGAGACTGAACTCGTCGAGCGGCGCGTCAACTTCATCCATGATGCAAAACGGGCTCGGATTGAGCAGGAAGAGCGAGAATATCAGGGCCATCGCGGAGAGGGCTTTTTCGCCGCCCGAGAGCAAACCGATCTCCTTGACCTTCTTGCCCAACGGCTGCACCAGGATATTCACGCCGGCATCGAGGACGTCGTCGGCCACCGTTAGTTCGAGCCGGCCCTTACCGCCGCGCAACAGCTTGGGAAACAAATGCTCGAAGTTTTTCGCCGCGCCTTCAAAGGTCTCGGCGAAGCGTTTGCGCGCCTCGCGATTCAGCTTATGAATCGTTTGGGTCAAATCGTTGACCGCGGCCTGCAGATCGGCGCGCTCTGTGGTCAACACTCCGGCGCGCTCCTCGAGTTCTTTGACCTCGCTCTCCGCCGCCAGGTTGACCTCGCCGATCTTCTCGGCGCGCGCGCGCAATTCAATCAGCCGTGCTTCATCGATCGCCGCGTCGCGGCCGCTCAGCGCATCGTTTAGATCGCCGGCGGCGGTGTTGAAGTCGGTCAGGAATTTCTCGGCGAAGCTGCGTTCGAGCTCTTCGATTAGCGTGCGCGCGCGCTCACGTTTGAGACTGCAATCGACCATCTCGCTTTCACAAGCGGCCAGCCGTTCGCGCGTCTCTTTCAGCGCGTTGCGCGCCGCCGCGAGCGCCCTTTCGCATTCGGCGCAGCGCTGTCCGAGCGCCTCGACGATCTCTTCGAGCTCATGGCGACGAGCCGAGCCCGCTTCATCCTGAGCGGCGAGTTTTTCGATTTCGCGCTGAAATTCCACCCGCTCGACGCGCGCGCGTTCAATCTGCACGCGGTTTTGTTCGAGCTGGGTTTCGAGCTCTTCGGTCATGCGCCCGACGTGGCGCAGTTCCTGTTCGATCGCGGCCAGTTCGCGCTTGCGCGCTTCCACCCGGGCGCCAGCCGTGAGCATCGCGTCGCCCAGCCGCTTGGTCGCGATCCGCCGCTCGTCCAGGCCCGCGGCCGCTTCGGTCAGACGCGCGCGCGCGTTTTGTTCGAGCAGCGCGAGCTCTTCCATCCGCACGTTGGCGGAAACCACTGCGCTTGCCAGTTCGGCGAGCCGGCGCGCGGTGTTGGCGCGGGCCGCCTCGGCCAACGCGAGCCGCTGTTCGGCCTTTGCGATCGCCGCCCGCGCCGCCGCTGACTGCCGTTCAGCGTCGGCGACGCGGCCGCGCGCGGCCTCGAACGATTCGTGCGCCGCGCGGCTGGCGATGCGATCCTCTTGCAGCCTGTTCACCAGTGCCGCGTGCTGCGCTTCGGCCGCGGCCAGCGCCAGTTGCGCGGCTTCTACGTTGCGGGCGCCGCTATGCCAGTCGAACAGGGCGCCATCGTCGGTGCGGGCGCCACTGCCGCCGGAGATCATCCGCTCAGGCGCCAGCAAATCGCCGTCGCGAGTGACGAAGACGGTGCCGATACCATTGAGGCTCGCAGCAGCCAGCGCCGCGTGCAGGTCATCGGCCACCATCACGTGGCCCATCACAGCTTCGGCCAGCGGCGCGAAACGCGGCTCGACCTCGACCAAATCGATCAGCCGTCCGCTGATCCCGGGAGCATCGATCGGCGCATGGGTCACCGCCGCGCCGATTCCTTCGGGGATAAAGCTCAACCGTCCGCCGTTCTTTTCCTTGAGGATTTCGATCGCGCGCAGCGCGAAGAGCGGCGACTCCACGATCACCGCGTCGAGCTGATCGCCCAGCACCGCGCGCAGGGCGGGCTCCAGCGCCGGCGGCGCTTTCACCACTTCGAGCAGCAAGGCGGGATCCGCCGGGGGGCGGTCGCCGTTGAGCGATTCGAGCACGGTGCGGAGTTTGTCGCCCGCGGCCTGCGGTACGATTCGCTGCGCGCGCGCGGTTGCGCTGGATAGTTCGGAGCGTGCGGTCCCGACGCGGCTCGCCTGATGTTCGACTGCGGCGCGCGCTTCGATTTCGCGGTCGGCAGTTTCGCGCCGGACCGTTTCACGCCGCGCGGCGTCCTCGCGCGCCTCATTCAGCGCCGTCTCCGCCACCGCCAGATCGTGCTGCGCCTGCTCCAGTGCGGTGCTTACTTCGGGCATCTCGGCCGCAGCCGCGGCCAGTCGCGATTCCAGGTCGGCGCGTTCGCCCGATAGATCGGCGAGGCGCCCACGGATTACCGCTGCTTCACGCACCAGTTCCGAGAGATCGTCCTTCAAGCTTTCGGTGAGGCGTTCGTCCGCGCGCAGCGCCTGTTCCGCCGCCTGATGTTCGGCGCGCAACGCGGCGAGCGCCGCCTCGCTGGCGCCGTCGTCGGCGTTGCTCTGACGCGCCAGGCGCGCGCCCGCCTCGGCCCGCGCGGCGCGTCCCGCGGTCGCCCGCACTTCGAGGTCGCCGAGACGCTGCGTCAGGTCCGGCTCCAGTTGTGCGATAGTGCCGAGCCGCCGTTCGAGGAACCCGCGCGTCCGCGCGCGCTCCTCGAACGCGGCGCGTAGATTGTCCAGCTCGCGGCCCGAGGCCGCCAGCTCATCGCGCGCGATCGCCAACGCCGCGCCCGCTTCCTCGGTTCCAGTCTGCGCAGTTTCGATTTCGCCGCGCGCCGCCTCGGAATCCTCGCGCAATTCGAGCTCGCGTGCGGACTGCGCGGCCAAGTCTCCGTGGAGCTCGATCAGCCGGCGGCCCGCCGCCAGCCGTTCCAGTTCCGAAAGCTCGGCGCGTATCAATTTATAGGCTTCGGCCTTCTTGGCCTGACGCCGGGCGAAATTGAGCTGCCGCTCGATCTCGCTCAGCACGTCGTCCACCCGGGCCAGATTCTCCTTGACCCGTTCGAGCTTGCGCTCGCTCATTTCGCGCCGTCCCTTGAATAGCGACAGGCCGGCGGCCTCTTCGACCATCGTGCGCAATTCGTGCGGCTTGGCCTGGATTATTTCCTCGATCCGGCCTTGCTCGATCAGCGCGTAGCCGCGGCTATGAATCTGCGCGGCCATGAAGAATTCGGTGATGTCCTTGAGCCGGCATGGAATCCGGTTGAGCAGATATTCCGAATCGCCCGAACGATAGACCCGCCGGGTGACTGCGACTTCGCTCAGCGCAGCATACGGCTCGGGGAGGGAACTCGAGTCCTCGGCCTCCAGCAACAGCGTGACTTCAGCCATGCCCGCGGCCGCATTGGAATCATTGCCGGCATAAATCAGATCGTCGGCGCTTTTGCCGCGCAAGCGCGACGGCGCCTGCTCGCCGAGCACCCAGCGGATCGCATCGACGACATTCGACTTGCCGCATCCGTTGGGTCCGACTACGGCCGTCGCACCCGGACTGAAGCTGATTACGGTTGCGTCGAGAAACGATTTGAAGCCGACTAATTCAAGGCTCTTAAGACGCATACTGCTGCCATCGCCTCCACCACCACACCACGCCACCGAGAATATCCCATCAAGACGTTGGGTCAACACTTACCCAACCCGTCGTATGCCACGACACTCCACAAACCCCGCTGAATGTGGTTCGCCGCCTGTGGACGAGTCTTCGCTAAACCTACGCCTCGGCGCGCAGGTTAGCGTCGCGCGGCTGCCGGTCCAATCGATGCTAATGGCTCGCCAGCGCAACCCGTAGGCCGCGCCAGGCTCGACCTAATCTTGCAGGAGTTCAGTGTTCCAGTAGGCGGTGTCGACTGTGGTCAGAAATGGCATCCACTCGCGATAGCGCCGGAGACTGAACATCTCGGTGCTGAACGGAGTCCATTGCGGCCGCAGCGGTCGCTTGACCAAGGGCATCCCCGCTTCGTCGGGAGTGCGGCCGCCCTTGCGTCGATTGCAGCTATGGCACGAGCAGACGACGTTTTCCCAGGTGGACATGCCGCCGCGTGAACGCGGCACCACGTGGTCGAGATTGAGTTCCGTGCGCGGCAGGCGCTTGCCGCAGTATTGGCAGGTGTTGTTGTCGCGAGCGTAGATATTGAAGCGTGAGAAGCGCACGTGACGCTTGGGCACGCGTTCGTAGGCAGTCAGCAGCAGCACCCGCGGCACCCGGATAAAGCCGCCGATCACGCCCACGCGCTCGTGATGGTTCTCGATTGCGAGCTCGCGCCAACTGTCGAAGTCGAAAATGCGGTACTGCTCGTCAACTGCCCGTGCCACGCCTTGGTAGAGCAAGGCGAAGGCGCGTTTGACCGAAGTAACGTGAACAGGGAGGTACGATCGATTGAGAACCAGGACCTTGCTGTTGAGCAGGGGGGCTCCCACCGGATGCGCCATCAAGCTGTCCGCTGACGCTGCCATCGTACATCAATCAACGGGAACCGAGGACCTGAGTCAAGCCTGTAACGGTATTTTAATTCGTCTCGAAGGCGCACGCGCGCTCTCAAGGGCCGCAATTCACGCCGATGTCACCTTGCGGAAATTGGACTCGCTCCGTATCATCTCAGTTGGACGTGTGAGGTTTTGCCGGCCCGAAGCAACGTTCCCTGAAATATGATTATCCGCTGCCATCGCCAACGACCACTCGGCCAGCGGATGCCCGCTGAGTGCAGGAACGTTGTGCAACCTTGACGGCATCCTCCCAACTGTCCGGAACATCACTCCTGTGAAGCGCGAAATTGTAATCAACGCCTCTACCCTCGAAGTGCGCGTGGCCCTGCTGGAAGATGGCGTGCTGAGCGAGTTCCATCTCGAACGCAACGAGCGTCAGGGCCTCGTCGGTAATCTCTACAAAGGCAAAGTTACCCGCGTGTTGCCCGGGATGCAGGCGGCGTTCGTTGATATTGGACTCGATAAGGCTGGCTTCCTGCACGTCTCAGACTTCCACACCGGTATCGAAGGTTTCGGATCGGCCGCCGAGGTCATCGGCGAGGAAGATGTCGAAACGGAGCCAATTCACGACCACGATAGTGAGGCCGCTGGCCCGGAAGATCTCGAAGACGGCGGCGACTCCGCGGTCGACGAAGGCGCGGAAGACGCGCCAGCCGATGACGACGAGAGTGCCGCCCCCGCGGCCTCCGGACGCGGCCCGCGTGGCCGCCGTCGCCGCAGGCCCGAACGGCGTGCGCGGTTGCCCATCGAACAAGTGCTCAAACGCGGTCAGGACATCATCGTGCAGGTCGCCAAGGAGCCGATGGGGACCAAAGGCGCGCGGCTGACTTCGTTCGTCTCGCTCCCCGGCCGCCATCTGGTGTACACGCCGACCAGCAATCACATCGGAATCTCCCGGCGCATCGAGAGCGCGCAGGAACGTCAGCGCTTGCGTGCGGCCGTCGGTGAATTGCGCCCGGACCAGGGCGGCTTCATCGTGCGCACGGTATGCGAGGGCGTCAGCAAGCGCGAAATCCAACGCGACGTTTCCTTCCTGACCAAACTTTGGTCGTCGGTGGTGAAGCAGAGCGAGACCATGCCGCCGGCCTCGATGCTTTCGAGCGACCTTGATGTCGCGTTGCGCGTGGTGCGCGACCTCTTTTCGAGCGACGTTGACAAGCTCTGGTGCGACGATCCCGAGACCTACGATCGCATCGTCGAGTTTGTCCAGAATTACATGCCGCGGCTGCGCTCGCGCATCTCGCTTTATGAGGCCGAGGAACCGATCTTCGACCATTTCCAGATCGAGCCGCAGATCGACCGCGCACTCGAGCGCAAGGTCTGGCTCAAATCGGGCGGTTACCTGGTGTTCGATCAGGCGGAGGCGCTGACCGCGATCGACGTCAACACCGGCCGCTTCGTCGGCAAGCGCAATCAGGACGAGACGGTGCTGAAGACCAACCTGGAGGCGGCCGACGAGGTCGTGCGGCAACTGCGGCTGCGCAACATCGGCGGCATCATCATCGTGGATTTTATCGACATGACGCGCGAGACCGATCGCAAACGCGTCGGCGACGCCCTCGCGCAGGCGCTCAAGCGCGACAAGGCGCGCAGCTCAATGTTGCGGATCTCCGAGCTCGGGCTGGTGCAGATGACGCGCAAGCGGACCCGCGAAAGCCTCGAGGAAATGCTCACCGAGCAGTGCCAGAAGTGCCACGGGCGGCGCGTAGTGAAGTCGGTCGCGACCCTCGCCGCCGACGTTCTGCGCGGCATCCATCGCGCGGCCGGACACCATCCGCGCAACGATCTTATCGTGGTGAAGATCAATCCCGCCGTCGCGCGTTACCTATACGACGTCGGGTCCAAAGACCTTGGCGTGCTCGAGAGCCGCCTCGGCATCAAGGTCGTCCTGCGATCCACCGAATCGATCGAAGCAGGCGCGTTCGAACTGGTGCAGTCCACTGCCGCTGCCTGACCCTTCCGATTGGCTGTTCGAGAATCCTCCTCCGCTATCGCCTGCGACTATTCGCCGAGATGGCGCACTGCGGGAATCACCTTGGTCGCAAAGCGTTCCATCGCGGCCATAACGTCGCGATGCGGAATACGGCCGCCGGGATTGAACCAGCACACTAACTGATTGATTTTCGCACCCCGATAGATTTCCTCGATCCGCGCGATGCATTGCTCGGGACTGCCGAAAATCGCCATGGTGTCGGCGATGGTGTCCCACTCGATCGCCGCGACGCGCTCGCGCACCTGCTTCAGATAAGCGTAGGAGCCATCGTATTGCGAACGGTCGCCGCGCTGCGCCTGCGCTCCGATCGTGCGGAAGTAATGCATGATCGAATGCTCGTATTCGGCGCGGCTGCGCGCGACCGTGTCCGAGGTGTTAGTGAAAAACGCCGCGGCGACATCGTGCTTTTCTACCTGATGGCCCGCCTTAGCCAGCGCCTCGCGATAACTGCGGACGTGATCGAAAAATCCCGGCATCGGATTGATCGGCGAGGCCGCCAGTATGTCGTACCCTTTCAATCCGGCGAAGGCCGCTGTTTCGGGGCTGTTCGCCGCGATGCGAATGGGCGGATGCGGCTTTTGTAGCGGCTTCGGCACCACTGCGGTTTCCGGTATCTGAAAATGCTTGCCGCTGTACGAGAACGATTCGGTCGTCCACGCCTGCTGAATGATTTCGAGTGCCTCTTCGAAGCGCTCGCGGCTTTCGTCTCGCGGAACGTCGAAGCCCTGGAAATGCACCGCGATGGTGCCGCGCCCGACTCCTAAATCGAGCCGCCCATCGCTCAGAATGTCAACCGTCGCGGCCTCCTCGGCCAGCCGCAGCGGATGATGAAACGGTAACAGCGAGACCCCAGTGCCCAGCCGGATGCGCCGCGTGCGCTGCGCGATCGCGGTCGCAAGGATCAGCGGCGCCGGCATGATCGAAAAGGGCTGAAAGAAATGTAATTCGGCCAGCCAGGCGACATCGAAACCGATCTCATCGGCGAGCACTACCTGCTCGACGGTTTCGCGATAGCGTGTGGCCTCGGACTGTTCCGGAGCGCAAGGCAGTTGATAAAAAAGACCGAATTTCACGCTAAGCCCTCCTGCTACTTACCGGCGCACGCGTTGGTCGCGATTCCGACTCGATGCACGAGCCCTGTACAGCGCCATCGCGGGTTCTGAGAATCGCCGGAGTCCGATGATTACCGCATCGGGCGCGTGCCTGCCAACTCGCGTTGGCGCGCGGTCAAGGCGGTGTCGGCGTCGCTGCGGGCGTGTCGTCCGGATTCGCCGCGATCCGAAAATTGAGGTCCACCATCTTTCCCGCCTGCAATGTACCGAACAATCCGCGGGGCGGCCTGATGCCGAAATCGGTGCAGTCGAACTGGTAGTCGCCGTCCACGCTGAAACTGCCATCGGTCGCGTAGAACCCGTTCACCGGCACCTTGATCTCCTTGATGACCCCGTGAAGGCGCAGGTTGCCGACGATCGTCGCAGTCCCGCTGACGCCCTGCTGGTCCCACTTGAGATTCTCGATGCGCGTGCTGACGAACTTGATTATCGGGTAAAAGCGCGTCTCCAGCGCGTCGTGCAGCACCACGTTGTCGCGATGCGTGTTGCCGGAGCTGTAGGTGGTCGCATTGATCACAATATCGATATGGCCGGTGCCCACGGGGTCGGCCGGATCGCCGTCGATCTCGCCCGTGATGATCTCGAAGCTGCCCGCGACGCTGCCCTGCATCCGCGCGAGTGGCTCATCTACGGTCGCAACGATATGCGACGCTTTGCGATCGATCGTGAACTTGATCAGCTTCGCGCAGGCGGGCGTCGCGATCAGCGCGGTCATCGGCATCAGCATGAGGGCGTACGCCCATCGGCGAAAATTCATGCAATGCATTTAGGCGAATCGCGCGCATTCGACAACAATCCGCCACCCTCAGATGCGATCATTTTGGCGTCGGGGTCGCGATCGCCTGGTCCGCCGGCACCGCCACCACGCGGAAATTGAGGTCCACCTTGCGTCCCGTCCGCAGCGCTCCGAACAAGGTGCTCGGCTGCTCGATGCCGAAGTCGCTCATCGTGAAATCGAAGTCGCCGTCGGTGCTGAAGAGTTTCTTGTCAGGTGAAAGGGTCGCGTCGATTGGGATCCGCACCTCGCGCGTGACGCCGTGGAGCGTGAGGTCGCCGACGACCGTCGCGGTCGCCTCGACGTTCCGCGATACCCACTTGAAATCCTCGATGCGCGTGCTCACGAACTTGATCACGGGAAAGTGCTCCGCATCGAGCGCGTCGCGCGTTACCCGCTTGTCGCGATAGGCGCTGCCCGACTTGTAGCTGGTGGCGTCGAACGTGATCGCGATGCGGCCGCCCTGCACCGGATTCGCCGGGTCGCCCTCGATCGTTCCGTCGATCACGTTGAACGTGCCGGAAGCTGCGCCGCGGATTCGCGCCAGCGGTTCTTTCACGCTGGCAACTATCTGCGTCGCGTTCGGATCGACCCGAAAATGGATCGTCGCAGCCGCGGCCGTTGTGCAAAGCAACGCCGCTGCGAGACTCGCGCCGATAAGGGCGGCGATGCCGGGGCCTCGAATCATGCAATGGGTTTAGGCGAATCGCCGCCCGCGGACAACAATGCGCGGTCGGCCTTTAACGCGCTCGCACGCCGTCCTCGACGCTTCCGCCCCCTTTGCGCGCGGGTGAGGAGGGATAATCTTGGACCAGTAATGATGCTTTTAGCGATAACTCACGATCTCCAGCAGGTTGCCGTCAGGGTCAAGAAAATACATGCAATCGTGATCTCCCCAATCGATATTGCGGGCGCATTCGACGCCCGCCCGGCTGAGCCGTTCGCGCGCCGTCGCGAAGTCTTGCGGGTTGACCCGAAACGCGTGATGACCTTTTCCGAGCGGATGCGCGATCCGCTCGCGACGCTCTTCCGCACTGAGCGCTTCGCGTTTGACCTCGAACAGCGCCAGGTTCTGATCGCCGCATTGCAGCAGCGTCTGATCGCCGAGGTGCCCCACTATCGCGAGGCCCAGCACTTCCGTGTAGAAGCGTTCGGCGCGCGCGAGGTCCGCCACTTCGAGGCCAAAATGGTCGAGCCGTTCGAGTTTCATCGTGAAGTGCTCCGGGCCGCCGCCGGCTACGCCAGGTCCGCGAGCAGCAACCCCGTCAGGTATTCACCTTCCGCGTGTCCCAGCAGCACCGGATGATCCGGGCCGGGACCGAGCCGCGCGATCATCTGCAGCCGGCGACCCGATTTAGTCTGCGCGATCCGCACCGCGCGCACAAAATCCTCGCCGCGGAAATGCATCGAGCAACTGAACGTCATCAGGTAGCCGCCTGGCGCCAGCGCGCGCATCGCAAACGCGTTGAGGTCGGTATAGAGCCGCGCCGCGTGGGCCACGTCTTTGATACTGCGCGCGAGTGGCGGCGGATCGATCACGATCAGGTCGAAGCGACTCGCCGCCGTCGCCGGGTTCGCTTCGCCGATCTCCGCCAGGTAGCGCACCGCGTCGCTACGGATCAGCTCGGCGCGCGACCCGCGATAGCCGTTAAGATCGAGGTTGCGCTGGGCCGTCGCCAATGCGCGTTCCGACGAATCGACCGCGACCACAGCGCGCGCCTCGCCCGCAATCGCCGCCAGACTGAAGCCGCCGCCGTAACAGTACGCGTCGAGCACCCGTGCCCCGCGCGCCAACTCGCGCAACAGCGCCCGATTCTCACGCTGATCGAGGAACGCGCCGGTCTTCTGCCCCCGATCGATATCGATCGCCAGCCGGATGCCGTGTTCGACTGCGATCGTCTCGCTCGGCGGCGTGCCCGCGAGCACCTCGCTATGGTCCGCAAGGCCCTCCTGCTTGCGCACCGCGCCATGACTGCGCTCGATTATCGAGAGTGCCGACGCCGCGAGCGGGGTTACCAGCTCGCGCAGCGCTGCGACGATTTCGCCGCGCATCCGATCCGCCCCCGCCGTCAGTAGTTGCACCACCAGCACGCTGCCATAACGGTCAACCACCACGCCCGAAAGTCCGTCGCCGTCGCCGTTGACCATCCGGTAACAGTCGGTGTCGCCGCGGATAACGCGCCGCCGCAATGCGATCGCGCGTTCAATCCGGTGGCGGATGATCTGCTCCGGCTGCAGCGCTGCGTCGAACGCGACCATCCGCACCGCGATCGTCGTCGCCGGATTGTAGTAGCCGACTCCGACCGCGTCGCCGCCCGCATCCAGCACCTGCACCCAATCGCCCGCGCCCAAGGCCGCCGGTTCGACCTTCGCAATCGCCTGCGAAAAGATCCACGGATTGCCGCCACGCACGGGGCCGTCGCGCCCCGGCTTCAAGAAAATTCGCCCTGTTATCGTCATTGGAAAATTATGCGTGATTGGAGAATTATGCGTGCGCGCCGCGTCAGGCGCCGGCACTCAACGCCGCTCGCGTTCGCCTTCGCGGATGAAGTCGCCGCTGCGGCCGCCGCTCTTGCGCACCAGCCGGATCGCATCGATCGTCATCGCGCGATCGATCGCCTTGGCCATATCGTAAATCGTCAGGGCTGCTGCGCTCACCGCAATCAGCGCTTCCATTTCGACCCCGGTGCGGCCGTTGCTCACGGCACGCGACTGGATTTGCAGGGCCGATGCCTCCGCGTCCGGCTGAAAATCGACTTCCACGACTTCGAGCGGTATCTGATGACACAGCGGGATAAGCTCGTAGGTGCGCTTGGCCGCCATGATTCCGGCCAGCCGCGCCGTCGCCAGCGCTTCGCCCTTCTTGAGCGTGCCGCCCACGATCGCGTCGAGCGTCGCCGGCGCCATGTGCACCGCGCCGCGTGCGATCGCCTCGCGCCGCGTCACCGGCTTTTCGCCCACGTCCACCATGCGCACGCGTCCGTTCGCATCCAGATGAGTCAGTTGCGCGGGAGGTGGGGCTTCAGCAGGGCGTCGTTTGCGGGTCATAGTTGCGCTAATCGGAGCTAGTGGCTAAGAGCTTATGCTGGCTCGCCAGTAGTGTAAAATAAAACCGTCGCGTTCGTGCGCGGCCAAATCGAAATCGCGCAAAAGGCTCCATGCCAGACGAATCCAAAGTAACAGAACCCGTTCTCGACGAATCGAACAACCTGGTGAATCGCGTCGTCATCCTCGGCTCCGGTCCGGCCGGCCTCACCGCCGCGCTCTATAGCGCGCGCGCCAATCTGGCTCCGCTCCTGATCGAGGGCCATGAGCCCGGCGGCCAACTCACCATCACCACCGAGGTCGAAAACTACCCCGGCTTCGAGCACGGCATTCACGGGCCCGAGATGATGGATATCTTCCGCAAGCAGGCCGCGCGCTTCGGCACCCAGTTCCTCACCGGCGCGGTCACCACCGTTGACCTCGCCAAGTATCCGTTCGAGATCGCGGTTGACGGTGCGATGATCATGGCGGAGACCCTCATCGTCGCGACTGGCGCGTCGGCCAAGCTGCTCGGCCTCGAGTCCGAAAAGCGCCTAATGGGCTACGGCGTCAGCGCGTGTGCGACGTGCGACGGCGCCTTCTTCAAAGACAAGGAAGCCGTCGTCGTCGGCGGCGGCGATACCGCGCTCGAAGAGGCCAACTTCCTCACGCGCTTTTGCAGCAAGGTCACCGTCGTCCATCGGCGCGACACGCTACGTGCATCCAAGATCATGCAGGATCGCGCGCACAAGCATCCCAAGATCGGCTTCATCTGGAATTCGGTCGTCGAGGAGATCTTCGGCGAGCCGGCGACCGGCGTCAGCGCCGTGCGCCTCAAGGATGTCGCCACCGGCGAACAGCGCGACTTCCGCACCGACGCGGTCTTCATGGCGATCGGCCATCATCCCAACACCACCATCTTCCACGGCCAGCTCGACATGGACGAGCTCGGTTATCTGATCGTGCGCCCGGGTTCGACCTACACCAATGTCGAGGGCGTATTCGCCGCCGGCGACGTCGCCGATCCGATCTATCGCCAGGCCGTCACCGCAGCCGGCACCGGATGCATGGCGGCGATCGACGCCGAGCGCTGGCTCGAAGCGCGCGAGGCCGGCGAGGCCTGATCGCTGGCCCTGCGCATCCTTCTTCGGCGGCTCCCGGTGCCTGACCGCGATCGCTCTCGCGCCGCTCGGCATTGCCCGCGGCGTCCTCGATGAACCTGGCGCGCCGCGTTGCCCTCGGCATCGCTCTCATTGCCATGCTGACGCTGGTCGGCAGCGCCGGCTACATGCTCATCGAGCACATGTCCTTTCTCGATGCGCTGTACATGACGGTCATCACTATCACCACGGTCGGTTACGAAGAGGTGAAGCCGCTCGATACCGCGGGGCGTCTATTCACTATCGCGATGATTTTTGTCGGCGTCGGCACCGCCTACTATGTCTTTGCCGCCATCACTGAAGTCGTGGTTTCAGGGCAGTTCAGGGAATTCGTCGGGAAGAACACGATGAACCGAAAGATCCAGCACCTCGAAGGGCACGTGATCCTGGTCGGCTACGGACGCTTCGGCCGAGTGGTCGCCGATCAGCTTAAGGACGACCGCCACACCCTCGTCGTGATCGAAGTCAACCCGGAACTCGAAGCCGAACTGGCGCGCAGTGGACTCTTCTACATCATCGGTTCCGCGCTCGATGAGGCCGTGCTCGACGCGCGCGAGAGCCTCGAGCGCCTGGCCGCATCCGCTTCGTGAGCCGCGATCGTTAGAAACCGCTTGCGCAGCCTGCGCGTTGCTCAAGCTTTGATTCCTGAATCGTATCGTGTGAAAGTCCTCGCATGTCGGACGAATCACCTGTCGAGCCCACCGCCAGTGGACCGCAACGATCGACCGGCTCGCTCAAGGCGAGTACCGGTTCCTTAGGCGCGGCAGCCGAGGCTGCGCCGCCTGATCGCGTGGCGCGCGCGCCGTTGTCGTCCCGCGCGCTTTCGACCCGCATCGCGGAAACCGTCATCTACCTGCTGGCTGTGGTCGGCGCGGTCGCGGTCGGTCTCGGCATCAGCAACTACCTGGGCCTCCATCCTTATGTTTATGCGTACCTGATCGCCTACGCCGCCTTTCGCATCGCCGACCTGCTGGTCCGCGACGAGTCGATGCTCGGGAACGACCCCGCGCATTTCGCGCGCCGCGTGATGAACGAGTTGCCGGTGCTCCTGATGTTCGCGGCGGCCCCCCTGGAGCGATCGTATTACACCGGCGACGCGCCAAATTGGCTCGCGGGCCTGGGCATCCTAATCGAGTTGATAGGGCTATGGCTGGTGCTCGGCGCGCGGATCCAGCTCGGCTTCTATTCGGCCGGTGCCACCTCCGACGAGCCCGCCCCGATCGTCCGCAATGGGCTCTACCGCTACATCCGCCATCCGACTTACGTCGGCGACTTCCTGGTGCTCTTCGCGTGGCCCTTCGAATACGCAGCGCCGGTCACGATGGTGGTCGTGGTGCTGTGGGGCGCCTACATCCTGAATCGGCGCATCAAAGAGGAGGAGGCCGAGATGCTCGCGTATCACGGTGACGAGTACGCTGCGTACATGCGCACCACCGACGCCATCATCCCCAACGTCTGGTAACCCCGCCCCCGGCTGTGTTTCGATGACCGCGCGCCCGTCGCGACCCATCTGCCAACCGGCGCCTTATCGTCCTTGCGCAGTGCTCCAGTGAATGGTCCGTTCGTCGACCATCCTCGTCACGGCGTGCTTCGGCGGCGCATCCGTCTGAGTTCGCTGACCCGACTCCCGAACGCCGTCGGCGCCCTCGTTAACGGTGCTACCAGCAAACGCGCGCCTTCCACTTCAGCGCCTTGACGGTGGACCTGGCTGGCGACCCGAGCATCGCGAGCGGCAGTCATAATGGGAAGTCTGAAACCTCGATGAGGTTTCAGTTTCCTGAAAAGCTATCGATTCTGATTTCTTCACAAAAACGCAGCATTTTGGGCCTCTTTTCACGGCTTACGACTGGCATTGACACTCGGGTTGTCGATGCGAGACGATCTTCTAATCAGGCACGACGAGGAGCTGAACAATGGTTTGGTGGGCTTGGATTGTCCTGGGAATTGCATGCATGGCTATTGAGGTCCATTTTACGCATGACTTCTCATTGTTTTGCGTCGGCGCCAGTGCGTTCATCGTTGCCGCGATCACCGCGATGGGGAGCGGCGCGCCGCACTGGTCCCAGTGGATCATCTTCGGGGGGCTGTCGGTCGTTATCCTGCTCGCGGTGCGCAAGCCTCTGATCGGACATTTTCAGGCTCATCGCGGGCACGACGCCGACTTTCAATACCTCGTCGGCGAGGTAGCGACCCCGGACGAGGACCTCGCGGCCAATGCCGTCGGCCGCGCCGCGTTGCGGGGTTCGAGCTGGAGCGCGCGCAATATCGAGTCGGTCGGACTGCGCAAGGGCCAGCGCTGCCGCGTCGAGAAGGTTGATGGCCTCACGGTCTGGCTGAAGGCCGAATAAAGCGGCGGCAGAGCAGAGCGGCAGAGCAGAGCGGCAGAGCAGAGCGGCAGAGCAGAGCGGCAGAGCAGAGCGGCAGAGCAGAGCGGCAGAGCAGAGCGGCAGAGCAGAGCGGCAGAGCAGA